>DATEFT010000875.1:0-6082 GCA_035280505.1 Blastocatellia bacterium | reverse complement strand
CCTTCTTAGCCGACATCGACTTGGCCGCCGCCGAACGCGCGGCGGAAGCCTGTCCGCCCAGCTTTCCGCCCTTCTTGGCAGGCGCCTTATTGACCTTCTTGCCGCGACCGGAGCCGCTCTTCTTGCCGCCCCCGGTGCTCTTGTTGACGGTCGCCCAGGCTCGTCGTTCGGCCTCGTCCGCTCCGATGCCGCGGTCCTCATATCCCTCTTCGATATGTTCAGCCTGTCGTTGCTGTTTCTCCGTATATTTCGACTTATCTCCTCTTGGCATAATTTCTCCTCCTCGAACGCGCAGATGCGCAGCTTGAAATCGAACGGCTCATCGATGTCCATGCCAGTTCGATGCAAGTTTCGCGCCTGATTCCATCGGGCCGGGGATCTTTAAGATCATGATTCCTGAACCTGACCGGGCTATCCGGCGGCAGCCGGGGATCGATCGGCACCCGGCCCATCCGAACCATCCAGCTTCACGACACTGATGCGCCCATTCCCTTCCAGGCAAGCGAGCTTCACCTCTTTGACAGATTCCACTCCCTGCTCTCTCAATTGACTCATCAATTCCTCGATGGTGATCATCTCTCTCCGTAGATGCCGCCGGTTCAGCACGCCGTTCTTGATCAGAACCAGGGGAGCCGCCCGCAGTAACTTTCCGAAGCTCGGGATTCGATAGGCGATCCAATCCAGGACGTAATTCCAAAACATAATGACCCCGACCAGGACCGCGCCCTCCGTGATCGATTCGTATTTGCTTCCCATCGCATTCTGCGTCGCATCCGCGATGATCACGATCACGAGCAGATCCGAGATCTGCAGCGCCCCGGGGTCGCGGCGCAAAATCCGCAAGAAGACAAACAATAAGAGATAGACGACTGTTCCCCGGATGAGGATCTCGACCAGACTCATCGTCGGGATGAACATCGAGTGCCAATCGATCGGTCTCATAAGGCAGTGATGGCATTCCTCAGACTCTTCGGGGGCCCGGTCCCGGCGGCTTAAGCATCGACCGCCGATAAGGCCTCGTCGGCGCGCGCGGCGCCGTTAGCCCGTGAGGTGGACGCCACGGCATCGAAGTCGCCGCGGAGCGCTTTGAGCCCGTACTTCTCGCGATCAATCTCTTCGCGCGTCCGGATGCCGAAACGGCGAAAGACCGGAATGGGCGGACACCATCCTTGAACGGCATGCTGAAAGAGAAATGAGAGCACCACGCCTGGAACGATCAGCCACTTCCGGTTGCCGGTGGCGGCGGCGGCGGCAACCCCCAGGCCGGCCAGCGCCGAAGCGTTCGTCTCCAGCCATCGCTCGATGTCCCATTCACGGTCCAGCTCCTGGATCCGCCGCGCGAGGTCCGCTTTGCTCGCGGTGGAATAATACCGAAGGCGGTCTTCGATCTCCCGGTCGAGCCGGGCGTTGATCTCAGGGGACGTATTGGCGCGGACGCGGTCGGCTGTATCTTCCATAATATTCACCTCCTGCCCCATCTCGATAATCGACCGCGAAAGACGCGGACTCCGCGTCTTCGCCGGTTAGGATCAAATTTACAGCGCGCATTATCACGCCATTTTTTGATTCGTTCTGTACGGTCCCGCTCCGAACACGCGCCCCGTCGATCCCATCTAATAGAAGTGTAGTAGTGGGAATTTGCCCGGGCGGGCTTATCATTCGCACAAAATCCGGCCGCCCCTGCCGATTTGTGGTTGACTCGATTTCGGCAATCAGGTATAAATTCCCAGTCGCATACTAGGTATTATAAATAGCCTTCACTGAAAGTGATTAAGGTGAGGTTCGAGTTCCGTCTGTAGTTAACGCAACGATAACCTGCATCTCTGGCGGTGGGCGCCGAGGGCCCACCGCACTTTTCAGATCGAGGTCGCCGAGGCGGCATGATGGCGGCGTAGCCAAGTGGCAAGGCAGAAGTCTGCAAAACTTTGATCGCGGGTTCGACTCCCGCCGTCGCCTTCATCATCACGAAAGCCGCGAAAATATCGATTTTCGCGGCTTTCGCGTCTTTCGTGGGATGGATTTCAGGGGGTGCAGCCGGCCTCCGATTCGACTTGCCGGAGCAGATCGTGGCAAGCCTGCACATACTCCACATCTCTTTTTCCGTTCATCGGACCGAACTGCTTGCGGTTAACCCGGAGCACCACCATGGCATATTCGGCCGCAAAAGCCGGACAGGCTTTGGTGAACCGTTGAAATTCCGCGGCGGGGCCGGTTCCGACCACCGGCCGCTTCTTGTCGGGGACGCCCTCCTGGTAGAGATCACGGTGACAGGCTTCAGGGTGGGCCCGGTAATACTCATAGAGGCGCGCCAGCCAGGGCGAGGTCTTGAGGGAATCATAGCTGGTTTGAAAGAGCCCGGCATGAGCGCTGATGGCCGTCAGCCCCGTCGCCGCCCGGTCCGGCCCCTCGGTCAGATTTCCGGTGCTCTCACGCATGCCCAGCCCGATCCCGAGAGTGAACAGAATGCGCAGCCGATCGGCGTCGGTCGGACCGTCTTTGCCGTACCAGACGAGCGCATCCTGCGCGTTGCCGCGCGTCGGCTGCTTCATGATGCTGACCGCCGTCTCCGCCGATCTCCGGCTCTCACAGTAGACCCTGGCATAGGTCGCCGTCATCCCCTTGATGTATCCGATCGGGGCGCGGCCCTGTCTCTTCCATTGATGTTTGGCGCAGGCCGACGCGGCGGAGAGCGCCGCAATCCGCTGGTTGGCCGTGAGGACCGGCGTCGAGGTCTGCGTATCCACGGTGGTCGCACACAGGACGATCGTCAGCAATGCCGCCGCAAAGAGGGATTTGATCATGACTATGTCTAGATTGAATTGTTGCGGGCACCTGTTTAATCGTCGGATCTATTCTACGCGCAAGGACGAATTTTGGCTATGGGCGGGTCTGCAGAATCGACCGCGAAACACGCCAAGGATTGATGACTTCTCGTCTTTCGCGTGTTTCGCGGCTGGTAAACGAAGAGAGTGGGCCGGGTCATAACCTAGGGCGCGGTGATCAGCCATCTTTGCGCGCCGGAGCCGTTATAGTCCCAGAGTTGCAATTGTGTGCCCACGACGTTGGTCGCATTGGGAACTTCCACCACCCGGTATCCGTTGGCGGAGGAGAAGACGTAACTCCCGTCGCTCGCGCGTTCGAGATTGAATTGCTGGCAGTTTCCGCCCCAGTAACTATAGAGGTCCAGCTTCGCGCCCGCGGCGGGGGAGCAGTTGAAGACCTCGGCCGCCAGCCCGCTCTGCGCGGAGGCGATTCGATAGAGACCATTGCCCAGGCTGTAAAAGTTCCACTGCTGACAGCGATTGCCCAGGTAGGTGTTCTGCGCGATGGCGTCCAGGGGATTGCCGGCACAGCCCCAGGCATCCCAGACCAGGCCGTTCCCCTGGTTGGTGATGCGGTACGTGCCGCTCTCGATCCAATCGGCGGAGGCATAAGGCCAACCGGCGCTATCCCAGCGCATGTTGCTGACCCGCAAGGTCGGCACCCCGAAGACGTCACTATCGTAGAAGTGGTGGGTGAGATATTCGACTCCGTTCTCGGAGAAGTATCCGACGTGTCCGGGCCCGAAATACCGGCCGGAGGTGCTCAGAAAAGGAGTGCCGGTGGCGTTGCTCAAAGCGCGGCCGCTGCGATCCACATAGGGGCCGTTGGGATTGATGGAGCGGCCCACCTGAATGTGATAGGTGCTGTTGGTTCCGTTGCAGCAGATCCCGCGGTTGTAGAAGAGATAGTAGTATCCGCCGTGCCGCACGACGTAGCCCGCCTCGGCATCGTTCACGTTGGCGACATTGATGAGGGTGGAGTTCAACCGTTTCCCGGTCGCCGGGTCCAGTTGCGCCATCCAGATCCCGTTCAGGTGCGAACCGAAGACGAACCAGAGATTGGCTTCGGCATCCTGGAAGACGGCGGCATCGATCGAGCCGTAGCGGGTAACGTTGTCCGAATAGACCACCATCCCCTGATCGGTCCAATTGACCAGATCCGTGCTGGTCGCCAAGCCGATCGCGCTGGGCCGGCCTCCGGTCGAACACGAATAGTAGAGATAGTATTTCCCGTTCAGATAGATACACTCCGGCGCCCAGAAGAAACCGCCGAAGCCGGGGACGTAGGTATTGATCCAGCTCGGCCATTGCCCGGCCGGAAAGACCGTCGGACCGAGGCTCCAATTGATCAAGTCGGTCGACATGAGATGGTAGATCTGATCGCCCGTCCCCCAGACGTGATAGACCCCATTGTGTTTGATGATCGACGACGGGTCATGAATGCCGGTCACCCCCTGGAGCGCGTAGGCCACGTCGGTGACGCAACTGCAGACGATCGCCAGAAATGCCACTCCGATCGCCCGACGAACCCGATCCCGACCTCTCTTCCCTTCTGATTCGATGGTTGAAGATGAATAGGTAGCTGGACTGTTTTTCATGGTTTTGGTTGATCATGGTGAAAGACTTAGACGCCACTTAATCCACAAACCGCGAAACACGCGAAAGACGCGGAATCGAACACCTTTCGCGTGTTTCGCGGTTCAGATCTCAAATTTCAAATCTTTCATGCTTGCCTGCCCGCAATTTCAACACTCCACCTGTCCATTTACTACCATGATGCGCACAAATCAAGCCCTTCGATCAAATAATCCCGAGCCTGATGAAATCCGCCGGTCACCCCAGATCTTTCGCTTCGACCGCGGTCAGGTTGCGGTTATAGACGGCGGTTCCGGGCTGCTGCCGGGCTCCGCCTTCGTGCAGAAATCCCATGTCCACCGCCGCAAATCCGATCTCCTCGATCAATCGGGCGACGATCTCTTTGGCCTGCGAATCGTCACCGGCGATGAAGATGGCCCGCCGTTCGGCGAGCGGCAATCCGGTCTGGCCTTGCGCTTTCAGATGTTCGGACCAGATCGTATTGAACCCCTTAACGATTCGCGCGCCGGGCAGGTGCGCGGAGAGCAGTTCGCTCGACGTGGTCTGCCCCGAATCCAGTTCAGGAAACTTTCCGTCACGCTCCGGGTAGTAATTGTTCGAATCGATCACGATCTTGCCGTAGAAGGGTGCGGGCAAGAGCGATTTGTACTTCCCGAAGGGAATCGAGAGCAACACCACCTCGCCGAATCGCGTCGCCGCCTCGACCGTCACGGCCTGCGCCCGTTCGCCCAACGCCGCCACCAGTTCCTGCAACGACTCGGGCCCGCGCGAATTGCTGATGGCCACGTCATGTCCGGCCGCGACCAACAGTTTGGCCGCGGTCGCGCCGATGTTCCCGGCGCCGATAATTCCAATTTTCATAGTTTCGCTCCTGGTTGTAATAAAACTCGTCTCGTCGAGGAGAGCGTTCATCTTAATGGGTTGACGATTGGAGTCAATCCGCTTCCGTACATCTAGGAGTCGGTCTGCGCCGGATAGATCAGTCCGACGTTCTTGGGGGTGATCAGTTGATGCTTCACAAAGACGGCGGCCGAGGTGGGCCTCTTTTGCAGGATGGCGATGGCCAGTGGGATCAATTCGTCGCCGTATCGTTCCGGGAAATAGCCGACGCTGCCGATCAGCCTGGTCCCCGGGCGACGCAGTTCTTCGCGCGCGGCCCGGATCGCGTTCTGGCCCATGACGGCGCAGAGGTGGGCGCGGCCCGCCTCCTCGAAGGCCCGCAGAGCGCCCAGCGCGCTGGGATCGTTGACGGCGGCGACGAGCGTTCGTTTGGGCCGGGTATGGCGCAGGTGGCGACGCACCACATCCAGGCTGGCCTCGAAGGCTCCTCTCCCATCCAACCGCGTCGCGGGGCAGTTTTCGCCCCCCGGCAGCGCCTGGCTCAGGCCGGCCAGCGTCCCCGTAATCCGCAGTTGCGGCAGCGAGCCCGCAATCGGAAGCTCCAACAGCAGCAACTCTTCCGCTCGCCCCTCCCAGTTCTCTTTGGCCCAGCGTCCCAGCGCGCGCCCTCCGATCACGCCCGCCTGATAGTTGTCGGCGCCGAAATAGGTGGCTCCCGGATGAGGAATCTCGATCGCGATCACCGGGATGTTGGCCTCCATGAACTTCGACGAGATGATCGGAGCGACGTGCTCGTAAGTCTGGAACTCCAGCGCCAGGTTCAC
>DATEFT010000874.1:0-29515 GCA_035280505.1 Blastocatellia bacterium | reverse complement strand
GCCACCTGATTGGTGGCCGTAAATCGTTGTTTTTAAAGGTGGCCAGGGACGGAATCGAACCGCCGACACACGGATTTTCAGTCCGTTGCTCTACCAACTGAGCTACCTGGCCAAAAACGAAAGCGCATAGTACTGACCTCGGCGCCGGGTGTCAACCGGCTGATCGAGATTTTTTCGATAGTGGGTCGGCGACGACCGGCCGGTCTCGATCTCATTATCTAAGAAGCTCTAAATGCCGCACTCCGCCAGTTCCGCCTGTTCGTCCGGCGCGCTCTGGAGTTCCGTGTCGATTCCATAGATCTCGGCAAATCGGAAATACTCTTCAAACAGTGGTTCCATCTCCTCGACCGTGTTCGATCTCAGAACCGCCGTTCGCAGGTGAGCGCCGTTCCGCGCGCCCCGCAGAAATTGGGCCGAGAGCATCTTCATCCGCCCGATGACCCCTTTTTCGGGCATCCTTTCGCGCAGATTATCGCGGAATTCGAGCAACAATCCGTGCATCTCGCGCGGCGTCGGCTGATAGACCGGCAACCCGTTCATGGTCTCCCAGGTCTGGCGAAAGATATACGGATTGGCGATCGCTCCCCGGCCGATGTGAACCGCATCGCATCCGGTCTCGTCGAATCGGCGCAGCGCGTCTTCAGGTTTGAGGATGTCGCCGCTCCCCGAGACGGGAATCGAGACCTGCTCCTTGATCCGGCGCACCAGTTCCCAATCCGCCCAGCCCCGATACCCCTGGACGCGGGTGCGGCCGTGCAGCGTCACCATCTGGCCGCCGCAGTCCTCAATCAGTTTGGCGACCTCGACACAATTGATCGAACGGTCGTCCCAACCGGCGCGAATCTTCACCGTCATCGGGATCGAAATAGTCTGCTTGACCCCCGTCAGAATCTTTTTGAGCTGCGGCAGGTCCCGCAACAGGTTCGAGCCGCCGCCCCCATTGATCACCTTCTTGGCCGGGCAGCCGCAGTTGATATCGACGAAATCGGCGCCGGTCTCTTCGGCGATCTCCGCCGCCCACCTCATCCGGACCTCGTCATAGCCGAAGATCTGGATGGCGATCGGGCGCTCTTCCGGCGTGAACCGCATCATCTCATGGGAACGGAGATTGCCTCGCGTCAATCCCTCAACGCTGATGAATTCGGTGACGATCAGGCCGATGCCGCCGCATTTTTTGGCGAGACGGCGAAACGGCGAATCGGTCACCCCCGCCATCGGCGAGAGCACCAGTGGCGGCGAAAGTTTCCGGCCCGCCAGTTCGAATGAATCCGGATAACGCATGAATCTGAATCTCTCTGAGCAGTTGGTCTAGTTGTGGCCTCCGGCCAAAAGGTAAATATATCATAAGTTGCCGGTTCCAATGAATTCCCGGCCCCGCTCTGAATTTTATTGACGGAAGGGGTCAAAATCAGTAGCTTCAGTTATGTGAAGATCGAGGCGAGCAATTGGATCCATTTCTTCGACGAGCTGGCGAGACTGAAAGCCATTCCGCGGACGGGCTGGCTGTTGCGGGGCGTGCGCGAGGTCGAATCGGTCGCCGCCCACTCCTTCGGCGTGGCCTTCGTCGCCATGGCGCTCGCGGATCGCGCGCGCGCGCGCGGAATGCCGGTCGAGACCGAACGCGTCCTGAGAATGGCGCTCATTCACGATCTGACCGAGTCCCGCACCGGGGATCTGCCGAGCACCATCAAGCGGTATTTCGAACCGGCCCTGCTCCGAGCCGCCGACGAGCAGGTCGCCCGGGAGATCTTCGACGGACTCGGCGAGTCCGGCCGGCTCTATTTCGAGTTGTGGCAGGAGTATGAGCAACGACAAAGTCTGGAGGCCCGACTGGTCAAGGCTGCCGATAAATTGGATCTGTTGCTGCAGGCGGCCGCGTATGAGAAGAGCGGCGCCGCCAATCTGCACGAATTCTGGGAGCATGCCTCGGAAGATTTCGCCGTCCTGGGACTGGAAGAGCTGGTCGCAGATCTGGTAAAAATTCTGAAAGAGAACCGAAAGTGAGACCTAGATGCGCAGGTCGCTCTCCTGTTAAACTACTTTCGGAATTACAATTTGGTCCTCCAAATGCCCTTCGCGCGATCGCCTGCAGGCGCTCCTCGTTGGCAATACGGTAAAATCGATGTCATGGAATTAATGGATCAGTTTATTACCTGGCTTCAACAACTGCCGCCGTATGGTGTGCTGGCCCTAATATTTTTCATCGCCTATATTGAAAATATCTTCCCCCCGTCGCCAAGCGATATGCTGATCGTCTTCGCCGGAACGCTGATCGGAGTGGGATCCATCAACTTCATCCAATGTCTGGTCGCCGCAACCCTCGGCAGCACCTTCGGTTTCATGACGGCCTATCTGCTGGGTAGATATTTCGAGCCGCACCTGATGGCCGGGAGGTTCGGCCGCTGGCTTCCGACCAGCGCCCTGCTCCAGGTCGAAAAACTGTTCAGACGCTACGGCTATGGAGTGATTGTGGCGAACCGGTTTCTGTCGGGGACCCGCGCCATCATCTCGTTCTTCGCCGGAATGTCGAGGATGAGCCTGCCCGCCACCACCCTGCTCTCCGCCGTCAGCGCCGCCCTCTGGAATAGCCTGCTCCTATTCCTGGGCATCGTCTTCGCCAGAAACTGGCGAACCGCGGCGGAGTATATCCAGATCTACAGCACCGTCGTCAGCATCGTGATCGGCGTCGCGCTGATCATCCTGTTGCTGGTCTATCTGCGACGCCGTCGCAATGCGACCAACAGCGTCACAACCAACGAATAACATCGGCGATTCGCCGGCATCTGCTAGCAGTTCGATCATAGTCTCTATGGATATTTTGAAAAATCTGAGAAGCCGCGCCGCGACTTCGACCCAACACATCGTCCTGCCCGAAGGCGAAGACGAAAGGACCATTATCGCGGCGGCCAAAGTAGCCGAAGAACGCATCGCCCGGATCACCGTGATCGGCGACGAAGAGCAAATCCGGAGCCGCGCCGCCGGGCTCGGCGTCTCCTTGACCAACGTCGCGGTTCTGGATCACCGCCGGTCGCCCGATCTGGACCGCTACGCTCAGGAACTTTACGGGATCCGCCGGGTCAAGGGCTCCACGCTCGACGAGGTCCGGCGGCAGATCCTCGACCCGCTCTATTTCGGCAATATGATGGTGCGCAACGGCAAGGCCGATGGATCGGTGGCCGGCGCGACCAACACCACGGCCCATACCGTGCGCGCGGCGCTGATCACCATCGGGCTCCGCCAGGGGTGCAGCGTGGTCTCGTCGGTCTTCGTCATGGTCGTTCCGAATCGGGAGTTCGGCGAGGACGGCGCATTGATCTTCGCCGACGCCGCCGTGGTCATCAATCCCACCGCCTCACAGTTGGCGGAGATCGCGATCTCGTCCTCCCAGACCTGCCGGGCCCTGCTCGATGCCGAACCGCGCGTGGCCATGCTCTCGTTCTCGACCAAGGGCAGCGCCGAACATCCGAAGGTCGACAAGGTGATCGAGGCCACCAAGACCGTTCGCGCCCGCGCTCCGCACCTGGAGGTCGACGGCGAACTGCAGCTCGATGCGGCGCTGATTCCCCATATTGCCGCCTCCAAGGCCCAGGGTTCAACGGTGGCCGGCCGCGCCAACGTCCTGATCTTCCCCGACCTCAACGCCGGCAACATCGGTTATAAGCTGACCGAACGCCTGGCCGGCGCCACCGCCATCGGCCCCATTCTGCAGGGCCTCGATAAACCGGCCAATGACCTCTCCCGTGGATGTAAGGCCGAAGACATCGTCGACGTGGTGGCGATCACGGCGGTGCAGGCGCAAGCGATGAAACGCCCGGGCTAAAGCCTCCAGTCCCTGACCCCCTCTCTTCCCCTCCTCAGATCTCTTTTGGCTTGACAAGCCATTAGCATGCTCATAAAATTTGCACACATATTGAAAACGAATTTCAAGATTAATTCCATGCGAGATGGTCTGCCGGTTGGTGAAAGGAATGGAGTGCCCGGTGCGGCGACGCCGGTACGATCAAGCCCCCGCCGGTCCCGGCAATTCCGAATGGGAATTGTAGAGCAGAACACCCAAGGAGATGATCCCCATGATTCGCGTTGTAAGTCGAACTGCAGAAGCTTGGATCGCAATTATCCTCACGATCTTTTTGAGCATGTCAGTCCTGGCCCAAGGCGCGTCGAACGCCGTCGCGAAACGAGCGGGTCATCCGCCGCGAGCGTTGGAGGTCGGGTTGTTGCTGCTCGCGCACGGCGGAACGCAGAATTGGAATGAAGAGGTGAACAGACTGGCGCAGCGGGCGAATCAGACCATGCCGGTCGAGGTGGCCTTCGGGATGGCGACCAAACGGAATCTGCAAGAGGCGATCAATCGCCTGACGGCTCGGGGCATCCGCGAGATCGTGACGGTCCCGCTCTTCGTCTCTTCGCACAGCTCGGTCATCACGGCGACCCAGTATCTATTGGGTCTGCGCGAAACGGCGCCGCCGGAGCTGGCGGTCTTCGCCAAGATGTCGCATGGTCATGGCGACGCCGCCGAGCACCACGACCACGGGGCCCCGGGCGACGAAGCCGCGATGGACCCGACCACGCCCGTCAAATCGCCCGTCCCGATCCGCTGGTCGAGGGCGCTCGACGACGATCCGGTGGTCTCCGAGATCCTGCTCTCCCGCGCCTCGAGCATCAGTCAAACGCCCGCCCGCGAGGTCGTCATCGTCGTGGCGCACGGGCCGGTCTCCGACGAAGACAATGCGAAGTGGCTCGCCGACATGGAGCGCCTCGTCCGGCGCATGCGCAAAGCCAGCCATTACAAACGCATCGAGTACCTGACGGTGCGCGACGACGCGCCGGAACCGGTGCGCTCGCAAGCCACCGCCGAACTGCGCCGGGTAGTCGAACGCGCCTCCGCCGAAGAGAGCCGGGTCTTGATCGTTCCGCTCCTGCTCTCCTACGGCGGCATCGAGAAGGGTCTCAAGAAACGTCTGGAGGGACTCAACTACACCATGAGCACCCAGGCCCTGTTGCCGGATGATCGACTCATCCAATGGACGTTGCTCGCGCTGAAGAGGCGAACGCCATAGAGTTCAATCGCCAATCATAAAGGGGAATAACTAAAATCCCATGAGGGTCGGGCTGCCCAGGGGCCGGCCGGAGGTCTATTCACATCGAGGGGCAACGATTCAGGGTTGCAGATATCGCCGGAACCAGCCCGCCGCCAGTTGCGAGGCCTCATCGAGCGCGCTCGAAGCCCCCGGCAGGTGGGGCGCGCCGGAAACGATATTCATCTGCTTTTCACAGTTCAACGCGTCATACGCTTCCAGATTGAGCGCCAGGGTCGTCTGGTCATGCCCCCCGACGATCAGGAGCGAGGGCGATTTGACCTCGGCCAGGGCCGCGCCCGCCAGATCGGGTCGGCCTCCGCAGAGGACCACCGCGCCGAGACTCTCGCCCAACACGGCCGCCGCAACCAGCGCCGCCCCGCCGCCGATGCTCACGCTAAAATAGCCCTGGCGTAGCGTCTCGGGCCGGGCCTGCTCGCGGATCCAGCTCTCCGACTCCTCCAACCAATGGCTGGTATCGACCAGCCTCTCGGCCAGCAATCCGACGTCGTACCGCAGATCGCTCAGGTAGAGATCGTTGCGTTCTTCTTCCGGGGTCAGGAGGTCCACCAACAGAGTGCCGATGCCGAAGGTCCGAAAAGCACGCGCGATCATTTGATGATACAGGCTCTGACGGCCACCCTGGTCATGCGCAAAGAGGACGATCCCCTGGGCCAGCCTCGGCAAGCTCAGCTCTCCCTCCAGATTGACTCCGCCCGCTTCAATGCGCACTTCCGTCGACCACGCATCGATCAAGGGCGTCTTGGACCTGTTGATTGGCGAACTCTGCCGTACCGCGCTCTTCATGATCTTTCTCCTTCTCTCATCCCCGCGCAAGCGTCGGAGGATCAGATCAAATCCCCGACCACGCGGGCCAACCGTGTGAAGTCTGATTGAGTCCCCGGCGCGACCGCGCCATCTCTCAACCCACCGACCATACCCAGTAGTATCTATTAAGAACTGATCCCTGTAATGATTTCAATCTTCATGTATATGGGACAGACACCACACTTTTGGGCCTTGTTATTAAAGAGAAGATAAAGAGGTCCCGCACTATCGATCAAGCAAGACACGTGCCCATTCCGGCCGTCCCAAGCGCTCCCGTCCGAGCCGCACTACCGCGCCCCCACGTAAAATTTCGGCGCCGCATCTTTTCAAATCTGATAAAGTCGAGTATCAATCTCCCATCGAGCGCGGCCATGCGCGCTGAATCGATCTTCATTGCCTGAAATCCCCAT
This sequence comes from Blastocatellia bacterium, assembly GCA_035280505.1. Taxonomy (GTDB): domain Bacteria; phylum Acidobacteriota; class Blastocatellia; order RBC074; family RBC074; genus JAKEHZ01. The sequence goes on along the minus strand of DATEFT010000874.1, from coordinate 23,199 downwards.
CTACAACCAGTAACTCTGAGATAACGGATCTTACGCTCTGCGTCGGCGAGGGAAGGATCAGGAAGGGAACCATGAGCGAACAACAGAATAACCAGGCCCCTGCCGGGCCGCCTAAAAAGAGGTTTCGAATCGGATGGCTGGGCTGGACCTGCCTCGTCTCGGTCATCGCCTTTATCGGTTGGATGTCCTTCGTCGCATCCATGCGGCCGTTCACCGAGGCGGAGATGACGGAGGAGACCAAGAAACCCGTGCGGGTCTATCAGAGCCTCAGCGAGAACCCACCCCAGAAGCCGCCCACTGAGAACCGCCCGATCAGAATGGTGCACCGTCAGATCGAGGATGAACGTTGGCCTCGAGGACTGACGGGTCAGTCTCCGGCTCACCACCTCCCACCTTCTCGGCAACAGACTTCCCCCCACGTCACCCCCCACATCAGACCGAGGATGAGGCACACACCCACTCCCATCCCGACTCCCAACCTCAATTACCACACGGAAAATCGGCGAAACTACGGCAAGGAACCGTGATGAGATGTAACCGGAGACGCCGCCGCCCCCGGATTGGAATCTTCTTGGAGAGAAGTCGCAAAGGGATTCAAACGATAGCCAGAGGGCGCACCCCTTCTCTGACCAAGTTCGCAATCGTTACCCCAACATCAAGAGATTGCGCCCTCTGGTCATCGTTTGAATCCCTTCGAGACTTCTAACTACGCTAGATGTGATTAAAATATTCGCGTTCAGTACCGTAAGAGGTCCAGCCGGTACTGAACGCGACCACAAAATCATCCTTATGGAATGGAGCCTACCAGGAATCGGATAGGTGGTCACCTAACAAAAGTTAGGGATGGTGAAAAAAGATTGCGGTTCGCGCCGCTGAAAACTTCAGGCTCCGGACCGCCCGGCGGTTCCGATCGATTGGCCATTGATCATCTTCACCCCCTCCCGGCCGATCAGTACTAATACGTACTTGGAGGTCGCGGCGTTGTCGGGACCGGCCTCGCTATAAGTGTAGGACGGTTTTAAGTTCCCGTTCTCCAAAGGAATGGCCCATGACGAGTCGGTCTCGATATCGACCTGGCCGGAATCTCGACCCAGCCCCACCAGAACCACCTGTTTGCTGAAGTCGATCGCGGGCAACTCCTCGTTCCCACGATAGGCTCTCCATAGTCTGGCCCAGGCCTCCTCACTGGCGATATATCCCTCCGAGGGAGCCTCCCGCCGCATCTGCGGCTCGATCTCGCCCCGCCACAGTTGATCGACCGGAACCGACTTTCGTCCCTCCGCCGATCGCCGGCGGCCGCAGGACGAGTTCAAAGCCATCAGGCTTAATATTACAAAGATTAGAGTTACACACTTCATTCGATTTCGATTCTCCCCCTCGGCCCCTCTCGGAATTAATAATTAATACCTAATCCGAATCCGGCCGATTTACTACACTATATAAGACTGCCGGTCTTCATCCCGAAGCCTGCTCTTAGTTTCTTGAATATTTGAGTCCCCCTTCATACCTAACCAATAAGGATTCAATGAATGAAAGCATTAACTATCGCATTTTTATTATGTTTCGGCTCATTCGTTCCAATCTTCAAAACGCGGGATTTTCAAGCCCAGGTCGTGCGAGCCCGATTGATCCCATGGAGCACCCCCCAGGAGAAGGATGAACAGATGCTATTGATAGATTGGAAAAACGTCGGGACCGAACCCATCGGTCAGATCAAGGCCTCGATAACTTTTTATGATAATCAAAACCGAGAACTGGACAAGATGAAAAACAACATCATCTTCCTGACACACAATGACCGGAAGATGATCAAGCCGGGCCAGACCTATCAAGAGCCGGAAGGCGAGGGTCTGGTCTTCGTAGCAGTCCCTCCACGCTTCGTCAAGGCAGTCAGGGCCGAAGCCGTAATTACGGAAGTCGGCGGAATTCCGATTATGTAGTGACCGACCGCCATCGGGGGCGAATGCTTCACAGCGCGCCCGCACTCGACGGCTCATCGCCCAGGGATAGACCGCACTCGAAAAGGCTCAATGTAATCAGATGGTTACATTGAGCCTTTCGTCATGTCATGGTCAGGGTCTGGTCAACCAAATCGATTGACCGGTCGCGGAAACGCGAAAGGTCGTCGCGCCTCCTTCATCTGCTAAAACAGACCGCAGGCCCGGCCAAGGCTCAAGCTCGACCGGCGCCGGGACGATTATCTGGTCAGGGGATTATGGTGCCTCTTCGAACCTAAAAGATGTGTCCTGAGCAGGTGGCTCGAAGCGCCGGGGCGGGCTCCCGGACGGCGCCGGGAGGAATTCGATTATGGACGTGAGCAGGACGGCGACCGATGCGGCGCCCCCACTGAAGCCGGAAGAGACGGCCCTCAACGCAGAGGAATGGAAGATCGAGCCCTGGCGCTTCGCTCTCTACTGCCTGGGCGTGATCGCGGTCAGTTGGCTCTGGTCCTGGGCCCACTGGGCCGCCGGTTGGGCGCTCTCGCTGGTTGGAGCCTTTCTGCTGGGCTCGTTGTTCGAAACAATCAGGAGAGAAAGAGCGGACAGGAGAGCGGCCGGCGAAGATCGGAGGGGCGACCGCAACGATCCCGCACCTTCCGAACTGAGGAAGCCGGCGATTAACCCAAAAGGGATAACCTCAACGAAGCCCTCCCGGAATCCAGGGGCTGAATCGGAAGGGCTTAACGATGAGGTAGCCGGAGACCGAGCTTGATTCGAAGCTTGGCCCGGAGCGCCAGACCCCCAACCTTGGAAGGCAGTTGTCAGTGCTTCCACGAGCCGCCTGTTTCTGCGTGCGCCCCAGGCTCTCCGATTCTATCCAGAGAGAGTGGATGGAAATATTGGGGAGAAGCGCAAAATCGCTCAGGGAGCACGGAAAAATAGCTAAGGCAGAAAGGCGGCCGCGACCGGTCTGGACCAGATCGGTTATTGTAACCCGGCCTGGATACTATCCACTTGAGATGGATCAAGAATGAGTTGATCCTGATCAAGGAGATCGTCCTCGAACGACGTTACTATGATCTCCTACAGATTCACATTGGTAATCGGTAAGTTATCAAGTACTGTCAAAGGAGTCGTGATGAGGCAAAAATATCGATTTCGGCGTCAGGAAGTCGGCGCGACGGCCATCGAATACGGGCTCATCGCCGCCCTTGTTGCAAGCGTGATGTATGCGTTTTTTGGATGGATCATCCCCTGAGACGTACACTGCTGAGGTTCGGCGACCCGCAGGGTCTTCACTCCGCCACGGGTCCCGCTGCTACACACACTGACCAGGTACCCCTAAATGTTTCAGCGACGAATCAATGCGAAGAGAGAACTGAAAGCGTTAACATTAATATTGTAGACTATCTGCATACACATTGTTACATTGTTTGTGGGTGTCGTGGAGAATGTAACAATAGCAGCGGGCTCTCCTCGACGGATCGGTGTTCGGTGTTTGGCCAACCTTCAGCTATTTTTTCATCATAGCTAACCTTTAGCGTTGGATTCCGCGGTAAAAACAGGCCCTCTTCATCAAAACAATATGGGAGCTCCTTTTATCATCCAACCAACGGGATCGGTCGGTCCGCAGGGAGCGGTCGGTCAAGCCGGTCCGAAAGGCGATCAGGGCCCTCCAGGTAAGGATGCCAATAATTGGGGACTCATCGTCGCAATTATCGTGGCTGGCCTGATCATCGCCTTTGCTATCTTTCAATCCAATTCGCCGAACCCGCGGCCATCAGGGCCGAGTTACTACGACCCTACTCAGCAGCCACTGCAGCCGCAGCATCTGCAGACGCAGTATCCGCAGTATCCGCAGACACAGTATCCGCAGACGCAGTACCTGCAGCCATACGAGGATCCGCGTCAAAGACAACGGCAGACCGTCATCATCTACCGGGACCGGCCCGAACCGACGCCGACCCCGAAGCGAAACAGGAAGAGATGGTATAAACCGTGGTCCTGGCCGCAATAACCAAGCGCGGCCAGAGACAACTAACCGTTCCCATTCCACACCTGCCCATTTCATACTGATGATGATCTGGGCGGCGCAGCCCGCAGGCCTGCCGCGCAGATCATCATCAACCCAGATCAGAATGCTCCTGGTGATCAGCGAGACGGTTTTCCGGTGACCGCCTGTCGATCCTTCCGGCCCGATCGATCTTCTTCATAAAAATCACCATAAGTTTGCAATTAACCGACTGCTGGAATGGGGCGCAGCTAATCGTAGATCCGCAATGGTCAACGCCCGCCTGAACCGGTTGCAAACGAAACTGATCGCCTGCCTGACACGCTCAAGATACGCCGATCAAAAGGATTGGGGGGGAAAGTGTCTGTCTTGATCCGGTAAAGATTTGTCAATGTCGATTGCCGGCCGGCAACGGATCCACGATTGTTCATCCGACCGCCGGGATCGAATAGCCGTCTCCGCTCTTGAGAAATGATCTATAGTAAGGGCAGTATTTATCGGCAATCAGACGAGGCAGCAGACGAAGGAGACCTGGTACATTGCTCACAAAATTGGGATCCAAACCGCGGAACACACGGAACACGCGAATGGCGGTTGAGTCCGCGTCTTTCGCGTCTTTCGCGGTTTAGAATCCAAATTCAAAAGACTTACTTTTCAAAGTACCTAAACCTAAAGAAGATCGTAACTCAGAAAAATGGAGAACCATGAAGAGCCCAGTACTCATGATCATTGATGTGCAGACAGGGTTATTCCAGGGGCCACCGGCTCCGCACGATGCAGAGGGCGTTCTCGCTCGAATCAATAATCTGTCGATGAGAGCTCGCGCCGCGGGCGTCCCGGTGATCTTCATCCAGCACGATGGTTCACCGGGGGAGGGATTAGAACCGGGCTCGCCGGGCTGGCAATTGCATCCGCTGCTGATTCAGGAGAAATCCGATCTGTTCATTCGGAAAATCGCCTGTGACTCATTCTATCGCTCGACGCTCGCGGAGACCCTTAAGATGCTAGGCGCGAATCAGATCCTCGCGACCGGATACGCGACTGAGTTTTGCGTCGACACCACGGTCCGACGAGCCGCGAGTGAGGGATTTGACGTGATTGTGGTGTCCGACGCGCATACCACGAAAGATCGGCCCGCTTTGGCGGCGAAGGACATCATCGCTCATCATAATTGGACGCTGTCGAATCTTGTACAGCCGGATAATCCAGTTCGCGTCATGGCTGAAGGCGAGATCGTCTTTTGATCGCCGCTCCGCCTATCTTTTCCGAAGAGCCAAGTCACCCTCATCGACGGTCTCGGTCATCCGCGCGGGAAACAACGCGGCACCAAAATCGCGCAGGATGTGAATTAGGCGAATGATGGAGCTATAATCTTCGCGAATTGATTCATTTTGCAGAAGTGAGAGCAACCGAGGACAAACAGATGTCGGAGGCTGGTGGACAAACCTATTTTGATTGCAGATCTGGATGAAACACTTCGATGATTTGGCCCGGTTTGATTGTTGTTAAAACCGCCATCACATCAGCCATCATTTCAATGTGAGTTTTTCTCCGATTGTTGTAGTGACTAGCGAAATGGATCGGCCAGCGATGTTCTGCTGATAATTGATGTTAGTATCACCAGTCAATAAAATTTCGAAACCAGCCAATTCAGCTTCCTTCAATAGCAACCCGTTTACGAGTTCTCTCCAATTCATTTCTGAAGCGGACTTGACCTCGTGTCCTGGTAAATACCGGATCAATCGCCAGTCCAAGTTGTGGTCAAGGAGAATCTTCACGCTGCAAGATCGTCCAGAAGGTTTGTTTTTGCAGCTTCCAGGACAGCAAGAGCCTGTTCGCGAGTGACGTCTGGAAATCCCTCAAGGAACTCGTCTAGCGGTTCACCGCCCTCAATGTAATCGAAAAGAATCTTGATCAGTACGCGAGTCCCATAGAAACACGGTTGGCCGCCCATCCTTTCAGGGTCAATCCAGACGACTCCATCGAGTGAGTTGGCATGACTTGTTTCAGAGATACCGTTCGCCATGCCAAAAGTATAACAGATAGCGTAAACCAGATCGAACAACGGCTCAGCATTCGGCTGTGACTGTGGCGCTTGAAGATTGAACGCGGCCAGGATCGAACCCTACAAAACTGTAACTGGAGTGAGCGGATGAGAGGCCACAGTAGCGGTCAATGATAGACACCAAAACAACACAACGCCCACAAAATCAGGCGTAGCAATAATTTACAAGAGTAATGCCGAGGGCGGGACTCGAACCCGCACGGCCTTTTGGGCCAGAGGATTTTCTTACCACTATAGCTTTCGCTACTCGGCAGACCGATCGATCAGCCTGGCCGTTTGTGGTCTGGACGATGCCTTCTCCGTGCGCCGGCCGGAGCCCTGCTCCGCGGCGTTTAGGAGGGAGCCGTCTCGTCTCTACACTTTGCCGATCTCAAATCCGAGCTTTAAAACCGGCCTTAGCTCGGCGTTGCCATCAGCCTTAGCTGTTAAGGTTTCGCCGACTTTGACTCCATTCACGCCCCAGTTTCCTTGCGGCGTGCTCAATTTCTTTCAAAGAGTTTAAGTCCTCTGTGTCTGCCATTCCACCACCCCGGCGCACTTTTCGGTCAGACGCGTGCAGTTTACGGTTTAGATCTTGAAGTTTCAAGACACCGTTGAAAAATTGCAATCAAGATTCAAGCTCTGGATGTACACTATATGGGGGCTCCGCCTAGTTATAATTTAGACATTATCTAAATTTAAATTGGGCGGGAAAGCTCGCACTCGAACAATGAGCATTTGTCATAACATGGTAATATTATGTCATACTGGGCGCTGGTTGAGAGCCGAGATTGATGCCCGATTTAAAGCCAATATGGAGGATTCAAATGTTGATCTGTCCAGTTTGCCGTAGTCAGAATATGGATACCGCCAAGTTTTGCGGCAATTGCGGCAATCCATTTCCGCGTTCATCCGACCCGACATCGTCACTAATCAACTGTCCGCAAGGACATATCTATAGCGCGGTCTATCAACATTGCCCGTATTGCCCGCAATCTGAACGGAGCGACTCTTCTGCGTTTATGACTCGGATCGAAGAACCGGTGACGACCCTGGATGTGCCGAACACCGTGATTGGGCCGGCATCGTCAGGATCGCGGGAATTCGTGACCCGCATCGCGCCGCCGGAGACCATGTTCGAGACGGTCGAAGCGCCATTGATCCCGCCGTCGGCCGTGGCGGCGTCGTCATCGACGCTGAACCAGACCGAGGCGATTCCCACAATTCCCTCTTACGAATCGATCGTCGAATCGGGCAGACCGATCGAATCGATTCTGGAGGAGCCATCGCTCCCCATTCATTCTCCATCTTCAGAGACCCTGTTGACACCCCCCAACGGTGCGGGAGGATACGATTCGATCCCGTCGCCTTTCGAGGCGCTCTCGTCGCCGGTGATCCCGGGGCCCACGCCGATCCCGGCGCCCGCGCCGATCCCGGCCTCCACGCCGTCCTCGGTGCCGCTGCCGGGCACCCCGTCCTCGCCGCTGCGCCCCGGGACCTCAGAGCCGATCTCGGCCGGTCTGGATGGGGAACGCCGCACAATCGTGATGGACGATCCGGGAATGCAGCCGCGCACGAACAGGGGCAAGATCGTCGGTTGGTTGGTCAGTTATACGCGCAATCCCGACGGCGAAGACTTTCGGGTCTATGCCGGATACAACCGTCTGGGCGCCAATCCGATCTGCGATATTGTGCTCGAGGATGAGACGGTCAGCGGTTCGCACGCGATTCTGGTCCATCGAGACGGCCGGTCTTTGATCAAGGACGACCTCTCCCGGAACGGGACCTACGTCAACGGCCGTGAGATTACCGAGGCCCATCAGCTTCAGAATTATGACCAGGTGCGCATCGGCAATACCATTTTGATCTATATTGCAGCCCAACGCACGGTCTAGGCGCGAGGCATCTCAGATTCGGATTTATGCGGTATCAAGTCACTATCGCGCACCGGACCGACCGGGGTCGTGAACGCAAGGAAAATCAGGATGCCATCGCTTATCGCGGTGATGAGCGCGAGGAGCTTCATCTCTTGGTCGTGGCCGACGGGCTGGGTGGAACCGCCTGCGGCCTGGCCGCCAGCCGGTTGGCGGTCCAGACCGTGCAGCACTCTTTCTTTGCCCGGCCGGAGTCCGGGTCGACCATCAACGAACGTTTGAACTTCTCGATCAGCGCGGCCAATCGCGCGATCCTGGATCACGCCGAGCGCAATCGCCAGTGTCGAGGGATGGGCTCGACCTGTGCGGTCCTGGTGCTGGCCGGCGAGTCGGCCTATGTGGCGCACGCCGGTGACAGCCGGGTCTATCTGATCCGCAACGGCCGGATCAAGCAACTGACCCGCGATCATTCGCGAGTCCAGCGCATGCTCGACGACGGATTGATCACCGAGGAAGAGGCCGCCGCGCATCCCGATCGAAACTGGCTCGACCGCGCCCTGGGTCTCCGCGACGGGATCGCGCCGGAGCTCTTGCCGCAACCGATTCAACTCTGCGAAAAAGACCTCTTCATCGTCGCCTCCGACGGCTTGACCAGTCTGGTGCGGGACGAAGAGATCTTTCGAGTCGCACAGCAGGCTCCGGCCGCTCAAGCCTGTGACCTGCTGATCGCCATCGCCAACGAACGCGGCGGACCGGATAACATCACGGTCGCCATCGCCGCCATCGCCGCTCATGACCAACTCAACTCTTAACGACCGGCTGCTGATCGCCACCTCCAATCCCGGCAAGGTCCTCGAACTCTCCGCGCTGTTGGAGGGGTTGGACCGCCGGGTGCTCGGACTCCGAGACCTCCCGCAGGCGCCTCCTCCCGTCGAGGAGACCGGGACCACCTTTGCCGACAACGCGCGGCTCAAGGCCGTCTACTATCGCGATCAGACCGGATTGATCGCCCTGGCCGACGATTCGGGCCTGGAGGTCGACGCGCTCGACGGCCGGCCCGGAGTCTATTCGGCGCGATACGGCGGCGAAGGCTTGAGCAGCGCCGGCCAGATCGCCCTGCTGCTCGATGAGTTGAAAGAGGTCCCGGAGGAGAGACGGACGGCGCGTTTCGTCTGTTGTCTCGCGATCGCCGGACCCGGATGGACCCGGCTCTTCGAAGGCCGCTGCGAAGGATTGATCGCCCGCGCGCCTCGCGGCGAGGGCGGATTCGGTTACGACCCGATCTTCTTCGATCCCGAACTCGGCTGCACCTTCGCGGAGCTGACCGGCGCGGAGAAGGCCGCGCGCAGCCATCGCGGGAAGGCGCTCCGTCAGGCTCGCCGATTTATCGAATCCCTCGGGAAGTAGTGACGAATGGAGATCGGCAGCGATTCCGGCCGAGATCGAACGCTAAACGGCAAAACACGCGAAACACTTATGATCGACCGGTGTTTCGCGTGTTTTGCGGTTTAAGCTAGATCTTCACCCGGCATGAATCAGGGTCTTCACCTCCCTGCCGAATTTGACGTCGATCTTGGCTGAACGAACTTCAACCACGACCCCCAGGCCGAACTTGGGATGTTCGACCCGGTCACCGACATTGAACCGCTCCTGCATCGAATATGGACGCAGGGGTGCGGATTCATCGATGGCGGAACCTGAGTCTTTGGCGGCGCCCCGGCTGGAAGATCGGGTTGAGGTGGTTTTCGGTTGTTTTTGGCGGTAAAGATGATTGCTCTGACAGGTGCGGCATTGAACACGCTCCACTGCCCCCTGCGCGTTGAGAGCCGCAATCACGTGTTCACGAACCTCCTTACATCTACCACAGTATGCATCGATATCTCCGCCCAATTGTGGCCGCTTTACTATTCCAAGTGCATTCATAGCTGATCGAGACATTCCATCCTTATAATTTTCGGAATAATTTTCGGAAATGTTCGGCAACACCAGGCCGGTTGCCTCATTGTAAATGCAACTCTGCCGAGATAGATATTGATCCCGGCTACTCCAACTTGACGGTCTGCCAGTCGCCGCGAACGACCAGGTCTCGAATCTCTCCGGCGCTCCTGCCCTCTTTGTGCATCTTGTCGATGAAGTAACCCTCTTTGATACACAGCATACAACCTGCGCCATGATCGCTCACATAACAATCGAGCAGGCTGCGATGGCCGTGGCCCTGATCGCAGTAACAATAGCAGGGCTGCTGGGAGAAGAGTTCCGGATTGAGCTGTGCCAGATAATATGCTTTCGAGACGATCGGATCTTTGAACTGCGCCGGGTCGAGAACTTTCGGGAACGGCTTGGCGGCTGCCGCATTTTCGTAGAAGGCCGGGATTCGTGGAGTGGGTGCCGCCGCCGCCTGATGGGCGGCGTGTGAGTCGGTCGCGTGATTCGTGTGAGTGGAGGTAGTAGTAGAAGTATCTGAAGCCGTGCCGCACCCCCCATTGATCAGGGCGGCCAATATCACCATCGAGGACCAGATCAAAATTAAACGCTTACTCAAGTGACGGTTAAAGTTCGGTCTGCTTAGATAATTCATTATTTCTCCATCTTGGGTTTGGACTTGATGTTCTGAATTAGATCAATCTTTATGTCACCCCAGCTCGTCAGATCGACTGGACACTTGCACTACCATTCTAACCGGGTCTCGGCTTGTGCGCTAGTTAAGAATAAAATAAAATGTATGATCCATAGATTGAGCAGCAGGTTATAGATTTTTGTTGTGAATCATATGGTTTTACGGCCTCGGCAACGATGCCGTGGCGCGCACGAAGCGTGCGGCAGACGTGCAGCAGAGCACGTGAAGATAGGACTCGCCGGCGTGATGCAACTCGACCTGCATCTCAATCGAATGGTCCCGCTTTTCAATTCACTGATCCGACTGTAATTTCTGATTGACATGAAAATGCCCAAACTGATCTCGAGATACGCTCCCGGCTGCCTGCTGATCGTGTCGTTATGCTTAGCGATTCTTCAGGCGCAAGAGAGCAAACAGACCATCCAAATCGCTTCCACTCCCTCCAAGGGCGAAGCGTTGGCCCTGGTCGGCCAATTGAAGAGCAAGGGCGTGGAAGCCTACTGGATCAAGGCTGAGGTCCCGGGCAAGGGAGTCAGGTACCGGGTGCGGATCGGCCGATTCAACAGTTCGGCCGAGGCCCGGGCCCAGGCCGAACGCGTGCGCGAGCGAGGAGTGATCAAGGATTTCATCATCACCGGCTACGAGTCGCCATCGGGCTCCACCGTCTCCACCGGCGCCTCCTCGAAAGAGACCAAGTCTCGAACCGAGATCTTTATCAAGCGGAAACAGGTGGATCAACCCGAGCCATCCAAGACCGAAAAGGCCCAGCCGGCCAAGGACGGCGTCTCATCCAACTCGCCGGCACATTCCGACGCCAATGAAACGGCCGGAGCTCCGGGTCCGGAGATAACGGCGGCCGAGAGAGAGACCGCGGTGCAGTTGCCCTCGCCGGCCGTCAAGACTCCGGTCGGTCCGGCCGCCCCGAGCGCGCCTCCGGGCAGTGCGACGGAGAAGGGCGCTGCCGCATCCGCCAAGTCCAAACCGGCTGCCGCCGCGGGCAAGGCGGCGGGCCTGGAATGGAAGATCGCCGATCCCTTCACGGCCGACGCGATCATCGATTTCTCGAAGGATAACAACAACTGGAGAGTGGTGCGGCGCAGCTCTCAGACCGACAAAAATCTGCGGGCGATCTACTTCGTCGACGCCATGACCGGATGGGCGGCGGGTGACTCCGGCCTGGTCCTGCGCACGACCGACGGCGGCCGGACCTGGAAATCGCTGCCGAACAACTTTCGGGCCAACATTCGCATGCTCCAGTTCATCGATTGGAATCGCGGCTGGATGCTCGGCGACGTCGAGGGCCCTCCCAACGAGAATCAGGAGCCCGAGAGCCGGACGATGTTGTTCAGCACCCAGAACGGCGGGCGGACCTGGACCAGCCGGCCCCTGCCGCAGGTGCTCTCGCTCTATTTCCTGGATGCCGAGAACGGCTGGGCCGTCGGCCGCGCGGCGACGGTGCTCAAGACCACGGACGGCGGTGAGCACTGGTCTCAAATCGTGGGCATCGAGAAGCTGGTGGGTCTGCCGATCGAATCCTCGAATTACAACTTCGGTTTTCGCGAGATCTTCTTTCTCGACGCCAAGCATGGCTGGATGGTCGGCAATTTTTACGGCCGGGCCCGCAGCAATATCGGCGGCCTCTTCGTCACCACCGACGGCGGCCTCTCGTGGAAACGGATCCCGGTGACCTTCCAGACGCAGTACTCGTCGGGGCGCTTCACCCCGGGGCGGTTGCAGTCGGTTCGATTCTCCGATCTCAACACCGGCTTCATGACCGGCGAGATGCAGGATGGAGAGGGACGCTACTTCTTCGCCCTCCACACTCGGGACGGCGGCCAGACCTGGAACCAGTTCCGCACCTCCAGCCGCGCCGATCACAACACCCAGTTCCTCGGGCCCGCGGATGGTTGGACCGCCGCGGTCGCGTCGCGAGATGGCGAGACCGATCCCGCCATGTACGACACCACGCTGCTGCGCACCGACAACGGCGGCATGTCCTGGCGCAAAGACTTCATCGCGCGCGGCCGGCGAATTCACGATCTCTTCTTTCTGAACCCCCGGAGAGGCTGGGCCGTCGGCGACCGGGGATTGATTCTCTGCTACGAGGAGAGACCATCAATGGCCAACAAATGAACGGCCGCCGGTTCAACCGCGAAAGACGCGAAAGACGCGAAATTATCCGGATTTCGCGTCTTTCGCGGTTTGAATCTCAAACTCCCGGGAACCCGCTTTCCAGAATACTCAATGCCCGCCAAACGCGAGAATCAATTCAACCAGAATCAAGGCCACAATGATGACCTCGAGGGTCTGGCTCTGGGCGGTGTGGACCCGGTCGGTCAGCAACTCGTAAAAGTCCGAGATGATCTCCAGTTTCTGCGAAATATTCCGGTCCCATTCGTGCAGGTAGAATCTCTGGGCCGCCGCCGAATACAACCGGGCCAGATAGAGATCTCCCACCAGTTTGAGCGCATTATCGACCCGTTCGGAGAGCAGCGTCGATTCGAACCGGAGTTCCGCCAGATCCTCGATCACCCGCTTGTAAGGCCGGCGTAACGGAATCGGCAACTCCGGCCGGCCGCGGGCCAAGACTCCGTAATCGGCGATCCGCCGGTCGAGTTGATCGTCGATGTAGCGCGCCTCGAGCAGTTCCACATTCAGCAGCTCCAAGACGCTGGCCGTATCTTCGTAATCACGATCGTAGATGATCGCCGCATTCCAATCGACCAGCGCCAGATCCGTCTCGTAGTAGGAGATGACTTGACTGAGAGCCTCATCGACCTGTGCGCGGCTGAGAATCGTGGTCTCGAATCGCAGGGTCTGGGCCAGCGGCGCCCGGAACCTCGCGAGCAGTTCGTCGGCGATCAGCGACTCGTCCAACTCTTCAATGACGAACAGATAATAGTCCTCGACCAGATTGGCCAGCCGGGGACGAATGATGGCCGGCGCGATCTTCTTCATCAGGGTCTCGACCTGCTCCCTGGCGTGCGCTTCCAGATTGAACTGAAAGAGGTTCTGACTGATCAGCGGCAGCTCGCTGATCGGCGTCCCCTCCCCCGACGCCAACGGCCACCGGTAGGAGATACTGACCGCGCCGAAATCGAAGACCGTCGCCTGAATGTTTCCCGGCGTCGGGAAGTAGCCCGAAGTCAACCCGAGGTGAAGAATCTGCGGCGGTCGCGTGTACTGGAGATAGGTCGGCGTCTGCTTCTTGCGGGAGAGGGGCTGAACCGGGGTCGTCTCCATCATCGCGCTCAATCGATCCAGCGAGACTTCATACCCGACATCGAAGGCAAACAACACTATCAACTGACCTTGCAGGATTTGTGACATAAATGGTTCTTTCGCTCTGGGATTAAAACCGCATGATCCTAGCTTTCAAAAGCCAAACAGACAACACTGGCTTCGTCTTCGGGGATCGCGATATAATCCCCCTCGTCAAGAACAATTTGAAGCAGAAGGAGTCAACGGTGCTTGTCATTACCATAAAATCACCCGGCTTGGCGCTCTTCAATCGAGTAGGTCTGGCCGTGGTGTTGATCACCATGCTGGCCCTGACCGCCAGCGCCCAGAAAACGGATCCGAAGGATCCCCAGAACGCCAAGAAGGGTATGGAGCTGCTGGAACAGGCGATTCAGGCTCGCGGTGGGTCCCGCTTTCTCACTCATCAGACGGTCACGGCCACCGGGCAATATACTTATTATGATAAAGGCGTCTCCACCCTCCCGTCGCAGTTCCTGGACATCATCGCCTACCCCGACAAGGAACGCATCGAATTCGGCCGAGGCAAGAAGAAGAACCGCAAGATTCAGGTCAACGTCGGCACCACCGGCTGGTCCTACGACGGCGACGCCGAAGTCCTTAAAGATCAGACGGACAAGCAGTTACAGTCGCACATCGAGGACCTCGAGTATGACCTCGACCGGATCCTCCGGAGCGGCTGGAAGGCGCCCGGCGTCCAAGTCGGTTTCGCCGGACGCGAGGAGACCCGGCCGGGCGAACGGGCCGACCTGGTCTTGATCCAACTGACGGCCGAACGATCCGTGCTGCTGTCGCTGGATCGCAATACGCACCTGCCGATCAACATGACGTATGAGCGCGCCGGAGACAGCGGACTGATCAAACACGAGGTCAGATACAATCAATACGTCGTTTACGACGGCGTCAATTTTCCCAACATCATCGATTTCTACCGCAACGGGGTTCAGGAGAGCCGGGTCAACTATCAGACGGTCAAACTGGATCTGCCGGTCAACAACGAGGTCTTCGTCAAACCGGCGAGCGCCAAAGCGGTCAAGTAGAGTTTAGGACGGATTTATGGATCAGGCAGACCAACCACTTCTCGCCGAGCCCCAGACCAGCCGCCCGCATATGCCGGGCTATGGTATTCCCGAGGCTTCGACCGCTCAGGGGTTGTTGCCCTGGAGCTGGGCGATTGAACGTTTAACGACCTCTTGCAACTACTGGCTGTCGACGACCCGCAAGGACGGGCGTCCGCATTCGATGCCGGTCTGGGGGGTCTGGCTCGAGGGCCGGTTCTATTTCAGCACCGGCCGGGATTCGCTCAAGGCGCGCAATCTGGCGGCCAACGCCTATTGCGTGGTCTGCCCCGAACGGGGCGATGAGGCGGTAATAATGGAAGGCGTCGCCGAAGAGGTCACCGACCGCTCACGCTACGCCGCGATCATCGACGCCTATAATCTCAAGTATCAGTGGAATATGGATGGGAGCGAGGGGCCGATCTACGCAGTTCGGCCGCGGGTGGTCTTCGGCTTCGACATCAAGGAAGGACAGTTCACCAGCAGTGCCACCCGCTGGACCTTTGAAGAAGAGTAGAGTTTCTGGATTTCCAGGAACATTTTTCCCGCCCGCCTCGTTAAGCCTTGGCGGAGACGAGGGCTTGGCAACGGGCTTCAGGTGCAATCTTGATTAGGAGAGAAGAACCTACAGTGGGAGCCAATGCGGCGTTGAATAAATCGGATGCAGAATTGGTGCGGCGGTGCCGCGCCGGAGACAGCGCAGCCTGGGAGCAGGTGGTTCATGAATACTCCCGCCGTGTCTATAACCTCGCGTACCGATTCACGAGTCGTCACGAATCGGCCGAGGATTTGACTCAGGAAGTCTTCGTGCGCGTCTACCGTTCCCTAGAACAATACGATCCGCAAGCCGGGGACCTGGCTAACTGGCTGATGCGGTTAGCGCGCAACCTGGTGATTGACGATTACCGCCGGCGCGGCCGGACTCCGACCGATCTCGGCGAGGATATCGGCGATCACGAGTATCATCTCGAAAGTCACCATGCTGCGCCCGACAGTGGAGTCGAACGCTTTGAGCGCGCCAAACAGGTGCACGCGGCGATCGCCAAACTTCCGCCCGACCTGCGGGAGTGTGTCATCCTGCGCGATATCGAGGAGCTCACCTACCAGGAAATTGTTGAGATCCTCAAGATCCCCATCGGCACCGTCAAATCCCGCATCAATCGCGGACGCATCGAACTGGCGAAGATTTTGCGCCGCATGAGAGTCGTCGAAACCTTTTAATGGTTTTCGGTTCTCCGTCTCCCGTTTTCAGTCTGAAGGTAGCCGTCGCGGCGACCTGTAGTTGAGAACTGCGAGATCGGGGGCTGCGGACTGAAAACTGAAATCAGAATGGATTGCAATAAATTTCAGGATTCAATTACGGAATATCTCGACGGAGTCCTCGATTCGCGGAGGCGAGCCGAGTGCGCCGCTCACCGGCTGATCTGCCGGGAGTGCCGGGAACTTTTTACCGATGTGCGCGCCACGGTGGAGGCGCTCAATGCCGTCGGGCACCACGACCTCACCGAGGCGAGCGGGCCGGGCGAGCTCGAAAGCCGAATCATCGCGGCCACCACGGCCGGAGAGATGCTGAGTTGCGGCGACTTCGATCGGTTGATCGAACGATACTTTGACGGCGTCATCCTGGCGCCCACCTTCCAGACTTTCCAGGCGCATTTTGAGAAGTGCGCCAAATGCCGGCGACTGATGGCCGGAATCGAAGAAGCGATCGTCATGTGCCGGGAGATCAAGGAGGCCGAGGTCGAGGTTCCGGAATCCCTGCACGATCGGATCGTGGCGGCGACAGTCGGCGTGAAAGACGAGGGACGAGACCGGGATTTCAAAACCTCGCTGGCGCTCCTGATCAGCGGCTGGGCGCATCTGCTCTGGACCCCGCAGATGGCCGTCGCCGCCCTGATCTTCGCGGCCAGCGGCCTCTTGATCCTCTCCCGCTTCGGCAGTGTCGGCGGCCTGGCCTCACAGGCCGGGACGCAAGCGGAGATCCTGGTCAATCAGGGACAACGAGCAATCAACCAGACCGGGGCCATGGCGCGCACCGGCTTCAGGCGGGTCTCGTCAGAGGTCAATACCTTGCTGTTCCACGCTGAACCGGCGAAACCCGGCTTGATCCCAATGTCGACCACCCAGGCTCCGGCGGCCCAAGCTCCGGCGGCCCAGGCTCCGGAGAGATCGACTGCTCACCCCTCCCCCCAACCGGCTTCGGTCGAACCGTCGCTGAAGCAGCGATCGAGTCAACCGGATCACCAGAGATAGTTTCCTTTCGGAAGCGCCCAGACTTTTTTGGGGGAAACAGAGACCGAGATGAGATGCGCTTATCACCCAACCAATATCGCGAGCACCCGTTGCAGTCTGTGCGAACACGGCTTGTGCCCGGCTTGTGATCATCGAATCAAGGGCTATCCTTACTGCCAGGACTGTATCGTGGCCGGGATCGAAGTGTTGCGCCGCGGCGGAGGCGAGGTCCAGAGCGCCCGGACTCCGGTGGAGGGCAAATCGCCCTGGGTGGCCATGCTCCTAAGCCTGATTCCGGGATTGGGCGCCGCCTACAACGGGCAGAACATCAAAGCCCTCGTCCATTTCGTCGTGATCGTCGGTCTCTGGATCCTCTCCGATCTCTTTCAATCGCCGATTCAGGTCGCCTCCATCCTGGCGGGAGTGGGCTTCTACTTCTTTTCGCTCTACGATGCCTATGCCTCCGCCCAGCGCCACCGGGCCGGATTGAATCTGCAAAAAGAGGAAGAGTGGCTCCAGCAATTTCTGCGGGAGCACATCAGACTGTGGGGCGGAGTGCTCGTCAGCATCGGCCTGCTGGCGGTCTTCAACGCCGTCCTCCCCGAGCATCTGCGCCAGTTCTGGCCGCTAGGCCTGGTCGGCGTCGGAATCTACTTCATTCTCCGGGCCTATCAGCGCGGCCTCAAAGAGTCCCGAGAGAAGTCGAACTATCAAACTCCCCCGCCCTCCGTCATCCCCTCCAACTACGAGAGCTCGACCGGCAACTTCGCCCAGGCCGAGAGTCCATATGACAGGTAGCCTGAAATCGCCTTTTCGCGCGCGATCCGGCGATTTTCGGTAAAGTTCGGCCCCCCTTCCTGCCGATCAGCATTCTTGTGAGTTTACGCTTCAGGCCTTGCGTTCCCGGGTCATCCGGACTAATAATTAGACGATGGTCACTGGCAATAGTTAAATCAGTTTTATCTAATTACCTAAGTAACCGTACAGTAGCAGCGTGCTATAGTCTATCTTGAAGATACTATCTGGTAGTCTTGATACTATTGCAGTCACACCGAAATTGATGAGCCCCGATAGATGGTGAATAAATGGCTGTAATTCTCAAAATACTAGCTCTGATGACGTCACTGGCAAGTACGATCTACCTTACGGTGAAGGGAGTCCAGAGCGGGCTATTGGTCATCTCGACGATTTTGGGCATTGCGAAGTTCATAATCACTCTAGCTTTTTGTGGACTTTTGGTTTATATATTTGTTTTGTTGTTGCCCTCAAAGAAAACCCCTTCCCCCAAACAAAGCTAAGCGGTCAACTGATCAACCTGGCTGGTTCCACCAGCGAAGGTAGATGGAAAAGATGCCCGCGAACCTTTACCACTTCAGATCAAGTGGTGTGTTGATGCCCCGTGTGAGCCAATAAACGCAAGCTTCTTTCTAAAGAGAAGACAGGATTATTCCGCGTTGGTGGTCGGAGGTTTATCTTTCTACGCAATTTATATCCCGCAAGAGGGCTCCGTCGAAGATCGTGTAAGTTTTTTGACCAAAGGCCGGTGATTATACCGCCTGCATTGGATGGCGGAAGTTGTAGGTCAACCTCCGCACCCGATTGATTGCCTGGAAACTCAAAGCAGGCAATCATCTATCCGGGAGGAAAATTTCCCGGCGGAAATCCGTCGGACTTTTTCTAACCGTAGATCATGGCGTGTCACTAATGTTTGCTTGCAAGATTGCGGCAATTCTCAACTTTAACACTAACCAATAAACTTGTTTAGCGCTGTCTGCGCCGTCAGGGCAGCCAGGCTACCCACTTGGAGGCAAGTAACAATGAATAGATTCAAGACTCTGGTTTTGAGCGTAGCGCTGTTGGCAGCTTTCTCTGTCACCGGTCTGGCTCAAGAAAAATCGCTTTACGAGCGTCTGGGCGGACAGGCCGCGATTTCAGCGGTGGTCGATGAGTTCGCCGGGATCGTTCTGAAGGACGACCGCATCAACAAGAAGTTCGCCAAGACCGACGCCAACCGTCTCGTCACGAACCTCAAGGCTTTCGTGTGCAAGGCGACCGGCGGTCCGTGCTCATATGGTGGGCGCGACATGAAGACCTCCCACAAGGGCATGGGCACGACTGAAGGCGAATTCAACGCGCTGGTCGAAGACCTGGTCAAGGCTCTCGACAAGTTCAAAGTTCCGGACAGAGAGAAGAATGAGCTGCTCGGCGCGCTGGGTCCGCTGAAGGGCGACATCGTCGAGGTTGAGTCTCAGGCCGTCGGCACTGAACTGCCGAAGAAGTTCGATCCGGCTCCGCCGCTGGGCGAGAAGGATAAGAAGATCAAGAAGGCCAAGAAAAAATAAGCGGATTCAATCTGCGGTCAAGGCGAAGGTTCGCTTCGCCGGGATCTGAGCGCGCTCTGAAGCAGAGGCAATTCGCCTCAGAGCGCGCTCAACTTTTCTGGTAACCCCGTCTATCACGAGGTATGAAAGTGAAGAAGTTCAAGATGAATAGATTATTGCTGGTCGGGCTTTTACTGGGCATGGCTGTGATCACTCTCTCCGATCGTTCGTCGGTCCCGACGGCTTCGGCTCAATATGGCGGTAAACCCAAAACCGAAGTGGTTCTCACCAACAACAAGTTTACCCCGAAGAAGCTGACGGTCAACGAGGGCGATACCGTAACCTGGATCAATAAAGAAGGGGTCCACACGGTCAAATCCGACACCGATGTCTTCGTCTCGAAGACGCTGGCGGCTGGCGAAAAATTCAGCCACCAGTTCACCAAAGCCGGGTCCTATCCCTACTACTGCACTTTCCACGGAGACCACGACGGCGTGGATATGGCGGGCACGATTGTGGTTAAGAAGAAATAACCCGAATCAGATCTCCATCAAACCGCAAAAGACGCGAGACCCGCGAAATCAACAACTTTTCGCGGGTCTCGCGTGTTTTGCGTTTAGATCGGCCTCTTTATCGTTCGACTCTGGTCCAAATCCCGCCCGCCTGGGCGCTCCTGGTGATGGTCTCGACGATGCGATTCGACTCCAGGCCGTCCTCGAACGTCGGGAACTCGATTCGATCCTTGTCCGTCGCCATCGAACGGCCCTCGGCAATAAAGGTATAGGCGTTCCGGAGCAGGTTTCGGAAGGCATCGGCCCAGGCCTCCCCGTGACCGCCCGGCAAGGCCGCGTAATGGCGGACCGAGGGATCCATCAACGACGGATCTTTCAGCAACCAGCCGTTGGGCTCGTTACGATGGCCGATCCACAATTCGTTCGGACGTTCCTGCTTCCAGCCGATCGAGCCCTGCCGGCCGTTGACCTCGAGTTCCAACCCGTTCTTGTGCCCGGCGCTGACCTGCGAGACGGAGAAGGTCCCCTTCATCCCGTTCTCGAACCGCAACAGGACGCTGGCGAAGTCCTCCGTGTCGACCGGATACTCTTCGTACTTCTCCGCCCCGGTACTCTGGGCAAAGGCCTCGCGCGTGCCGGTGGGACGCTGACGCTGTGGAAAGACGGTCGTATACTCGGCCAGGACCTCCTGGATCCGCGTGCCGGTCAGATAGCCGATCAGATCGCACCAGTGCGACCCGATGTCGGCCACGCAGCGGGACGCGCCGCCCTCCTTCTCCAACCGCCAGTTATAGTCGTTCGGATAGAGCAACCAATCCTGCAGATAGCCTCCATGAACGAAGTGGGGTTGTCCGATCTGGCCGCGTTGCAGCATGACTCGAGCCTGCTGCATGAGCGGATTGTAACGATAGTTGAAGGTGACGACGTGAACGATCCCCTTCTTGCGCGCGGCCTCCAGCATCGTTCGGGCATCGGCGGAGTTCAGCGCCAGCGGTTTATCGGCGATCACGTGTTTGCCATGCTCGATCGCCGCCAGCGTCACCGGCAGGTGCAGATCGTTGGGTGTACAGTTGTGGATCACCTCAACTTCCGGATCTTGGAGCAGGGCCTCGTAACTCCCATAAGCCTTCGGGATGTTGAGTTTCGCCGCCTTGGCCTCGGCCGAGGCCTGGGAGCTGCCAGCAATCGCGACCACCTCCACAAATCCGAGTCGCCGGGCAGCTTCAATGTGATGCGGGCCGACGAACCCGGCTCCGATCAAAGCAGTCTTTACGGTACGCATAGTTGAGTAATCCCCTTTTCTGTTGATAAACCGCGAAAGACGCGGAACACGCGAAATCATCCATCTTTCGCGTCTGTTGCGTGTTTCGCGGTTTCGAATAGGACGTCCAGAGACTTACGGTTCAAAGTGCCGAAACTATTGGTCGAGCGGGAGAATTCCCCGTCTCAGAGCATACCGAACCAGTTCGGCATGATTCTGCAACCGAAGTTTTCGCATTAAGTTCGCTCGATGGCCCTCCGCCGTTCGCGGGCTGATGAAGAGCTGCTGCGCAATCTCGCCGCTGGTGCGGCCTTCGGCGACCAGATGCAGAACCTCGCGCTCCCGGGTCGTCAACAATTCGTAGAGATCGTCCGGAACCGATTCGATCTTCTGCGCATACAACTCCAGCGCCCGTTCGGAGAGGGGCGGACTGAGATATCGCCGGCCGGCGGCGACCTCGCGCACGGCCCGCACCAGGTCCGAAGCCTGGGAATCCTTGAGCACGTAGCCCGAAGCCCCGTTCTTCAACGCCTCCAGGACGTAGGCATCGTCGGTGTACATCGAGAGCACGACCACTCTCGTCTGCGGCAGGCTTTTGGTGACCTGGCGCGTGACCTCCAATCCGCTGAGCCCGGGCATCATGACATCCGTGATCAGCACGTCCGGCCTGAGCCGGTGGGCCAAACGCACCGCATCCAACCCGTCTCCCGTCTCGCCCACCATATGAAATTGCGGTTCACTCTCGAGGAGCGCCCAGAGTCCCTGCCGCACGATGTGATGATCATCGGCCAGCATGATGTTTATCATCGCGATTCCGATTCCCCACGATCTTCAAGGTTGATGGCCAGAGAGAACAATAGCCAGTGCTGGTCGACCAACACTGGCCATCTCAAATACAAGAACTGGAAAGTTTAGTCAACCCAGGCGCGAAGACCCGACTTACCCCTGTCGTTCGGGTGACGCGGTCGGCTGCTCGGCCTGCCGCCTTCTCTGCACGGCGGCCGCATCGTCATTGATCTTGAGCGCGGTCCGCTCCATCTCTTTCCGCTTGGCCTCTTCCTTGGTCAACTTCTGCAGCTCACGGTAAAGGAGCGCCTTGTAGAACATGGCGTCGACATACTCGGGATTGACCGCCAGGGCCTTCTCGACAAACTCGAGGCCCTTGGTCGCGCAGGTCATGGCCTTCTGCTTGTCGGCCAGCGCGGCCGGATAGTCCATGTTCCGATAGTGGAACGCATCGCTCGCCATCTTGGCTCGATCCTGGTAGCGTTCGGTCTGATCGTAAGAACAGCGCCAGTATCTGACGGCGATCGAGTAGTAGCTCGTCGCTTTGACCTCCGGAGTGGCGCACTTGTCATCGGCCCGGTTGAGCAGCCACTTGCGCCATTCGTCGTCGTTCTTGAGGTCGTCGTAGATGCTCGCGATATAGGTGATCGCGTTGTCGCGGTTCACGCAGTTGCTTCCGGAAAGGCTGAGGGCCTTCTCATAGACCTGGAGCGCATTGCCCGCCGTTTGCGTCTTCTTATCCCCTTCCAGATCTCGATAGTCCCGGACCAGGGTCGCGCCGTAATAGAGCCAGGCCACCGCGTTCGACGGATCCGTCTCGGTCGCCTCGCGGAAGAAGTTCTGCGCCTGTTTGATGCGTCCCTGATTGTAGAGGATCGCGCCCTGATTGAGTTTGTCTTTGGCTATCACTTTATGGATATAGTTGCACCCGGAATTGAAGATAGCCGCCACCATCAGCCCAGTGAAGATAATTGCAGTAGTAAAATTACGGAGGGGTCTCATAATTGCCTTTAAATGATCTTCCTTGAGGAAATTGGTTGACTAAGAGCCACGGCCTGATCGCACAGCGACAGCGATCCGGCAAATTATGACCGAGAGTGAGACGGGGAGACTCGAATCATCACCCCGTTTCGCAGTTCGTCGCCGTTCAGTTGTCGAGGCCTTCGATCTGGAGGCCGATGGGCTGTCCGCCGGCCTGTTTGACCACGTCGATCACCTTCACCACATCGCCGAAATTGACCGTCCGGGGCGCCTTGATGAAGACAGCCTTGCGATCCGTCGGTCG
>DATEFT010000873.1:0-9362 GCA_035280505.1 Blastocatellia bacterium | reverse complement strand
GAACCGCAACCGGAAAATGAACCTCTGCCAATCGAAGAAAAAGTCAGCAAGATCGATTTCATCATCGGCCATCGCGAAATCACCCGTCCCTTAACCAGCATGTTTTGACCACGGTACAAACAGGTAGCAACCTCTGCTCGGTTCTTGCCATGTTCTTACCGAGTTATTGCCGTGTTCTGACGGCTCTCTGCCTGCGGTACTTTGATCAGATCGCGTCTTTCGCGTGTTCCGCGGTTTGAGTCTCGCATTCCCGAGAACCTACTCTCCGGAGTATTCAGCCGCTCTGTATCCCACGAGACTGAACCGAGAGCAGCCCGCCGGAATAAACCTTGCACTACTCGGTCGATTATCGTAAGATGGCCTTCGCTCCCTAACAGTAGCCAAACATAACGAGCCAATGTAACGAAGCCAATACAACAAGCCAATGTAGCTTAATGGTTCCTTCGGCCGTTCCCAGACACCAAGTTGTTAGTACTGTTTTGCCTGCGGCCATAACAAGTGCACAAATAGCAGACAGAAGAGAATAGATCATCAGCATCAACCTTCGGTGATTGTCCGCGATTTGATTCGGCATCCGGTCGAACTGAATCGAATCAGCGCGTGAAATCGGCCCGGGCGGAGCTGTCTTCGCTCCCCGGACGATCGCGCCCGGCGGTCGATCACCGGCATCTATTTCGTGGAGCAAGGCATGAATCGTAAAAGTCGAGATCGAGGACGCGTCAGTGCGGCCCCCCTGAATACCATCCGGCAGGTCGCCCGGCTGAGTGAAGCCGGTAGCGAGAGCGGTTATCGGATCGCCTGGCTGTTACTGTTATGGGCTGTCGTCGGAGCCTCGGCCGCGGCGCAAACGACCGCGGCCCGAACGGCCGCGCCGCCACGGTGCGCGAACGTGATCTCGGCCGACGTCGTCGCGCTGGAACAGGTCTACATCTACAACCGGTTCGGAGCTTTCAACCCGGAGGGGATGCTCTATGCCCTGCGGCAGGACGTGGTGGACCTCTCCGGACGGCCGATCGGCGACGGCGGGCAGCCCGGAAGAGTGATGCTGCGTCCGGATAAGCGCCCCCGGCCGCTGGTGCTGCGGGTCAACGAGGGCGATTGTCTGCGAGTCAGGTTCACGAACCTGCTGGCGCCGAGCCCGCCCAACGGGTCCCTCGTCATCCCGGATCCGCCGGATCCGAACGACGGATCGGAGCTGGTTATTGAAAGGGAGCATCCGGCCACCCGCCAGGCTTCAATCCACGTCAACGGGCTGGAGTATGCCGACAACATCCAATCCGACGCCTCCAACGTCGGGCTCAACCCCTCGTCGCTGGCGGCTCCCGGCGAGACCCGAACCTATACCTGGTATGCGCGAAAGACGGGCGGATACCTGTTCCATTCCATTGGGGCGATCTCGGGCGGCGAGGGAGACGGCGGGCAAGTGGGGCTGGGACTGTTCGGCACGGTCAACGTCGAGCCCCGGGGCTCGAAATGGTACCGCTCGCAGGTCACCCATGCCCAGTTGCAGCGAGCCACGGTCCGGACCAATCCCGACGGCACTCCGGTCATCAACTATGCGGCCGTCGATCCGGACGGCAAGCCGACGCTCAATCTGCTGAAGGGGAATCAACTGGTCCACAGCGATCTGAACGCGATCATCGTTCCGAATCCCGCCCAGATCGACTGTACTCCGGTCGGCCCCGGCACCACCTGCGGCGAACCGTACCGCGAGTTCACCGTGATCTTTCACGACGAGATTCGCGCGGTTCAGGCCTTCGGCGAGTTGGAGGAGAGTTCCATCAAGGACGGATTCGCGATCAATTACGGCGCCTCCGGCATGGGCGCGATCACGCTGGCCAACCGAGTCCGGATCGGCCCCAACGCCAATTGCCAGGAGTGCAAGCTGGAGGAGTTCTTTCTGACCTCCTGGGCCAACGGAGATCCGGCGTTGATCGTCACCAAGAACGAACAGGGCCGGGCGACCGCCAACAAATATCCCGACGATCCGTCGAACGTTCATCATTCTTACATCAACGATCCGACCCGATTCATCAATCTGCATGCCGGCCCGAAAGAGACGCACGTCTTCCACCTGCACGCGCACCAGTGGGTCTTCGATTCCAAGGACGACAATTCGACCTACCTCGATTCGCAGACCATCTCGCCGGGCGCCTCGTTCATCTACGACATTCATCACGGCGGATCGGGCAATCGCAATCTGTTGCCGGGCGATGCGATCTTTCACTGCCATCTCTACCCGCACTTCGCGCAGGGGATGTGGGAGCTGTGGCGGAACCACGACGTCTTCGAGGACGGCACGCCGGGGCTCTTCTCGCCGGCCAATCCGAAAGGGCGGAACCTGCCCGACGGCGAGATCGCCGAGGGCACCTCGAACCCGGCGGTGATTCCGCTGCCCGGCCGGCCGATGCCGCCGATGCCGAAGCCGGAGTTTCGCGGCTTTCCGTTCTACATTCCCGCCGAGGCCGGCCATCGCCCGCCGCAGGCGCCGCTCGATATCGCCGTCGAGAACGGCGTCGAGCTGAACGGCGGCTTGCCGCGCCACGTCATCACCAGGGCGGAGGCCGAAGACGGCAAGGAGGCCGTCCCCGAAGAGTTGCTGACCCCCAGGTCCGGGCCCGAATGCGACGCCGATCTGTATGAGAAGGGCAAATGCTTCAACGCGACCAACGCCGCTCGCGTCAGCTCGGAGAACGGGAGCGAGGAGCTCTTCGATTTCGCGCGAACGCTGGTCAAGGCCGAACTCCGGTTCCTGCCTCAAACCGGCACCCCGGCCGAGAGAACGGCCATGAGGTTCCATTGCGGCAATCGACCCGGTTGCCCGCGAGACGGGGTGGGCCTGGGCCCGACCGTCCCGGCTCCCACGCGATTCGGATGGCCGGCCCGCGGTTACAATGCTTTCGATTCGACCGGGCGGCGGGGCCTGTTTCGGGTCAACGGCCTGACGCCGCAGCCCGGCGCGCCCTACGCCAATCCCTGCCGGCCGGGGGCCAGGGATTTCAAGTATCGCGCGGCCTATCTGCAGTTCGATCTGACGGTCAACAAGGTCGGCTGGCACGACCCGCAGGCGCGAATCGCGCTGCTGGAGCGTGATCTCCGCGACACCCTGAGCGGCGCCCGGCCCGCCGAACCGCTCTTCTTTCGCGCCAACTCCGATTCGTGCGTCGAGTTCCGCGGAACCAACCTGGTGCCCAACGTGCTGAACCTCGACGACTTCCAGGTCTTCTCGCCGACCGACACCATCGGCCAGCACATCCATCTGGTGAAGTTCGACGTGACCTCTTCCGACGGCGCCGGCAACGGCTGGAACTACGAGGATGGCACGTTCGCGGCCGACGAGGTTCGCGAACGGATCGCGGCCTACAACCAGACCAATCCGGCGATGAGGCTCCGGCCCCGGACCCATCCGATCTTTCTCCCCGGCGGCGCGCTGGCCGGCGACCGTCGCGGACTGTGCGGCGATCAACCCGGAGGATCCGACGAGAATCCCTGGTGCGGCGCCCAATCGACCATTCAACGCTGGTGGGCCGATCCCCTGCTCAACAACCGGGGCCAGGACCGGACGCTCCGTACCGTCTTCACGCACGATCATTTCGGTCCCAGCTCGCACCAGCATCACGGGCTCTATGCGGCGTTGATCGTCGAGCAAAAGAATGCCCGGTGGCGGCGGATCGACGGCCGGGAGTTCGGCCAACGCGACGACGGCGGACCGACCTCCGCGGCCGCCAACATCCTGCTGCCCAACAGCAACGACAACCGGCGCGAATACAACCTGGCCTTCGCCGACTTCGCGATCGTCTATTCGGAGGACAATAGACCGATCAACCCGCCCAATCGCGTGGAGGAGGAGCTGCCGAAGGCGATCGGCTTTGCGCCGCTGCCCGCTCCGGAGGCCATCTCCGCCGCGGATCCGGGCACGCAGTTGATCAACTATCGCAACGAACCGATCCCGCTGCGCATCGGCGAGAAGGGATCGGACGGAAAGTTCCGCCAGAAGGACGGCGCCCAGGGCGACCTGGTCAACGTCTTCAGCTCGACGGTTCACGCGAACAGTTTCCCCAATCCCAAGATCAGATTCCCCAACTGCGCCGACCCGCAGACCAGTTGTGTCGAAGCGGACGGCGCGCGCCAGCCCGGCGATCCGGCCACCCCCCTGCTGACGGCGCACGAGGGAGACCGGGTGCAACTGCAACTGATTCAGGGCGCCCAGGAGGAACAGCACGTCTTCAACCTGCACGGCATGAAATGGCTCGCGGAGTCCGCTTCGGCCCGCAGCGGCCTCCGGAACTCGCAGGAGATCGGCATCTCCGAGCACTTCGAGTTCGACGTGCTGTTGAACAAAGACGGCGACGATACCGACCATCTCTATTCGTCCTCGGCCACGGACAATCTGTGGGACGGGATGTGGGGATTGCTGCGCGTGATCGGCGTGGACCGCAGCAATCCTCAGGCGACCTTCGACGGCCGGATCAAACTGGCGCCGCTCTATCCGCAGAAGACGATCCGGATGGCCCGGGCCGCCGTCCGCTCGGCCGCCGCCGATGCCTGTCCCGCCGGAGTCCCGCTGCGCCAGATCACGGTCAGCGCGTGGCGGGCGCGGGACCTGTTGCCCGACCGCACGCTGCCCTATCGCACGCGGCGCCTGGGCGATGATCCGCTCGGGATCAACGATCCCAATGCGATCATCTATATCAGGGACTCCGAGCGCTACCTGCCCCGGCCCGATGCCGCTCCGATCACCATCTTGCCGTCGGGACAGTTGGAGAATGAGTTACGGCAGGGCCTGCGGAGCCCCGAGCCGCTGGTGCTTCGCGCCGCCGCGAACGACTGCATTCAATTGACCCTGCGGAACAGGTTGCCGCAGCAATTGGAGGACGGACCGAACTTTCCGGGCAGTTGGAGCTGGAACCTGGTACCGCCCATCGTCGACGGGTTCAACTTCAACCAGGTGCGAATGTCCGCCTATGTCAGCCTGCACCCGCAACTGGTCGGGGTCCGCACCTTCAATGCCGACAGCGCCAACGTCGGGCTCAATCAACCGTCCGCCGTGGCCCCCGGCGCGAATCGCGGGTTCAACTGGTACGCGGGCGACCGCCGTTACAACGCCACCAAGGACCTCATCGAGTATGTCCCGGCCGAGTTCGGCGCCACCGCTCTGCGCGACATGGCGGACGTGATCAAGCACAGCTCGCACGGCGCGATCGGCGCCCTGATCATCGAACCGCAAGGCTCGACCTGGCGCGAAGACCCCGCCAGCAGCGCCACCGCCGACGTCTTCAATCGCTTGGGCCGGCAACTCTTCCGCGAATTCGCCGTGCTCTACCAGGACGACCTGAGCCTCCGGCAGCATGGCGTGCCGATGCCCAACCTCCGGGAGACCGACGACTCGGAAGATTCGGGCCGCAAAGCGTTCAACTACCGGATGGAGCCGATCTGGGGCCGGCTGGGTGTGGGTGAAGCCGCGGATCCCAACGTGATCCGCGGCCTGGACCTCTCGAACGTCTTCAGTTCGCGGGTGGCCAATCACATCTGTGCGCATCCTCCCTGCGACCCGGCGACGCCGATCTTCCGGGCGACGGCCGGCAGCGAGGTCCGATTCCGCGTCGTCCATCCGGCGGGCCATCCGCGCCAGCACGGCTTCACGATCCACGGTCACAACTGGTTTCTCAAGCCCTGGAACGCGGACTCCACTCGATTGAATCCGGCGCCGATCAGCATCGACTTCGTCGGTTCGCAGAGCGGCATCGGGCCCACGCGCCACATCAATATCCTGACCACTGCCGGAGGGCGGTTTGCCGTCCCCGGCGACTATCTCTACCGGACGCAGGAGAGCCTCCAGATTCTGGACGGCCTGTGGGGCATCTTCCGAATCGAGAGGCCGACCGGCGGGCCATCCGCCGCGCCCGCCGGCCGCTCGACCGGAGACGAGAAACAGCAATAGTGGAGGGATCGAGATTCATGGCACGGATCTATCTTCAACTGCTGGCCGTCTGGCTGGCCGCCGCGGGCTTCCAGCTCACGGCGGCGGCGCAGACCGCGACGGAGACGGCGCGGCGTTACGAAAAGGGCGGCCTGGCCATCGACATGTCGTTCCAGCCGACGGACGGCGGCGAGGCGGTCGTCACCCTGCGGATCACCGATTCCCGCAGCGGAGAGCCCCTCAGCAACCTGCATCCCAAGGCCTGGATCGTCCCGCGCAAATCCGGGACGCCCCAAACAGAGGAGAGTTGCCGGGAGACAATTCGCTCGCGGCTCTCGGGCCGGCTCCGGGTCGAGGCCGGCGCCGACCTGAACGGCTTTCGGCTGCTCACGCTCAACCACGACCGGTCGATCACCATCATCAACCCGCTGATCCGATTCGGCCGCACTCAGCTCGAAGGCATCATCCCGCTGCCGGGCGTCGGCGCGGATTGGGCGCTCGCGCCGAACCGGCGCCTCCTGTTCGTGACCCTGCCCGAACAGTCGGCGGTCGCCGTGGTCGATCTGGTCACCCGAAAGCTGTTGACCACGGTCTCGACCGGCGAGCGCGGAAAGCCCCGGCGCCTCAAAATGACGCCGGACGGGCGCCACGTGCTGGTCGCCGTGGATGAGACCGCGCGCGCCGTCATGATCGACACGGAGACTCGCCGGACGGCGGCCGTCATTCCGATCGGCGAGGGATTGCACAACCTCGCGCTCAGCGGCGACGGCCGGTACGCGGGAATCACCAACACTACTTCCGATACGGTCTCGCTGATCGATCTCAAGTCCATGAAGAGCGTCGGCGAGTTGCCGGTGGGCCGGACTCCGGTCGCCATCGCCTACGGCCCGGCGGCCAAACTCTTCTATGCCGCCGGCCTCAACGGCGAATCGATCTCGGCGATCGATCCCGAGACGCGAAGAATGGCCGCGACGATCCCCGCCAAACGCGGACTGGCGGGATTGGGGTTCTCACCGGACGGGCGCTTTGCCGTGCTCGTCAATCAGGTGGAGAGCACGATCTCGGTGCTCGACTCGGCGACCAACACCATCACCGCCGAAGCGCCGACGGGCCGGGAACCCGATCAGGTCGCCTTCACCGCACGTTATGCCTATGTCCGCAGCCTGGCCTCGGAGAAGTTCACGCTCTTCGACCTGGCCGAGATCCGCCGGGGAGAACTGTCCGCAGTCGAGATTCAGGCCGGCCGGCAGGCCCCGAACGCGGAGCCCGTCTATCAGGGCGTCGCCTCCATGATCGCGCCCACTCCGGAAGGCAACGCCGCTATGATCGCCAATCCGGCCGATCGCACGATCTACTACTACACCGAGGGGCTGATGGCGCCGATGGGCACCTTCGACAACTACAAACGCGCGCCGCTGGCCCTGATGGTTCTCGATCACAGCCTGGCGGAGACCCTGGCCGGCGTCTACTCGACCTCGGTCAAGCTCTCGGGGGGCGGCGAATTCGACGTTCCCGTGCTGATCGATCAGCCTCGGGTCGCTCACTGCTTCCCGCTCACCCTGGCGGCGCCGCCGACGGCCGCGCCCGCGCAGGCTCTCGCCGTCGAGTTCCTGTTCGGCGACGCCGGGCCCAGGGCGGGCGATCCGGTGAAACTGCGATTCAAAATCCTCGACGCGGCGACGCGCTCGCCGATCCGTGGACTGCGGGATGTCCGAACCATGGTCATCGAGCCGCCGGACGGCTGGCAGCAACGCCAATGGGCGGCCGAGGTCGATCCGGGGGTCTACGAAATCACGCAGTCGTTTCCGCGGCCGGGCCGGTACCAGGTGCTGATCAGCGTTCCGTCCCGCGCCATCGGCTTCGCGAGGCTGCCGACGGCCACGGTCCAGGTCGGCCGCGCGAGTCTGTCATCGAGATAGAGAAACCGCGAAAGACGCGAAAGACACGAAAGATGCTTGATTTCGCGTGTTCCGCGTCTTTCGCGGTTGAAGAAAAGAAGACCCATGAACTGGAAAAAACGTGGTTTGTTCCTGTTTCTGTCGATCGGCCTGCCGGCCGGTCTCTGGATCGCGCTCGGCTCGACGGCCGCGCAGACTCCGTCGCCGGAGGAAATGTTGACGCCGGCCCAGGTCCGGGGACGGGAGATCTATCGCAAAGGCAGCGATCAGATTCAGGCGAGGCTGGGCGATGACGACCTGGAGCTTCCGGCCACGACCTTTCCCTGCGCCAACTGCCATGGCCTGACCGGACTGGGTGGAAGAGAGGGCGGATGGCAACCGGCGCCGATCGCGTGGGACTTCCTGACCTCGCCGCGCAGCTCCTCGTTCTCCGGCAAGATGAGGCCCGCCTACGACGAGACCACGCTCAAACGCGCGATCGTGGAAGGGATCGATCCCGGCGGCGGAAAACTCCATCCGGGCATGCCCAGATACCGAATGAGCGAGGACCGGATCAACGATCTGGTCGCCTATCTGAAAGTGATCGGACTGGCGGCGGACCACGATCCGGGGATCACGGCCTCGACCATCAAGGTCGGCGCGGCCCTGCCCCTGACCGGCCCCCTGGCCCCGCTCGGCGAAGATCTTCGCGCCATGCTCTCCACGGTCCTGGCGGAACAGAATGCTCGAGGCGGAGTCTTCGGCCGGCGAATCGAGCTGGCGGTGGAAGATTCGCGGGGCGAACCGGCGGGGACGGCCGCGGCGACCGCCCGCTTGCTGGAGACGGATCGGGTCTTCGCGCTCGTCGGCAGCTTCGCCCCCACGGATTCGAGCGCGACCGGCGAATTGCTCAAACAGGCCGAGGTTCCGTTGATCGGCCCCGTCACCATCTCGCCGCCCATGACCGCGGCCGCCAATCCATTCATCTATTACCTCCTGCCCGATCTCGCGGTCCAGGCGCGAGTCCTCGTCGATTTTGCCGTGACCGGAAAGTTCGGCGAATCGATCGCCGTCTTCCATTCCGATCACGCCTTCGATCGCGATGCCGCCCTCGGGATCCGGACCCAATCGAAGATCCGTTCGATCCGGGTCGCGGCGGAGATGGACTGGCCGGCCGGAAAGTTCTCTCCGGCCGCGGCGATCGAGCGGCTGGAACAGAGCCGGCCGCAGGCCCTCTTCTTCTTTGCCGGGCCGGAAGATTTGAAGACGCTCGCCGGAGCCCTGGAACGCGCCGGGCTGCGGATTCCCGTGCTGAGCGCGACGGCGAGAACCGGCCGAGAGGCGCTCAAGCTGCCGCCGGACTTCACCGGGCGATTGTATCTGGCCCATCCCGCCGGTCTTCCCGACCGGGAGGGCGAGGCCGACGACGGCGCGGACGGCTATGCCGCCTTCGAAGAGGTCATGATGAAGTCCGGTCCCTCATCGCGCCATGCGGCCTTCCGGGCCGTCGCCTATGCGGCCGCCAAGATCTTCATCGAGACCGCCAAAGCGAGCGGCAGAGAGCT
>DATEFT010000872.1:0-2567 GCA_035280505.1 Blastocatellia bacterium | reverse complement strand
TCCATCAGGAGGACAATCGTACGATCACGCTCAAGCAGGGAGCCGTGACGGCCGTCAAGCAATAGAGATTAGGAGAAAGGTGATGTCTCTCAAATTGATTCTCTCTCTCTTCATTGTGATGTCGATCAGTGAGTCGGCCTGGGCTCTGGGCGACGGGGTGCCGGGCTGGCTGAAACGGGCCGCGGAGATTCAGGTCCGCACCCAGAATGAGAAGGCCCCCGCCATCGTCCTGCACAGCGAGCTGCGGCGAACGGTCGAGCCGGATGGGAAGATGACCAGTGTCACCTATTATGCGGTGCGTCTGCTTTCGCGCGAGGGCCGTGCCGAAGCGGTAGCCCGCATCTACTACAATCAGGACTCCGAGAAAGTGAAGGAGTTTCGGGCCTGGTTGATTCGACCCACGGGCGAGGTCAAGAGTTACAGCCAGAAGGAGGCCCTGGATCTGGCCCTGGCTGATAACGATGTCTACAACGAGGCGCGCGCCAAGGTGATCCTGGCTTCCGACGACTCGGACGCCGGATGCGTCTTCGGGTACGAGGTCTCCGTCGAAGAGAACTCGGTCTTCGCCCAGGTCGTCTGGCATTTTCAGCAGGATCTTCCGGTGCTGCTTTCGAGATTGACCCTGGTCCTGCCGGAGGGCTGGCGCGCCGAAGGGATCACCTTCAACCATGCCAGGATCGAGCCGACGGTGAACGGCGGCACCTCGGTCTGGGAACTTCGCGACCTGCCGTTTATTGAGAGGGAGCCTTTCGCCCCCGAGGTCACCAACATCGCGCCGCGCCTCGCCGTCAGCATCTTTCCGCCTCCAGGCCGCGTGACCCCGCTCAAGACCTTCGCCAGTTGGAGAGACGTCTCGCGCTATCAGAGCGAGCTGAGCGATTCTCAGGCCGCCTACAATGAGGCCATGGCGGCCAAGGTCCTGGAGCTGACGGCTGGCGCGAAGACTCAATACGAGAAGATCCAGGCGATCGGTCGTTACGCCCAGAAGGTCAACTATATTTCGATTCAGATCGGGACGGGGCGGGGAGGAGGGTATCGGCCGCACGCGGCCTTAGAGGTCTTCGCTAAAAATTATGGGGATTGCAAGGACAAAGCCAACCTCATGCGGGCGATGCTCAAAGCCCTGAAGATCGAATCCTACCTGATCCCCATCTATTCGGGCGATCCCAGCTATGTGCGAGCGGAGTGGCCGTCTCCGTATCAGTTCAATCATTGCATCATCGGCGTCAAGGTGGGCGATGAGGTCGAGGCGGCAACGATCATCAAGCATCCGTCGCTCGGCCGTCTCCTGATCTTCGATCCCACCGACGAAGACACGCCGGTCGGAGATCTGCCGGACTACCTGCAGGGCAGCCTGGCGCTGGTGGCGGCCGGAGAGGCCGGCGATCTGATCGGGATGCCCGTGATCCCGATCGATTCCAGCAAACTCGAGCGCCGGATCGAGGCCGAGTTGAACCCGGACGGACTGCTGGCCGCGACCGTTCGAGAGCGTTCTGCCGGTCAGATCGCCACCTCCGAGCGCCGGGGCTTCAAGCGTCTCGCGCATCCTCAATATGTCAAACTGATCGAAGCCTGGATCACCCAGACCGCGCCCGGCGCCAAGCTCGCGAAGGTCGAGCCCGCCGACGATGCCCAGGCCGGCGAGTTCGCGCTCGAGGTCGAATTCAAAGCGCCGGGTTATGCTCAGTTGATGCGCGGGAGGTTGATGGTCTTCAAGCCCGCCATCGTTTCGCGCCGTTCGTCGCTCTCTTTGACGGCCGCCAAACGTAACTACCCGATCGTGCTCGAAGGCCGGACCTATGATGAGATCGCCAGGATCAAGCTGCCCGGCGGGTTCGCGGTCGATGAGATGCCGGAGCCGGTGAAGCTCGATCGGCCGTTCGGCCATTATGCCGCCGAGTGCGAGGTCAAGGACGGGCAGTTGATCTTCAAACGGGCGCTCTCGCTGCAATCGACGACGATCCCGGTCGAGCAGTATGAGGCGGTGCGAAGCTTCTTCGAATCGATTCGCGCCGCGGAGCAGGCGCCGGTGGTCCTGGTGAAAAAATGATCTGCCTTTAAACTGCCGCTCTTGGCCTTGGAGGTCTGTATGGCCCAGCTACTCATTCCACATGTAAATCGACGTCGGCATCGTTTGTTGGCGGGACGGATCGGCCTGGTCTTGATCCTCGGTCTGTCGTTCGTCCGGATTCAAATAGTCCATTCGGAAATCCAGGAAGGGGGGCCGGTCCAGTCGCTCAAACCGGACCGCCCGATTGAACGGGAATTGGCCGGAGGGCAGTCTCATGCTTATTGGTTAACGCTCGCTGCCGGTCAATATGTACAACTGGCGGTTGATCAGCGCGGCATCGACGTTGTGGTACAGATCTCGGGACCGGATAGCAAACAGATTCTGGAATTTTACTCCAAGAGTGAGGCCGGGGGGGCGGAATCGGTGTCACTGGTGGCGGAAGCGGCCGGCGATTACCGATTGGTAGTGCGACCTGTGCAAGAGGGGGGACCCGCCGGCCGCTATGAAATTCGGATCGAAGAGTTGCGCCCCGCGACCGAGAATGACCGTGAATTGC
>DATEFT010000871.1:0-21219 GCA_035280505.1 Blastocatellia bacterium | reverse complement strand
CAACGGCGGCCCGCCCAGCAACACATAATGGCCGACGCCGCCGATCCACATCAGAAGATAGGCCCCGCTCAAACCGACCCCAATCAGCTTCCGTGCACTCATAGACCCGATAACAAAGTCTAGAAAAGTCTAGAAAAGTCTAGAGAAGTCGAAAACCAGAAGCTTCTCCGGATTTCTTGTCTTTCTCCGACTTTTCTAGACTTTTCTAGACTTTTCTAGACTCCCTTCATACCGTTCGATCAGTTCGCCGGTGATCTGCGCGGAGAGCAGAACCGTCGGCGTGCCTCCTCCGGGATGCGTGCTGCCGCCGACATAATAGAGCCCCGCGTAACGCCGGTCCTTATTCCCCGGTCTCAGGAAAGCATTCTTCCAGCCATGTGAATTGGTCCCGTAGATCGCGCCGCCCGGCATCGAGTAGCGGGCGCCGATCCGTTGCGGCGACCAGACCTCGCTCACCACCACCTGGTCTTCGATCTCCGGAAATCCGCAATCGCGCAGATGCGTGAAGACCCGCCGGCGCGCGGCGGCCACCTCCGCCTCGGTCCAGGCGTCGCCGTCGTTCGCCGGAGCGTTCGCCATCACAAACAAGGTCTCGCCCTCGCCCGGCACGACCGAACGGTCGCTGCGGCTCGGCGCATTGACATAGACCGTCGGCTCCGACGGAAATCGCCGCTCATCGAACAGTTCCGAGAACTCGCGAGCATAATCGGTCGAAAAATAGATCGCATGATGATGCAGCTCCGGCATGGTGCGCCGGAGCCCCAACAGAAAGACCAGTCCCGACATGGATCGTTTCCGGGGCGGAAGGCTCGCCCGCCCTTCGACCGCTCCCGCCTCATCATCCAGGAGCCGGCCCGTCATCGAGACGTCGCCGTTCATGACCACCACCTCGGCCTCCAACCGGTCGTGATCGGACAGACGGACGCCCCGGACCTGCCGGTCGCGGTGCTCGATGCTCACGACCCGAGAACGCGGGCGCAGCTCCACTCCGGCGCGCTCCGCCAATTCGAGCAGGCTCTCGACCAGGCGATAGAGCCCGCCCTTGATGTACCATCCGCCGAAGGCGAATTCGATGTAGGGGATCACCGCCAGAGTGGCCGGCGACCGGTAAGGCGAAGAGCCGACGTAGGTCGGGTATCGGTCGTAGAGCTGCCGCAGATGGGGGCTTCTAAAATGGGCGGCCACGGTCCGGTGATAATTCCCCCAACCGTAGCGCCAGGGCAGGTGCTTGAGGACTCCGCGGTCGGAAGCGCGAGGCCAATCGAGCGGCCGCCGTCGAAGAAAGGTCTCCTTCGAGACTTCGTAGAGCCGGGCGCCGAGCTGCATAAAGCGCAGAAAGCCGTCGACGTCACCGTGCTCCAGCTCTCGCACCGTCTTCAGCCATTCCGGCATCGAGGCCGAATAGACGAATCTGGTGCCGTCGGGATAGATGTACTCGGAGATCGGATGAACCGGGATCAACTCGAGATGGTCTTCGATCGCGCTGCCGGCGGCCTGGAAGAGTTCGGCGAAGATCCAGGGCATGGTGATCAATGACGGCCCGGTGTCGAACCTGAATCCATGCCGCGACCACGAGTTCATCTTGCCGCCGAAACTCTCGCCCTGTTCGCAGACGGTCACCGACCAGCCCGTCGCCGCCAGGCGCAACGAGAGCGCCAGGCCGCCGAGACCGCCGCCGATGATCACTGCGCGTTTGCGCGTGGATGGTCGATGTCGCGGGATAGGTGCTGCCTCTTTTCCTGACGACCTGGTTTAAAAATTCGGGAGACCAACCGCGAAAGACGCGGAAGACGCGAAAGCTCGAGGATTTCGCGGGTTTCGCCTGTTTCGCGGTCCGAGAAAAAAGACGGTAAAACTTCGTCAGTTCTGCATTCTCGCTGATGTCGTCCTCATGATGCAACGGTCGCCCTGGCCGCCGGCACCAGTTCCGCGATGGTTCGGAAGAGCTCGGGAGCCCGAATCGGTTTGGAGACGTAGCCATCCATCCCGGAACTCAAGCAGAGTTCGCGGTCGCCCTTCATGGCGTGCGCCGTCATCGCGATGATCGGGAGATGGACGCCGGTCTCCTGCTCGTGCCGGCGAATCTCGGCCGTCGCCTCGAAGCCGTCCATCTCCGGCATCTGAATATCCATGAGGACCAGATCGAAGCGGGCCTGCTCCAGCGCGGTCAGCGCCTCTCGCCCGTTGTTGGCCACGATCACGGTGTGTCCCTCTTTCTCCAGCAGCCGGACGGCCACCTTCTGATTCACGAGATTGTCTTCGGTCAGGAGGATCGAGAGGCCTTTCAGCGGCGGGGCCGGTGGGAGCGCCGGAGTCTCGACCGGATCGGTGCTCGCGATCGGGGCGACCGGTTGGCGCGACACTCCGAAACAAGCGGTGAAATGGAAGGCGCTCCCGACATCGACTTCGCTCTCGACCCAGATGCGCCCCCGCATCAGCGAGACCAGTTGCGCCGAGATCGTCAGCCCCAGCCCCGTTCCGCCGTATTGCCGCGTGGTCGAACCGTCGGCTTGAGTGAAGGCCTCGAAGATATGGGTCAGTTTCCCGGCCGGAATTCCGATCCCCGTGTCGCGGACCGCGAAGTGCAATCCGACCTCGGCCTCGAGTGGCGACTCGGCCGTGACCTCGAGGGTCACCCCGCCCTGTTCGGTGAACTTGATGGCATTGCCCACCAGGTTGACGAGAATCTGGCTCAACCGCATCGGATCGCCGATCACCACCTCCGGCACGCCGGGCTCGACGCGGTAGGTCAGAGTCAACCCCTTCTCCTGAGCCCGCAGCGCCAGGGTCTTGATCGTCTCCTGCAGGCTGTGGCGCAAGTTGAAGTCGATCGGATCCAGATTCAGTTTGCCCGCCTCGATCTTGGAGAAATCGAGGATGTCGTTGATGACGGTCAGCAGGAGGTCCGCCGAGATCTTGATGGTATCCAGACATTCGCGCTGATCGCGTTTCAGTTCGGTCTCGGCCATGACCTGAGCCATCCCGATAATGCCGTTCATCGGGGTGCGGATTTCATGGCTCATATTGGCCAGGAATTCGCTCTTGGCCTGGCTGGCGGCCTCGGCCGACTCCTTGGCCCTGACGATCTCCTCGTAGACGCGCTCCAACTCCTGGTTCTTGACGGAGAGCTGTTCATTGGTGGATTGCAGTTGCGCCTCCGATTGCTGCACGGCCCGCAGCATCTTGCCCTTCTGGACCGTTCGAGCCTGGACCGTCTTGACGGCGATCGCCACCAGGGCTTGCGTCAGAAAGAGGATCAGGCCCAATCTCCAGAGCGACCGGTCGAACGAACTCTCGACCTCGGTCAAGCGCCGCTCCGCCAGATCCGTCTCCAGTCTTTTGATTCGGACCAGATCGTTTCGCGTCAGATTGAATCGGGGGGCGCCCTCGCGCAGATCCAGTTCCAGCGCCTCTTTGATGCTTCCGGCGAGAATCGAGGCGATCATTTCGTCCCGGGTCTGGATATAGGTCAACCAGTCGGATTGAAAGAGCCAATCGGCCTCCGCCTCCTGTGCCGTCTGGGTGAGTTGCAGGTGCTCTTGCAGCAGGGCCAGGACCTGCGCGTCGGCCGCCCGCGTCTGATCGACATATTCGAGTTGGAGATTGGCGTCGGTGGTGGTCAACGCATAGAGCAGGCTGCGGCGGGCTTCCTGAGTCTGGTATTGCAAGTCGCCGACGAGATCCAGCCCCCGCACCGCCCCCGAGTACATTTCGCGGGCCTCGCGGCTGGCCTGCCTCAAGTCGCGAAAGACGAAGAAGCCGACACTGATCACGGCCACGCCGATCAGCATGAAAGCAAGGGTGAAACTGTATTGAAGAGAGAGTTCGCGTAATTTGCGGCCGATTCTCTCTGGGTAATGCATGAAAGCTTGGTTCTCCCGGCTCGGCAAAGATCCCGTCGGCGGCCGTCAATCCAATCGCAGTTTGTATCCCGGTTCGCTCGGCAGCCGGCCATTCAAGCGCACGATCTTCACCGAGGCATCGACCTCGCTGACCCGCAAGTATCCGATGGCCCCCGGGACATTGAAGACGAACTTGCGCATCCCCGCCACCGTCGTCAGCAACTTGGGCACGGATTGCAGATCGCCGGTGAATTGAGCCTGAAGGAAGTACTTGTTGTAGTCACTGTCGGTCATCCGGCAGATGGCTTTGAGGAGCGCGAGGCGTTCCGGTTGACCGGGTTCGCGCATGGCGATGGTCACCCGGCGACCGTGCGGCCAGACTCGCTGTTCGGCCAATAACAGGTTGCGCAAATCATTGATCGACAGGTCCTCCACCGGATTGGTCTTGTTGACGATGATCACCAGGCTCGCATCCTCTGAAACCGGAGGCGCCACCGGAGGCGCCGCGACGATCCGGCTGACGCCCAGCATCGTGATCAGACAAAAAAGGAGAGAGAATCCCTTCAGCATGATGCGACTGCTCCTGCTCCCGATTAAAAGGTGAAAGCGAACTGCAACTGGAAGGCGTCACGCGCGCGCTGGGCGCGAACCGCCGTCCGGTCGTATTGAAACTTGAGCGCGGCGAACTCCCCCAGGTCATAACGGATCCCCAGGGACGGCCCGTGGCGGCGGCCGATATCATTCAGAATCGGATCGCGATCTGGCACATTGATGTACTGGTATCGGAGATAGGGGCGCCACCGGTTCAAGAAACGCTGCGAGATCTGGGTGTAGAAGGCCGGAGTATTGATCGTCTGATTGGTCCCCGAGATCGCATGGCGGACCAGGACGCCTTCATTGAGGAACTCGAACGACGGAGTTTGATAGACGGCGTGGGCGGCCCAGATGGTCTGGCCGATTCTCGGCTGGCCATCCGGCGTCAGGCGATCACGATAGACGTTGAAGCCGACCTGAAGTCCGGGGATCGATGGCGGGCGCGACCGGATCCCCAGGTTAAAGGATTTGCCGTTGTTTTCGTCATTGGCGATCTGCACGGCTTCACTCAATTTGGAGCGCGACGCCCGGCCGTTCCCCAGCTCCGCGACATAGTTCAACCCCAGTTTGCCCGAGGGGATCCGACCGTTGATCGTGACCCCGACGTTGTGAATCGGCAGGATCCCGCCGTCATCCTCGAAGGCAAACAGAAACGGGCGGCCGGTGGCCGTCTGAAACCAGGTCCCGTGATGAAAAGCGGTATTGTAATAACCGATCGCCGTGTGATACCGCCCGATCCCGAAGTTGAAGTAGTCGTTGACCGCATACTGGAGCATGATGCGCTCCAAATCGAACTCCAGTTCGTTCTCCTCGTCCGCCTCGAAGACGGCCTCCGCCAGCACATTCATCTTGTCGGAGAGGCGGGAATTGAAGAACAGATCCATTTGACCCATGGCGAAGCTGTTGGTCTGCCCCTTGACGGTGGAGGCGCGATAGTTCAAGTCGCTGAATCCTCGAATCTGCAGGAGCGGCGTGCTCAAGCCTCCGCCGCCGTGCCCGACATGATCCTGAACCGAATCGACTTCGGGTAGAGTTACGACCTCGGACTCGCCCGCCGGGACCGGCTCCGCCGCCGGGGCGGCAGGCTCGGGAGTGCCGCGGCCCAGCCGCGCCTCCAACTCTCTGGTCCGGGCCTCGAGTTCGGCCACCTGCTTTCGCAACTGCTTGATCACCTCCGCGACCTCTTCAGTCTGAGCGGTCGCGGTCGGTGGTTCTTGAGCCGGCACCATCGGCACGAGTCCGATGATCGAGAGCAGCAGCAGGCTCAGCTTGAAAAGATAGGTTCGATCGGAAGACGAGATCCAATGCATGATTACTCTCCGCGGAGATCTAACATTCGTGGGTGACTTTAAGACGCGTCAAGCTTAGATGGCTAAGCACGCTTGACGTCCTTATCGACTTCCGTGCCGGAAACTTAAAAAGAATCTGAAAGAAGGGGCTTGATTAACGCAATCACATCCCATAGAATGACCTCGTCAATCCGGATTGACCGCAATCAAATGGACGGCGCTATGCGTCCCCCC
Source organism: Blastocatellia bacterium (assembly GCA_035280505.1). Classification (GTDB taxonomy): domain Bacteria; phylum Acidobacteriota; class Blastocatellia; order RBC074; family RBC074; genus JAKEHZ01. The sequence continues at coordinate 15,260 of DATEFT010000871.1, read as the reverse complement.
GTCCTGGCACCTTCATAAACCGCCCCTTCGGGCCATCAACAGGAGGTGGGATATCGAAACAGAATCACAAATTGAATCATCTTTGCTGGCGCATCATGGCGCCTGATTATCGCATCTAGTAATGCGATTCTGGGAATTTGAGCTCTGGCGTGCGCAGACCCATCGCGAAGTCTGCGCACGCTAGCTAGGTTCATGACTTCCATCCAACCTGCCTGCCCTCCACACCTAAAAATTTAAGATTTGAAATTTAAGATTTGCTGACCGCAGCGGATGCGGAATTTGAGATGCAAACCGCGAACTACGCTAAATCATCAATCTTTCGCCTGTTTCGCGGTTCAGGAAAAACGGCCGAATCGGCAAATCTCAGATCTCGTACCGCCTCCCTCGCCACTCGACTCCGCGACCGCTCCGGCATCGCCACCACGACGTGAGCCCGATCGAGATCAACACCGCCTCGCTCAACGGATGTAACATCACCGACCACCACGGGTGCCGGAAATAGAGCCCCAGCGCCAGCCTCGCACTTAAAACAATTCCCACTATCGTTATCAGATGCAGGTTGCCCATCCAGATCAACCCCAGGAACGGCCATAAGAAAAAGACGGCATGAAAGGCGAGGAAGACCCAGAAATTGAACCGATAGTGGAAGGCGGGAAAGAAGTTTTTGAGAAAGCCTCGCCAGATCTCCGCGAACGAACCGTACATTCGAACTCGAACCAGGTGCTGTCCGTCGAGACAGAGTCCCCGCTCGCCTCGCTGTCGCCACAGTTGCGCCAGGCGGACATCCTCGAAGATCTGCTCGCGCACGGCCGTGTGGCCGCCGAGGCGGCGATAGCTCTCCCGTTCGATCATCAGGCAGGCGCCGTGAGCGAGAGCCAGCGACGGCCGAAAGAACCGGAGCGAGAAGGGTGCGGGAAAGAGAGTGAAGACGACGAAGTTGAGCATGGGCATGAGGGTCCGTTCCCAGAAGCTCTCCATCTCGAATCCGGGCCAGCATGAGAGAAAGGTCAACCGGCGGCGCCCGGCCTCCTCCACCATGCCGGCCACCGCGCCATCCGACAAGCGGGCGTCGGCATCGATGAACAGAAACCACTCCCCTTTCGCGGCCGCGGCCAGTTGGGCGCACGCGAAGTTCTTGCCGCACCAACCCGGAGGCAACGGCTGCGGCGCCACCGATCCCACGCACCGGCGCCCCTCATAGTCGGCGATCACGGCCGAGGTCCCGTCGGTCGAATGATCGTCGTAGACCAGGATTTCGGCGATCACCTCGCCCTGTCTCAGCACCGACTCCAGGCAGGGCCGCAGATGGGCCTCCTCGTTGCGCGCCGGAATCAAGACCGAGACCCGGCCCGGATGGGGTCGAGTCGCCGGGGCGACCTTCGGCCAGGCAATCATGGTCAGTAAGGCCATCATCAGCGGAAGGAGTTCCAGAATCAGCAAGAGGCAGAGAGGGGTCATCTTTAGAACCCTGAGATCGGCTGGAGCAGAAAGACCAGCGCGGAGGCCATGGTCAGGCGACCGGCGCCTCGCAAAATCAGTTCCGCGGCGTCGCTGAGCATCTCCACCGCCGGTCGATCGCCGAACCTTTCACGGAGCGCCCGTTTGCTCTCGTCGATCAGGCCGGTGGCCAGGCGCTGGGCGCCCTCGACCCCCAGTTCCGCGACGAAGGTCGACCGGCAGTGGCGGGAGTCCTGTTTGGCCGGTTTGCCCAGTTCCTGGCTGGCGCCCAGTTCATCGAGCAGGTCGTCGCATATCTGATAGGCCATGCCGAGCGATTCGCCGAAGTTGGCCAGGACCTGCGCAGGGCCTTCGTCCGCGCCGCCGGCGATCGCGCCCGACATCATGGTCAGCCGCATCAAGGCCGTGGTCTTGAGGTTTCGGCTGATGAGCGCCTCCTGCCAGGGCCCCGCCCCCTGCAACGCCAGATCGACGGCCTGGCCGCCGATCATTCCGTCGGAGCCGATGCAACGAGTGGCCTCTTCAACCAATCGAGCCCCGGCCCCGCAGCGGCCGCTCGCCCGCGCGGCCCGCATCAACAGGGCGTAGGACTCATTGAGCAGCGCCAGCGCGGCGAGCATCGCGACCGGTTCCCCATAGATCAGGTGCAGCGATTCACGCCCACGCCGCGTCTCCGCGTCATCCATGGCCGGAAGGTCGTCGATGATGATCGAGCTGGTATGCAGAAACTCCATGGCGCAGGCCGCCGGCATGGCCTCCATCAATCCGGCCCCGACGACTTCGGATCCGAGCAGGGTCAAGATCGGTCGCCAGCGTTTCCCTCCCGGAAAGACCGCGTAACGCAGGGCCTCGTTGAGGCGCTGCGCGTGGGGTTGCGCGCTGATCGGCAGATAATCGCTCAGCGCGGTCTCGATCAGCCGCTGGTAACGGTCGATAAAATTTCTTAGTCGTTCAGACATAGTCTTCAGCAGGGCGAGAAGATAATCCGGCTCAAGTTTTCGGCCGCCTCTCTGATCGGGAGGTGGCCGGCGCCTGTCAACTCAAAGGTGCGGGCCTGGGGCCACAGGTTTCGCCACCGTGGAATCGATCTCTTGATCGCGTCAAAGGTTCGTGCTCCATACACGATATCGATCGGCTGACTGATGCCGGAGAATCTCTCGATGCCGTCGAGCTCAGTCAACAACTTCAGGTACCGGTATGAGATCGTGTGATCCACCCGGCTAAAAGAGACGGTCAGGTCCGTCTCTCCGGTGCGATGGGTCTTCAGCGATAGATTCGTGATCCAGCGTCCGATCGGATTCGCAAAGGTCGAATAGTAGGCATACTGGCCGATCAACGAAGAGGTCAACAGCCTGAAATACCACGGGACATAGGCGAAGGGGTCGATCAGGACCAGGCGTCCGACCAAGTCCCCGACCTGCGGCAACGCCAGCAGCCCCAGGATCCCGCCGCTGCAATTTCCGATCAAAGTCGCCTGGGCAGGGAGTTTTCGGATCTCGCTCGCAATCTCGTTCGCCAGTTCCGTCAACGTCCAACGGGGCGCCGGAGGAGACTGCCCGTATCCCGGCAGGTCGACGCTGTAGAGCGTCACGTCCGGAGGCAGGAACGGGACGAGCGGCTCGAAGGTGGTGTGGTCGCCGCTCCAGCCGTGCAATCCCCAAAAGATTCGCGCGCCTTCTCCGTAACGTTTAATGAACACGGCTCTGAATTCTCTCCGCGGTCAATTTGCCGCTGAGCACCACCATCGGCATGCCCGTTCCGGGCGTGGTGCTGGCGCCCACATAGTAGAGTCCGGCGATCTCGTCCGAATAGTTACGCGAGCGGAACGGACCCACCTGAAAGAAGGTATGGGCCGCGCCGAAAGCGGAACCATCGAAGAGCCCGAACCGGCGGGACCAGTCCAGGGGCGTATAGACCTCCTCGGTCACGATCCGCTCCGGACCGAGATCGATCCGGTGAGCACTCAATCGTTCGAGCATCTGCGCTTTGACTCTCTCGACGGCGCTCGGCCAATCGATCTGGGGCATCTCGCTCAACAGGGGCGTGGGCGCAAGCGCAAAGACCGTGCTGTCTCCGGACGGGGCCAGGTCGGGGTCGGTCTCCGAAGGGACGGCCAGATAGAAGGGCAGATCGCACGGAATCACCTTCCGGCGAAAGAGATCGTCGAAGGCCCCCACGAAATCGCCGGGCAGAAAGATCGTGTGGTGGCCCAGGTTCCCGATCCGGCCGCGAACTCCCCAGTAGAAAGTGATCACCCCCGCGGTCATCCGGCCGATCTTGCCGCGCCGCCGGGAACTGTTCAGCAGTTCGGTCTCGGTGGTGGGCACATCGACGTTGGAGACCACGATCGACGACGGATGAAAACCGCCGTCCTCCAGTTCGATTCCGGTCACCCGCCGGCCGTTCACCGCGATCTTTCTGACCCGCCGGCCGGTCTGAATCGTGACGCCCAGCTCCCGCGCCAGGCGCTCGAGGGCCCGGACCAGACTGTAGATTCCGCCTTTCGGCAGCCAGAGACCGTAGGCCATCTCGCCGTAGGAGAGGATCGAGAAGAGACCTGGCAGATCGTAGGGCGACCCTCCCAGATACATCCCGTAAGAGCCCAACGCTTCGCGGAGGTAACGGCTCCGGAAGAATCCCGCCAGTTCGGCGTTGAGCGAGCGCCAGACGCTGAGCCGCGACAGCTCACGGAGGCTCAGCGCGCCGATCCATTTGAGCGGCTGGTCCTCGTTCCGGCAGATCAGTTTCTCGAACGACATCCGATACTTGAGCGAGGCATCCCGTAAAAAGGCGAAGACCCGCGGACTGGACCCGGGTTCGATCCGCTCGCATTCCCGCAACAGGCTCTGCAGATTCGACGAGAGCGTAAAGTGGGCGCCGTCGGGCCACTGGAAATGGACCGATGGATCCACGGGCAGCAGCGTCAGGTAGTCGCTCAGGTCGCGGCCGGCGGCGTGAAACAACTCTTCAAAGACCCACGGATAGTTGAGCAGCGAGGGACCGGTATCGAAGGTGAACCCGTCACGTTCGATCAGGTTGGCGCGGCCGCCCACGCGCTCCTGACCCTCATAGATCGCCACCTCGTATCCGGCCAGACTCAAATGGATCGCGGCGCTCAAACCGCCCAGACCGCCGCCGATGATGATCACCGATTTCATGCGCAAAGGAATTTGAGATTCAAACCGCGAGACACGCGAAAGACGCGGATTGGACCATCTTTCGCAGCTTTCGTGTATTTCGCGGTCTCGGATCAAAACTTCGAGAAACTTACGTTCAAAGTACTACGACCACAGGTATGCCAGCGGCAGCCGCCAGTACTTACTGGCCGGAAGAACCTTGAACTTTTGCGTCAGCGGCACGCTTTCGCGATGCATAATTCCGCGCGGATTGTCGGCGATTCTCCGGTTCAATTGACGATAGACGTCGATACAGGCGCGGATGGCGATCCGGCTGTCCGGATGGAACGCATCCAGATCCGCCAGCGAGGCTCCGTAATAATCGTCGGCGACGGCCGTCAACTGGCGCAGGACCTGGTGGAGGGCCGGTTGTTGCCGGGGATCGCCGGCGTCCATCCGATCGATGCCCGCGGCCTTCAGCAGATCCTGCGGGAGGTAGACGCGGCCGCGCCGCTGATCTTCCGCCACATCCCGCAGGAAGTTGGTCAATTGCAGCGCGATTCCCAGGTCGCGGGCGCTCTTCAGCGCCCGCTCGAAATCGGCCGGCGTCGTCGACCCGTAGACGTACGTCAGGAAATAGCCGACGACGATGGCGCTGCCATAGATGTAGGCATCGATCAGATCGCCGAGCGTTTCGAACCGCCGCGGATGAACATCCATCCGCATGGCCTCGAGAAACGAACGATAATGCTGGGGCGGAATGCCGGCCTCGCGAACGACCTGGGCGAACCCGGCCACGAAACAGGGGGCGCCCCCGGCCAGCGACTCCCGGAACGATCGAGCGTCCAGCGCCGCCTCGTAGGCCGCGGCCCATTGATCGAGCAGCAGGGTCCGTTGCGCCGGAATCAACGGAAAGGCGTCGACGATCTCGTCCGGGTACCGGACCGCCGCATAGATCGCCTCGACCCGGTCGCATTTGAAAGGCGGCAGAAACCTGGTGACGATGAAGAAGCTGGTGCTGTAGGACCGCAGCACGGCCCGGGCCTGACGCACCACGATCCGCCAGGCGTCTTCGGCCTCCGCAGCCGCCAGAGCGCGTCTCCGCGTCTCCAGTTCGACCTGCATCCATCTCTCTTTACTCCAGACTTGGGGCGCTGATCCTGGGCTCGGTATGCTTTGAACTGATGACATCTAGATAAAAATCTCCCGTCACGAGAGACCTCCGACAGGTTATCACGTCTTCACCTGTCGTGCATCTGGGGCGTGTTGCGCGGTAGCAGTAGATTTTGCAGGGCCGGCTTCAATTCCCGATAATTGAATCGATACCCGGACCGCAGCGTGTTCTTCGGGTGAACACGCTGACTGGAGAGCATGGCCTCGGCCATCTCGCCCGCCACCATCCGTAACGCCAACTCCGGCACCGGTAAGAAGGCCGGCCGGCGTAATTGCGCGGCGAACTCCCTGGTGAACTCCGCATTGCTGACGATCCCGGGAGCCGTCCCGTTGAGCGGACCCTCCAGCTTGGAAGAGAGCATGGCATGTTTGAAGATTCCAACGATGTCGTCGATGTGGATCCAGGGAAACCACTGCCGGCCGCCTCCCAATCTTCCGCCCAGCCCCCAACTGAAGGGCAACAGCATCTTCTCCATGACGCCGCCGGCCAGACTCAAGACCAGTCCGACCCGGACCAGGACGACTCTCACCCCCAACTCCCGGGCTTTCAGGGCTTCATGCTCCCATTCCTGACACAGGTCACTGAGAAAGCCCTCCCCCGGAGCCGAGTTCTCATCCAGACGTTCATCGCCGCGATTCCCATAATATCCAATCGCCGAGGCGCTGACTATGACCTTCGGCCGGTGAAGGGCCGTTTTCAATGAGGCCACCAGATGCCGGGTGCCCCTCACGCGTGAGTCTCGAATCCGACGCTTCCGCTCCTCGGTCCATCGGAATCCGACGACCGGCTCGCCCGCCAGATGGATCACCGCGTCCACGCCCTCCCAAACCTTGCTCACGGGCGGAGCCTGGACCGGTTCCCAATGATAGGCGATGGATTGAGGCACCACGCGCGCCGTCCCGGGCTGGCGCGACAAGACCACTATCCGGTGGTCGTCGGCCGCCAGTCGTTGACAGATAGCCTTCCCTACTAACCCTGTGGCACCAGTAACTAAAACCCTCATTTCGCACCTTTGATCCGGGAAAGATTTTCAATCACCATCTATTATCGTCCGGGAATTTTTAGATTCAATCACGAAATCCTTCTTTGAGGTTGAAAATGTTCGGGCGGGATTTTGACAAGGCCGCCTTGCCGATAGAGTCTGTTCAACATAAATCTTGACAAAACTGTAACAGCGCCCTCATAATGTTAGATATGGTTGACCAGGATAAGAACATTAGCAGCTATTCAACCACGCCGAAATATCGGATCGGGACAGTCAGCCGCCTGACGGGTCTGTCAGCCGACGTCGTGCGGGTCTGGGAGAGGAGGTATGGAGCGATCAGGCCGGAGAGGAGCGAAGGGGGTTCCCGTCTGTACTCGGAGGCCGATATCGCCCGGCTCAGACGGTTAAGACAGGCGGTCGAGCTGGGTCATGCCATCGGACAGGTCGCCAAACTACCGGAGAGCGAGTTGGAGAACCTCTCGGCCAAACATCGGGCGCCCTTCAGCGTGCAGCAGGATTCGAGCGACTCGTACGAGGTCATTCGCGAGCGCTTTCTGGAGGCCATCGGCCGGATGGATGTGACGGCGGCGGAGGGCGAGATCAGCCGGGCGGCCGCGCTCTATCCGCCGCGTGTGGCCATCAAGAATATCCTCTCGCCGCTCCTGGCCGAGATCGGGGAACGCTGGGCGGAGCGCGACCTCGGGATCGCGCAGGAGCATGCCGCCACCAATCTGATTCGTAATCTCCTGGGCTCGCTCTTCAGACTCTACCCGCCCGACGAAGCGGCGGAGACGATCGTCTTTGCGACTCCGGCCGGGGAGCGTCATGAGTTCGGCATTCTGCTCGGGGCTTTGATGGCGGCCACCCGAGGCTGGCAAGTGATCTACCTGGGGACCGATCTCCCGGGGATCGAGATCGGCCGCACGGCCAAGGTGACCAAGGCGCGGGTGCTGGTGCTCGGGCTGGCGACTCCGGACCATGCCCGGACCGTGGAAGAGTTGAAAGCGCTGGCCGAACAACTCTCATCACAGACCCGCGTCTGGGTCGGCGGAGCCGAGGCCGCCAAACATCGCGACTTGATCGAACAGGCCGATTGGATTCTAATTCACGATCTGGAAGACCTGGATGACCGGTTGAGGCGCTGAGGCCGCCCCTTTCAGCCACCCAATCCCGTGTAGTCAACAAGACCCCCATTGACGGAGAGGCCCGGGCGATGATGAGGTACCTGAAGAAGATGAGACGTGTGAGGGCACTGCGTTCCCGCCTCTCGACCTTTCCCCAACGCAAGACCTGGCGGCAGATCGCGTACAAGACCTGGGATCGACTCTTTGAAGACGAGGTCTTCGGACGCTCCGCCCAACTGGCCTACTACTGGCTCTTCTCGCTCTTCCCGCTCCTGATCCTGGTGACCGGACTACTGGCCCATTCGCCGCTCTTCAGCGAACTGGATCGATGGCTCAACTTGATGGACAGCGTCCTGCCCCCGCAGGCCTTCGCGCTCGTCAAGAACACCTCGTACGAGATCATCCGGCAGCGGCAGCACGGCCTCCTGAGTTTCAGTTTCCTGGTGGTGATCTGGGCCTCCTCTTCCGGGATGGGAGCGGTCATCACCTCGCTCAACAAAGCCTTCAACGCGTCGCAATCCCGCCCCTGGTGGAAGGAGCGGTTCCTGGCCATCATCCTGACCCTGGGGCTGACGTTCTTCATCATCGTCGCCCTGATGCTGATCTTCTTCGGCGACCACATCAGCACGCTGGTCGCCCGCGCTTACGATTACGGGGCGATCTTCACGGTGATCTGGAATACGGCGCAGTGGCTGGTCGTGATCCTCTTCGTCCTGCTCGGCGTGGAGTTGATCTACTACTTCGCCCCCAATATCAAACAGCGATGGGAGTTCTTCACACCGGGCGCCCTCTTCGCGCTGGTCCTCTGGCTGTTGATCTCGTTCGGTTTCCGCTTCTACGTCTCGCATTTCGCCAACTACAACGCCTTCTACGGGGCGCTCGGCAGCGTCATGGTCCTGATGCTGTGGCTCTACCTGACCAGCGTCGCGATCCTGGTCGGAGGCGTGATCAACTCGATCATCAGAAAGCCCTGAGTACGGGGCTCACCAGGTCGGTTTCCAAACCGCGAAACACGCGAAAGGCGCGGAATCAAAGACCTTTCGCGTGTTTCGCGGATTTCGCGGTTAAGCCTCAAAACTTCAAGAAATCTACGTTTCCAAATACTGAGGAATCTCAGGCCTGCCAGTGGCGCAGCCGTTCCACCAGATTCAAAATCTCCTGGCGTCTCTTCTCGAACATGGCGAACGAATAGATGATCAAGATGCCGAAGATGATTCCGATTACGTACCACAACCATCCCCACCCCAGGTTGACCGAGGCGGTCCAGATCATGGCCAGGATAGCCACCAGCAGGAAGGCGGTCCCCGCGAACAGGAAGGCCCGGACCCGCAGCAACAGGCCCATGGCCACGCCGCCGGCCGCCAACGCGGCCAGCACGACCGACAACCAGGGCGAGGCGCTGACCCCGTTGATGAAGATGTCGGCCGTCGAGGAGATGTAGACCATGGTCAGGGCCGCATAGCGAATGCTGGTCGTCTGCTCCCGGCTCAATCGGTCCTGATTGAGCCTCGCGGCGGTCAGGACCGAGAGGGCCGGCGGAATCAACCAGAGCTGCGGGTGCTCGAAGAACCCGACCCCGTCCGCGCCTCTCAGCAACGACCAGAGTCCGCCGTTACCGGCGGCGATGGCCAGCAGCGCGAAGGAGAACGATCGGCGCATCACGGAGAGCAGGCCGTAGAAGAGTCCGACCACGAACAGCAGTCCGGCGTAAGAGACCGCGGAGTTGGCGACCCAGAAACCGATCACCGGCAAGATCGGCAGCAGAGTGCCGGTCCGCTCCAGAGGATCGGCCAGAATTCCCTGCCCCTGCCGGCGGAAATACTCGCCCATGGCGATCCCCAGAAACGCCACGCCCATGACCACCAGCGGCCAGTAAGGCTGTAAACGGCCGCCGAAGAGCCACGGCATCGTGACGCGCGCATGGATCAGGGTCAGGACGATGAAGAGTTCCGCGCCGTAGACATAGAGCCCCTTCCGATGCGCCTGCCCCCCGCGGTCCAGACCCCAGGGATCGGCTCCCGGCACCAGCGCCAGGACCAGCGAGACGATCACCAGGCTGACCAGAATGGCCATGATCGCGATCGCCGCCGGCCACGGCAGGACCGGGCTTCCGGCGATGAAGCGGCCGGAGAACTCCGTGAACAGGAGCCCGGCGAGCGTCGCCAGTCCGGCGAGCGTGATCCAGTGGATCTCGCGCCCGAGGGCGGTCCGCCAGTCGGCCGCCCGGGCGGGGAGATTCATGCTCCAGAACCGGTAGAGGATGAACGTCGCCTCGAGGATCAACACCACCGCGATCAAACGATTGATCAACTGCGATCCGGTGTTGGGAAACCAGGCCCAGCACCACCCGACGAGACCCGACAGGAACAACCTGATCGAGACCCTGATCAATCCGGCCCGGCGTTCGCCCCGGGCCAGCAGGCCGGTGGTGACCGACAGCATCAACCAGGCGGACGCGGCGATCAGCCGTTGGCCCGGCGAACGGAAATCGAGGATGACCGTCGACGCCATGGCGATCACCAGCATGGCCAGCAGAGCATGGCCGGTCAGGATCCAGTGCGGCGTGGCCCCCAGAGCGGCGGGCCGGGTCGGCATGCCGACTCGTTCGGCCAAGTTTGCCAACGCCGCTCGCTGAGACCAGAGCAGACCCACGGCGAGCCCGTAGACGGCCATCACCGCCGCCATGATCACGATCAGCTCCGCTCGATCGGCCGCCAGCGCCGGCACGACTTTGAGCGAGACCAGCAGACCGACGATCCACAGGCCCGCCAACGCCGATCCGGCGACGAGATCCCAGAGACAGCCCATCATCAGGACCGCCACCGAAATGAGCGCCAGCCAGCCCAGCGGGCCGCCGCCCATCCAGGTGCCGGCGCCGCGCAGTCCGGTAAAAAATTGATCGGCTCCGACCAGCGTCATCGCCACCAGCGAGACCAGCGCCGCGACCCGATGCGGCGGAGGAAGCACGGAAGAGGCGCCGGCCGGCCTCTCTTCCGATCGCCAGTACTTCAGTTCGAGCCCCAACCAGATGAGCGAGGGCAGGACCAGCGCGAGGATGTTGACGTAGAGCAGATCGAAGCCTCGACCGATACCGAACATCCCGACCCAGGACCTCGTCGCCGCCAGATTGCCGAGCGCGGCCGCGAGGTATAGATAGCCGCGGCGGCGCGTCAAAACCGCCAGGACGGCGAAGAGCAACCCGATTCCGATGGAGGTCGCGACGGTCCACCAGATCTCTTCCGCCCACCAGACGCCTCTCAACATCAGCAAGGCGGTCCCCGCTCCGAAGACGGCCGTCCACTTCAAGAGCGCGCGTCTTTCGCCTTCTTCGGCCGGCCATCGGAGAGTATGGACCAGCAGGGCCCAGGCCATGACTCCGGCCCCGGCCAGCAACGAATGGTAAGCGACCAGGTCTCCGCCGCTCCATCGGCCCGCACTGCAGGCGACGAGCGAGACCAGGACCATGAGGCCCATCGCAATCCGCTGCAGTTTCAACCGTCTCCACCTGGCGCCGCACAACCAGGCCCCGGCGACCAGCGGCATGATCACGGTCAGCCACCCCAGACCGCTTCCACAGTGGCGAACCAGTCCGGGCACCGATCGTGGCGAGAACCAGAGGCAGAGGTCGGCCAGCGCCAGCAGGCCCAGGCCCACGCTGATGGCCAGCCGAATCTGAGTCCGGAGCGGAGAGATCGACCGCCAATCGCTCTTGAGGCGGGCGGCAGGCTTCACGCCATAGGGCAAGACCGCCAACCAGGCGATGGAGAAGAGAGCCGTCGTGACGACGTTCAGTTGGATCACCCGGATCAGAGACTCAACCCAGTCTCCGAAGCCGCCGGAGAGGCTGCAGATCGTCACCGCCAGGTTCAGGATCAGCCCCGCCGAACAGGCATCGCGCGCCGAGCGCTCCCGCAAGGCGTGAGCGATCAACGTCAGGCTGATCACCAGGAGCGGCAGGACCATCGGCCCCTTCGACCAGAGCTGCCGGCCCAGCTCGAGAAGGTGGCTCTGGAAGGCGGCAGATCCGCCTCCGAGTTTGAGACCCAGGAAGCCATAGAGCGTCAGCATCAGCACCGGCGCGACGAAGAGCAATAACGATAGAATTTCGGCCTGGAAGGCGAGCCACTTCGATCGAGCCTCGAATTCCGGCCAGCCCAGGCGCCCGCAGCCGCTGGCGACGCGGTCGCGAAAGAGGATCGGCAGGGAGATCAACGCAAAGCTCAGGGCGGCCAATGAATTCCAGGCCCAGACGCGGTTGAGCCCCTGCTCCAGGCGGCCCGCCAGCATCAAACAGCCGCAGGCCCAGATGAAGGGGATGACCAGCACGGCAGCTCGCGAGAACCGCTCCCAGAGACCGGTCGTCAGCAGCATGACCAGGAGCAGGCCGAGGACCAGTTGGCCGGCGCCCAGCGCGTCGCCCCGCCCCAACTGCACGCTCCGAACGCTGAGGATCGCGAAGACCAGGATCGAGATCGTGGCGAGGATCCGATCGAGGGTCGGCCCCGCCGGATAGAGGAGCTCGGCGGCGACGACAGGGTCGAAGAAGCGGAACCTCCGCTCACGGCCCTCCGGTTCCGGAGACGGATCGGCTTCCGGCACCGCTCCCGGCGCCACGCCCAGGCGGCGCAGCGCCAGGCGCAGCCAGATCCAACCCAGGCTCAAGCCGACCGCGGCGATCGTCAGCACCTGGATCGCCGGGAGACCGCCGAGTTCCGGCGACGAGACGGGCCTCTCGCTGATCGCGGCAAACACCGCTCCCAGGACGCCGAGGGTCAACGCCACGCGAAACAGAGTGAACAGCCGCGGCATGCAGTGGACCCAGGCCAGCGCCAGCCAGATCGACGCCTGCCATAACCAGGAGGTCGCGAACCATGAGGCCCTCACGTCCTGCGCGAAGATGCCCGGCACCACCGCCAATGAACAGATCAGCGAGGCCCCGGTCAGCGGATCGACCAGCAGGCGCCGGCTCTTGTCCGTCCCGCCTCTGAGCCCGACCACCACCACCGACGCCAGGCTCGCCCCGACCAGCAACGCCGTCCCGATCGGATGTGACGAGGTCAACAGGTCTCGCCAATCAAAGACCACCGCCCGCACCACCGCCGACAACGCCAATCCGATGCCGACCCAACTGAGCAGCACCTCGTCTCGGCGCCAGGCCAGAATAAAGGCGGCGGCGGAATAGTAGAGGTAGACGGCAATCAGGAAGGACGGCGCGAGCAGGCCTCGGAAGCCGTAGGACGAGACCAGCGCCAGACTGAGAGCCCCCGTGACGGCGGCTGCCGCCCAATAGGGGCGCGCCAGGCGGTCATCGCCGGCGCGGTGCAGCCACTCGCCGGCGACGGCCAACAGCGAGCAGGCCAGGATCAACGCCAGCCCGCTCTCGAGCGAGGCCAAGCCGACCACCAGACTCGGCCCTCGGCCCTCCGCCCACTGACCGAGAGCCAGGTTGACGCTCAAGAGGTAGAAGAGGATCAGATGCGCGAGCCCGATCACGTGAACCGCGTTCACTCCCGATCGCCGGATCACGACCGCGCAGATCACCAGGTTGATCAGCGCCACGCCCCACAACGAGGTCGGGCTGGGCCACGCGGCCGGCAGCGCCATTAAAGAGAGGAGCCCGCCGGTGAGGGCGACGCTGGTGGCGATCATGGGCGTCGAGCCCGAGCGATCATCCCGGGTCCGCCGCCAGACCCGGAGCCCGCTCACGATCGCCGGCCCGCCGAAGAGGGCGATCAACGCCGCATTCCCGCGCAGCGAGGAGGAAGGGTCTCCGGACCCGATCAAGAGCAGGCCCAGGGGCAACAGCGCGGCAAACGAACCGATCGCCAGCAGGATGAAGATCCGGTTCAGATCCGGTTCGCCGCTCTCGTCGCCGGTTCCCAATCTTCGCCAGCTCCATCCGACGCCCCCGGCATAGAAGAGCAGCGGGACCGCCCCCAGCCACCACCAGCGTGGCGTCGAGGCCAGGGCGCCGGTCCAGTGTTGAGCGATCAACATCGCAAACGACGGCCCCAGAACCACGCTGACGGTCATCCATTCGGCCCCGGGGATGATCACGCGCGCCGCCTGATAGACCAGCCAGAGAAAGAGCGCCAGGGCCACCAGTTCTCCGCCGATCATGACCGGAGAACCGGGCCGGGCCAGCGAAGAGAAGGCCGTGATCGCCAGAAAATTGAGCGGAACCAGCAAGGTCGAGGTGATCAATACCGCGTGGCTGGTCGTCGGCAGTCGCCAACGATGCGCGCTGTAGAACCCCAGGCCGAAGAGGCCGGAGGTCATCCCCACGAAGATCGAGAACTGATAGAGAGGCACGGACTTGATCTGCGCCCAGAGGCTGATCACCAGGGCCACCGAGCATCCGACGACCAGCAGCCCGCCCACCAGTTCCCCCCACCGCACACTGCGCTCCTCCATGAAGGTCGAGAGCGCCTCGGAGAACGACCGGCGCGGCCGAGCCTCGCGGCTGGTGGAGGCATAGGTCCGGACCAGGGCCTCTTCCTCCGTGAGCTCCTGCTGAATGACCGTCTCGACCCGGCTCGGAGTCTCCGGCGGATCCTGCGGCTCTTCGGACCCGCGGGCCACCAGCGAATCGACGACGCTCCGGGTGGGCACCTCTTCCCGGATCGCGGTGGGAGCAATCAACCGCTCGACGACCGGCTCCGGCGCCACCGGAACCGGCGTCACGGGAGCCCGCTCCACTGGAGTCGGCGCTTCCCGGATCGGAACCTTCGGGAGCGGTCGAGCCGTCGGGATCGGCCGAGCCGTCGGGATCGGTCGATCCAGCCCCTCCTCGATCACCCGCCTCACCGATTCGTAGACCGCGTACTCGATCCGGCCCTGCTGCAGAAAATGCTTGAGGACTCGATTCGTGACCGCCAGGTCGGCCGGCCTTAGCCAGGACCCCCTGAAGAGGATGGCCAGTAAGACCCAGATGCCGTGACCGATCACGGTGATCATTCCCATAATTATCAAGAACGCGAACAGGATGAAGAAATCCATGAGGCTGTCCCCCTTTTTAGGCTGCAGTAAAAATCCGTCGACTGTCTGCCACCCAAAAACTCCAGGCTGGCCGAGGCGAAGCGAGCACGTTGATTTCATTGGCATTTAGCCTCGCCGAGTGAGACTCTCCGGGAGAGAGTGCAATCGTCAGACCACGATCTCAGACCCTCCGGACAGCACCGGTACACGATACCGCCGGACGGTGGTGGGAACAGGCAGGACTGTGATGGTTTGTGAAGCGTAACAGAGAGGAGGGCCGGGCCGCATCGGGTAGGAGGGAGCCTCACGGCTCCCGTCCTCCCACACCACCGGACGTGCGGTTCCGCATCCGGCGGTTCACGTTGAAAATTGAAACCTTCGTAGTTGATTCAGCAATGACACGAGACCCAATCGATCAAAGAATG
>DATEFT010000870.1:0-5403 GCA_035280505.1 Blastocatellia bacterium | reverse complement strand
ACCGGAGACCGGGAGCGATTGGCTGATGGGATTGGCCGGCGCCGGGATCTGGGCCTGGCTCTCCAAGCCCATGATCTGGCGTCAGGCCGCTTTCGCCGCCCTCCTGGTCGCGATCTCGGTCTCGGCGACGATCTTCTTCTTTAAACGGAGCCAGCAACCCGATGGGCCACTAGCCCGGCGCCAGGATCCCTCGCCCTCGGTCGAGACGCCCACGCCGGCCCCGGCTTCGGCTACCCCTCCGGTCGTCACCCCCGCGGTGACCCCCGCGCCGAAGCGGAGCGTGCCGGTTCCTTCCGCCAAACCGTTGACCGAGAGGGAGTTGCTGGACCGGCAGATCGTGCGCGCCGAACGCGAATATCGAGGCGCCATCAGACTGCTCGATCGCGCGATCGCCAAACGTCAGGATCAGTTCGATCCGGAACTGGTCAAACAGTATGAGAGCAGTCTGGCTTTGATCGACGAATCGATCGCCGCGAGTCGGCGAGCCTTTCGTGAGCGCCCCGGCGACCTGGCCGCCGGACAGTTTCTATTGGCGGCCTATGCCCGGAAGGTCGAGTTGATGCAGGATCTGGCTTTGAGATGAAAAGAGAGATGACGAAACCACTGTCCCCGGTCGAACCGGGGCGATGCCGGCCGCCGCGTTCCGTTCGCGGGTGGCAGGTGCTCCTCGGTCTGGCGATCGCCGGGTGTCTCCTGGCGGCGAGCCGCGCCGGGTTGAACGCCTCCGCCCAGACGCCGGATCAGGGCCGTGAAGTGCACGAGACCTATGACCTCGCTCCGAACGGGGTCGTCAGCGTGAACAATCCGAGCGGGAACATCCGGGTCACGAGCTGGAACGAGAATCGCGTCAAGGTCGACGCCGTCAAACGCGGGCGCCGCGATGATGAACTCAATCAGGTCGAGATTCAGATCGCGGCCCGGCCCGAGAAGATCGAGATCCGCTCGATCTACCGGGGTCAGCGATCGAACGGCGCGGCCGTCGATTACGAGCTGAAGGTTCCACGCACGGCTCAGTTGAGCTCGCTCAATTCGGTGAGCGGCGAGATCACGGTGGCGGGACCGGTCGCGCGAGTCGATGCGCGGACGACCAGCGGCAATGTGGCGGTGCGGGAGGTGGCGGGGATCGTCAACCTGGCCTCGATCAGCGGCGAGGTCGAGGCCGAGCGGATCGGCGGCGAGCTGCGAGCCAGTTCGACCAGCGGCAACGTGACGGCCACCGACCTCGCCTCGCGGCTCTATGCCGCGAGCAGCAGCGGCTCAGTGACGGCGGTGCAGGTGCGCGACGACGCGACCGTCAGTGTCGTCAGCGGCAACATCAAGCTGGATCGGGTCGGCGGCCGGGCCCTCGTGCGCTCGCTCAACGGTACGATCTCGATTCACGAGGTCGGCGGCGACGTGAAGGCCGAATCGACCAGCAGCCATCTGACCATCACCAATGTGCGCGGCAGCGTCACGGCCGCGGCCGTCAGCGGCAACCTCACGATCGGGCAGGTCGATCAGGGCGTTCGGGCCAGCAGCGTCAGCGGCCGGATCGAGATCAACGAATCCAAAGGCCGGATCGAGGTCAATACGACCAGCGACGCCGTCACGCTCAACAACATCGACAGTCGATACGTCCAGGCCAAGAGCCATAGCGGCAGCCTGAAGTTCGTCGGCAAACTCTATGAAGACGGTACTTACGAATTTGTGAGTTTCGCCGGCAACGTCGTCCTGATCTTGCCCGGCGAGGACAATTTCAGATTGACGGCCAAGACCAACAGCGGTTCGCTCAAGACCGAATTCCCCATCCAGATCGGCGGAGGGGGCGGACCCGGCTTTCAGAACCGGGAACTCTCCGGGGTGGTCGGCCGCGGCGGCGCCGAGATTCGCGCCGTCAGTTTCAGCGGCGACATCTCGATCAGGAAGAGCGCCGGTCAAAACCAGAAATAGAACTTTTCAATGAGTACTTTGGACAGTAAATTCTTGAAGTTTTAGCCATGAGGATGTCATATGCAGATGATTGCTTTAATCCTTCTGGGACTGATCGTCAGTTCCTGCCGCCTGCCTCTCTCCAGCGCCACGTCGAGCTACGGCGAGGCGTCGCAGCCGGGTGAGGTCACCGAACAGGTCAATAAGACCGTAACTCTCGCCCCGGGCGCGGGCGTCAAGATCAGCGGCCTCAATGGCCGGGTCACCATTGAAACATCCAGTAGCGACAAGGCCGAGATCAACATTACCATCAAAGCTTCGGATCGCGAGGCCATCGAGCGCCGGCCCCTGTTGATCGAGAATACGCCCAACAGTCTGGTCATTCGGACCAAAGAGGGGGAGAAATGGAACCGGGATCGCGGCTGGGTGCGCCACGAGGTTCGATTGCGGTTGCCCAAGAGCATCGATCTCAATGTCTCCGGAATCAACGGTCAGGTCGATGTCGGTCAGATCACGGGCCAGATCGAGATCAGCGGGATCAACGGCCAGGTCGAAGTGGCACAGGCCGGAACCGCCACCAGAATCAGCGGGATCAACGGCCGGACGGCCATCTCCTTGGTCCAGCTCGGTCAGGGCGGACTGCGGGTCAGCGGCATCAACGGCGGGGTCGAGATCGGTCTGCCCTCGGCCACCAACGCCGAAGTCGATGTCAGTGGCGTCAACGGCGGCATCGACACCGACCTGCCGATCACTATCCTGGGCGAGATCAAACGCGGCCAGTTACGGGGCACCATCGGATCGGGCGGACCCTCGATCAATATCAGCGGCATCAATGGCGGGGTCGTCTTGAGACGAATTTAATTAGTTTTCGTCCCACCTCGGCCTCGAATTGGTCACGATTTTCCAAACCAGGAGATCTGCAGATATATGTATATCGTATATTTCGTTTCCTGAATTGTTAACTTGTGAAGCTTCAAATATACTGGAACTTTCTTAGGTATCACACGTAAGAAACGTTGTTGGACTTTGAGCGCTTGACCGGGCAAACATGATCGAGAATTCTCCTCAGGCCATTGAGTCCGTTTTCGACACTCTAATATCCCGGAACCGAACACTCAATTGATCCTCTCGGTCGGCGGTTCCTGATCAAGTCCATTATTTGATAAGCTTATACTTGCGAACCGTGGTGGCACGCAGATTGTTTGAGGTCTTGTTTGAGCAGTCTTTAAAAATATTGTTTGAATATTGTTTGAGCAGTCTTGAAATAGTGGATCAATGCTACCGCAATTACTACCCCGATCTCCAATTATTAAATCTTTGGTAAATGAATAGAATCAGTCCAGAGAATCCAGAGAGACTTAAAAAGCAAACTGTTCTTGGTTTTGGCAAATAGTGAGGGAGGCAACATGGCTACTGAAGCACTGGAGCAGGCAGCGATACAACCACCGATCCAGCCGCGGCCGGCATTGACACTGGTCGGGACGCCCCGCGTCCTACCGCTTGGGCAGTACGAATGTTTTATCGGAGTCAGCACGAATGTCGCGTCTCTGAAGCAGTTCATCAGCGTCCAGGCCGCACAACAGCAATCGACGCTGTTGATCGGCGAGCGGGGGCTGCGTCAGGAGCAAGTGGCGCGGGTCTTACATCAGGCGAGCGAGAACTGGTCGCAGCCGTTCTTCGCCGTCAACGCGCATAGCTTGGACAGTGAGGCGCTCCATTCGCTGCTCTTTGGTCCCCGGGGGATGATCGAGACCTGCGAGCGGGGGACCATCTACGTCAACGAATTGACGCGACTGCCGGCGCTGTTGCAGCAGCGCTTCGCGGCGCATATCGAGGAGCAGCGCTGGCGCGCGCATACCGGAAAACGGAGCGGGCCGCGTCTGATCTTCGCCACCGAATGGAATCCGGCGGAACTCAAAGCCGACAACCGGATCGCCTATGGCCTGGTCGAACTGCTCCGATCGACCAGCTTCACCATTAAACCCCTGCGCGAGCGCAGCGAGGATCTGCCGTATCTGGCGCGCCACCTGGTCGAACGAATCACCAAGCGTTTGAACAAGGGGCAGCACGAGGTCACGGTCAGCGCCATGAAGATGCTCGCCGATTACCGGTGGGAGGGAAACATCGACGAACTGGAGGCGGTGCTCGAGGGGACGATCGCGAACACTCAACCGCAGCAGATCGATGAGTCCCTGTTGCCCTCGCGGATCCGCTACTCTTCGCTCAAGTCGATTCCGGTCAGCGGCGTCAACCTGCCGCAGATGGTCGACGAGTTCGAACGGAGCCTGATCGAGACGGCCTTGCGCCAGACCAACGGCAATCAGACCAAGGCTTCGGCCATGCTCGGCCTGCGCGTCCAAACCTTGAACATGAAATTGAAGAGGTTTGCGGAGCAGGGCCGGGAGATCAAAATCTGAAGTCTGGAGCAGTCCGGACGGAAATTGACGACGAGTCCAGGGGGCGGCTGAGAGAGGTCTTTACACTCTGTCAGCCGCCCCATTTTTCTGAAAAGTCAGTTCTTGGGAATTTGAGATTCAAACCGCGAAATCCGCGAAATCCGCGAAAGCTTGATGATTTAGCGTGTTTAGCGTGTCGAGCGGTTTCGGATTCCGACTTCTCTAGACTTCTCTGGACTTCTCTAGACTATTCTCGGGTTCGGAGACGAAGCGATAGCCCACGCCGCGGACCGTCAGCAGGTGGCGCGGCGCGGTGGGTTCGTCCTCGAGATATTTCCGTAACCGGACGATGAAGTTGTCGATCGCGCGGGTATCGGTATCGTCGCGCAGTCCCCAGACCTCTTCGAGCATGCTGCGGCGCGAGACGGCCCGGCCCTCGTTCTTGATCAGATACCGCAGCAGTTGGGCCTCCATGAGGGTCAATTGCACCAGCTTGTCGCCCGTCTGTAGTTTGAGCGAGGCGAAATCGACGGTCTTGCCGGAGAAGGTATAGCGCGAGCGGTCCTCGCCGGGGGAGGGCGGTTCGGGCGGGTTCTGTGATTGATGGAACCATTCGCGCCGGCGCAACAACCCTTTGATCCGGGCGATCAGGATGGCCAGCTCGAAGGGTTTCGGCAGATAGTCGTCGGCTCCGGCTTCGAATCCGCGGAGCACATCCTCGGGGCGGCTGCGCGCGGTCAGCATGAGGATCGGCACGAACTGGCCCGATTGCCTCAACTCGGTCGCGACCTCGAAGCCGTCTTTGCCGGGGAGCATAACGTCCAGGACCACGGCCTCGAACATCTCTGGGTTCTCCCTCAGGATTTCGAGCGCCGTCTCGCCGTCGCCCGCGATCTCGACCTGATACCCTTCGGCTTCCAGGTTGAAGCGTAATCCGGCCGCCAGGTGCAGTTCATCTTCGACGATCAGTAGCGCGCCCATAGAACTATTCCGAAATCTTCGGGAGGAGAATGGTGAAGGTGCTGCCGAATCCCTCGCCGGCACTCTCGGCGAAAGTCTTCCCGCCGTGTTTGTTGACGATCGACCGGACGATGAAGAG
>DATEFT010000869.1:0-7935 GCA_035280505.1 Blastocatellia bacterium | reverse complement strand
AGCTCCAGATTCTTGCCGCGCAGCCCCTCGCCGAACTCGACGCCCGCCAATTGCAAGACCTCGACCAGCGGCACCCCCTCGAACTCCGACTCCTGGCCGTGGTGATCCTTCGCCCGAAGCGTGCGGCGCGGGAGCTTCGCCAACTCGTCGCCGCTCAGGTTGAGCTGGCGCTCGACCTCGCCGCTGATGCGCAGGCTCGCCCTGGCGGACGGAGCCGAGGGCCCCGATTGCGCCGGCGCCATGACGGCGGCCGAAAATAGAATGAACAAGACGGATAGACTTCTGCAACTCGTCGAAAGTTTCATAAGCATCTCCGAAACCGATCCACAAACCGCGGAACACGCGGAACACACGAAATTAGCGATCTTTAGCGTATTTAGCGTATTTAGCGGTTAAATTCCTCCAGTTAAAAGTTGAGCTTCAGTCCGAACTGAATCACCCGCGGATCGCCCGCCGACGTGATCGTTCCGAACGCCGCATTGCCGAGCACGCCGTTCGGGTTCGACAACGGCGGTGTGTTCGTCAGGTTGAAGATCTCCGTCCGGAACTCGAAGTTCAGGGCCTCGCTGAAGTAGGTCCGCTTGATGAACGCGAGGTCGGC
Organism: Blastocatellia bacterium; assembly: GCA_035280505.1. Lineage (GTDB taxonomy): Bacteria > Acidobacteriota > Blastocatellia > RBC074 > RBC074 > JAKEHZ01. Next base: position 7,334 of record DATEFT010000869.1, on the reverse strand, counting down.
GGTGCGGTAGGCCGGGCCCCTGACCGGGTTGCGCGAACCGGATCCGATCGTGAACTGCGGCGCGACCGCGAAGGCCGAAGTATCGAACCAGCGGTCAGTCGTCTGCTGATCGGCCGGCAGGGCCGGGTTGCGCAGGATGTTCGGCCGTTGAGTGCCGAATCCGGCGAAGGCGTTGAAGTTCGTGACCTGCGTCACCGGGAACGGCAATCCCGACTGGAGCAGGACCGTCCCGTTGATGCTCCAACCGCCGAGCAGCTTGTCGGTGAGGCCCGCCAGCTTGAACCGCTGCCCCTTCCCGAAGGGCAGTTCGTAGGTGAAGCTCGAGACGAAGACGTTCGGGATGTCGCCGGTCGAGACGTCCTTCTCCAGCGCCCGGTTGAAGCTGTCGGCGACCGGGAAGTTGGCGACCGGTCCGGTCAGGATCGAGGCGTCGAAGACCGACCCGGCGTCGTCGATCAACTTCGAGCGCGTGTAGCAGATCAGGAACGTCAGGCCCCGCGAGAACCGCTTCTCGAGTTTCGCCTGCAGCGCGTGATAGCTCGTGTTGCCGACGTTGTTGCGGTAGAGGCTGACGGTCGTGAAGCGCGGATAAGGCCGCAGCAGTTGCGCCCGCGCGATCGTCGGATCGCCGAGGCTCGAATTTCGCGGAATCTGACCGAAATATGGATTCGCCACCGTGGTCAGCAGCGAGTTGCCCTGGGCCAGTTGCGCGGCGGTGAGCTGGTTGATGTTCGTGTCCGGGATCCCGACGTGCGTGATCTTCGATCCGGCATAGGCCACTTCGGCGACCAGGTTGCCGGTGATCTCGCGTTGAACGGCCAGGTTCCACTGCTGAACGTAGCCGCTGCCCAGGTCGCGATCGACCGAGAAGACCCCCTGTCCCAGCCCCGCATCCGGCGTCAACGGGATCGGTTGCACGTTCGGCCCGGCCGAAAGCGCGAAGGCCGGAGTGAATCCGTCGAGCGAGCGTTGCGTGACGGTCTGGATGAACGGGAACTGCGGAATCGTAAACGGAGTGGTGATTCCCGCCTGCTCCTGCCAGATCAGCCCGTATCCGGCGCGGATCACGGTCCGATCCTGAATCCGATAGGCGATTCCGAGTCGCGGCGCGAAGTTGAGTTTGTGCAGTTCGCGCGCCGCCTCCGGAAATCCGTTCCGGCCGAGGTACTCGAGCTGCTGGGTCTCCAGATTGAAGACCGCGCCCTGGTTCCCGGTCTCGGTCGAGGGATAGTTGAGGGTATAGCGCAGCCCGGCATTGATGGTCAGACGCGAGGTGGCCTTGAAATCGTCCTGGGCGAAGAACTCCAGAATCCTGGCCCGCGGGTGGATCGTGCCCTGCTGGAGATCGATCGAGAAGTTGCTCACCTGGCCCAGCAGGAAGCTGCCCAGCGCGTTCCCGGTCTGACCCGACAGGACGCTGCCGGTCGTCGCTCCGCCCGGCTGGGCGCCGAGGGTGTCGGTCGTCCCGCGCGAGTTGCTGAACGGAGCGGTGAAATTGAAGATGCCCGTCGGCGACGGCGGCTGCAGGACGTTCAACCGCTCGATCCGAAAGTCGACGCCGAACTTCATCGAGTGGCGCGCGCGCTGCCAGCCCACCGCGTCGAAGAGCTGAGTGACATCGGTGTTGAAGAGCGAATCGGTGTTGGTCGAGGGGCCGAGCTGTTGCAGGCCCGCGATGGTGAAGGTCGGCAGCTCATTCTGAAAGGCCGCATTCTGCGGGATGCCCGGCAGCCCCAGGCTCTGCGAGGGCGGCGTCCCGAGCAACAAGGCGCGGCGATCGATCGAGCGCCGCGTATAGCCGAAACGCAGCTCGTTGACGACGGTTGGAGAGAAGACCTGCAGGAAGTTGCCGACGGCCTGATAACCCCGGCTCTTCTGCAATCCCAGCGCGCCCTGCGTGATGTTCCCGCTGCCGTCGGGCAGCGGCGTCACCGGCGTCGCGTCTTCGTTGAAGAAAGAGTATCGGCCGAAGACCTGACGGCGGTCGGAGAAATGATGATCCAGGCGAATGTCGAACTGATCCTGATTCGTTCCCTCGTTGGCGAGGCGGCGATAGTTGTTGGCCGCGCCCGCCGAGGTCGGCAACGGATAGCGGGCCAGCAGAGTCCTGGCGACCGGGTCGAAATCGGCAATCGGGATCAGGTTGCCGACATAGGCGCGCTTATCGCTCGGGCGGAAGATCTGCCCGACTCGGGCCTGCACCGTGTTGCCGTTCGTGTCGAGGACGTTGATCGGAACGCCGGTGTTGGCCGTGGTCGCGCTGACGCCGCTCGCCGTCGTCAGCAAAAAGAGCGGCGCCCCCAGGCTGGAGGCGAAGTTGCCGCCGCGCTGCGCCACCGTCGGCACATTCGAAGTCAATACCCGTCCGATCGACTGGCGCGTCCCCTGAAAGTCGCCGAAGAAGAAGGTCCGGTTGTGCCCGTCGATCAGGGACCGGCCGCCCTCGCCGAAGCGCGGCAGATAGAGCGGGCCGCCGACCGCAAAGCCGTACTGGTTGCGGCGAAAGACCGGCTTGTTCGGATTGGCCGCCGTGGCGGGCGCGAAGAGGTTGCGGGCGTTGAGCGCCTCGTTCCGCAGAAACTCGAAGGCGGTGCCGTGCAGGCTGTTGGTGCCGGCCCTGGTCGTCAGGTTGACGACTCCGCCGTTGAAACGTCCGAACTCCGCGGACGGCGAGTTGATCTCGACCTTGAACTCCTGGATCGCATCGATCACCGGGTTGAACGCGACCTGGCCCGGTTCCGGTTGCAGGGCCGAGATGCCGTCATACAGGTATTCGTTGACTCGGGGCCGGCCGCCGTTGATTCGCGGAAACGACGGCCCGGCGGTGGTCGGCGGCGGCGCGGCGACGCCGGGCACGAGCGAGATCAGCGTGAAGAAATTCCGCCCGTTGAGCGGCAGCTCGACGATCCGGCGATTCGAAATGACCTGCCCCAGGCTGCCGGTCTCGGTCCGCAGCAGAGAGGCGTCGGAGCGGACCGTGACCTGGTCATCGACGCTGCCGACCGTCAGGGTGAGGTCTACTCGGATGCGCTCGCCGGTCGTCAACCGGATCCCCTCGCGCACCAGCCGCCGGAACCCGCCGGCTCCGACCGCCACGGTGTAGAGGCCGGGGCGCAGATTGGTGGCGAGATAGACTCCTTCTCGACCGGTCGCGGCGGTGGTGACATCTCCCGTCTCGACCTGGGTGATGGTGACGGTGGCCTGCGCCACGGCGGCGCCCGATCCGTCACGAACCTCACCGGTCAGCTCCGCCTGGCCGGCTTGCGCCAGGACCTGAACCGGCGTACCGAGCACCAGGATTGCAATAAATAAGACGGGGGTGAGTAAGACGAACATCGCCTTCGATAGCCACACTGACATAGTAAGCTCCTTTTCAAAACGATCCGGGCAACTTTGATAAGTACCCTCTTATGTACTTTTGTCGGTGGCTTTTCGCAATAGTCTGAGCGGCGGGATATACGGTTCAATACGGTTTGGCTTCGGATTTTGTCGGCCGTCCACCGGATCGCGGGGCCTTTCACCCCGAGCGGACCCGGCCGTCCGTCAGTTTGTTGGTCAGGTAGATGGCGGTGATCGAGACCGCGGTCAGGACCAGGGCCAGAAGCTGGGCCTTTCGATCTTCGCCGGCGACGACTGTCTCATAGATCGCGAGCGGCATGGTCTGCGTCTTGCCGGGAATGTTGCCGGCCAGCATGAGGGTCGCGCCGAACTCTCCGAGCGCCCGCGCAAAACTCAAAACGATCCCCGCCAGAATGCCGCGGCCGGCGAGCGGCAGCGTGATGCGGAAGAAGGTCTCCAATTCGCCTTTGCCCAGCGTATACGAAGCGATCTCATATCGCGGGTTGACGCTCTCGATCGCGGCTCGCGCCGACTTGACCATCAAGGGCAGCGCCATCACCGCCGCGGCGATCACGGCTCCGGCCCAGTTGAAGGTCACCGACCAGCCCGTCAGCTCGTAAAGGTAGGCTCCGATCAGGCCATGTCTTCCGAGCAGCACGATCAGGTAGTAACCGGTCACGGTCGGCGGCAGGACGAGCGGCAGCGTCACGACCGCATCGAGCAACTCCCGCCCGCGAAATTTTCGCCGGGCGAGCAGGAAGGCGAACGCGGTCCCGACCAGCACCACCACGCCCGTCGCCGCCAGCGTCACGAAGAGCGAGAGCTTGAACGCCGACCAGATCATCGAATCATCCAATCCGTTCCAGACCATCCTTCCTTCATGGCGATCTTCCTCCTCTGCGGAATCAAATACTTTTCGCGTTTTTCGTGTGTTTTGCGGTTTGTAAACCGATTTTGTGAACAAAGGACTGAATATCCGAGGTCCCCGCGTATCTTACGCCGGGTGGGAGGATCTCTTCAATCGGAGACCGAGCAGCCGCTGATGGCGGCTCGGCGATTTGATCTACGAAGAGGGAGGGACGCGGGCCCGACAGTTACGACGACCCGGCGATCAATGAGCGCGACCGGTTCCGCCAACGGCGCCAGAGCCAATCGCCCAGCAGTATGAGCAGCATCGAGAGGCCCGCGGCCGGCATCAGCACGCCGAGCAGGCAGATCACGGCGATCAGCCACTTCGGCGGCGTCGCGTCGGCCGGTTTGACCGGAAACCCCGTCCGGCCGCGCGGCCGCCGCACCCACCACATGGCCGCTCCCGTCACGCTCATGGCCACGATCATGACGCAGACCAGCACCGCCAGGATCTTGGTCGGCAGGCCGTAGATCGAACCGATATGGATCGCGTAGGCCGCGACCTGCACCTTGGCCGCCGCCGAGAGCTGCCCCCAGCGAATGGTGTCGAGCACCTTGCCGGAATACTGATCGAGATAGAGAAATGAGACCGTCGACGGGCTGTCGTAGTTCCCGGCATAGATCGTGAGACTATCCTCGGCCGTGTGCGGAAAATCGACGTACATCCGCCTCTCGCTCTGCTCGCGGCGGGCGATGGCGACGATCTCATCGACTGTGACCTTCGGCGCCCCGTCGTTCCGGGTCGATTTCGGCGGGTTGGTGTAACTGGCCGGATAACCGCGCGTCGCATCGACGACCGCCTGATAGCCCAGCGAGAAGAGCTGCGTGAAGAAGAGCCCGGTGCCCATGACCAGGAAGGCCAGCAGCGAAAAGTAGAAGCCCGGCACCGTGTGCCAGTCGCGCCAGATGACGTAGCTCTTGCCGCGGATCCGCGGCCACCAGACACCGGCGGTCGGCTTGTCGCGGCGCGGCCACCACAGATAGATCCCCGTCACGATCAGGATGATGCCCCAACTGGTGGCCAGTTCGACGATCACTCTTCCGGTCGCCCCGACCAGGAGCGTCCGATGCAGATTCAGAATGAACCCGAAGAGCGACCCGTTGTAATCGAGCTGCCCCAACACCGCCCCGGTGTGCTGATCGACATAGACCGAGACATAACGCTCGGGCCCGGCCTCGGCAATCAGGCTGGTCGCGCGTGTCGGATCCTGCGAGATGGAGAACCCATGGATGGTCGCGCCGGCGGGCAGGGAGGCCCGGGCCCGGGCGACCTGTTCGTCGTAAGAGACGGTCTGCGCTTGCGGCTCGACGAACATCAGTCGCGGATAGATCACCCGCTCCAACTCCGCCTGAAAGACATAGAGCCCGCCGGTCACCGAGACGATCAGGAGCACCGGCAACACGATCAATCCCGCATAGAAGTGCCAGCGCCAGATCACACGGTAGAGACGCGGCTCCGGCCTCTTCACGGGCGCAGGAGGAACGACGGGGTCGAGGTCGCTTTCACTCGGCGCCTCGGCGACGGGGAGTTCGGTCTTGATCATGAAATTCTCCAATCAGAGCGATAATGAATATCATTTTCATCAATGACGGGAATATTATTTGATCTTTCACAGAACTGTCAAGCGCGACTTCACGAGCGAGGTCCGGCGCAGCGGCTACGGAAAAGCCGCCTGGAGATTCTGAAAGAAGTCCGGACTTCCTGCTACCATTCTCCCTGTAGCGTGAAGGCCGCCCAATAGTAGGGCGCCTCCCATTTGCGCTCGCGCCACATCGAGACCTGCGCGGCGCGGAGGGCGGCGGCCGGCGAGAGCCGTTTTTCGCTCAGCAGTTCATGATAGAAGCGCCGCATCAATTCCGCCGTGGCCGAATCGTTGACCATCCACAGGCTGGCGATGACGCGCCGCGCGCCGGCGTAGAAGAAGCCGCGAGTCAGTCCCATGACTCCCTCGCCGCCGCTCTCTTTGCCGAGCGCGGTGCGGCAGGCGCTGAGCACGACCAGTTCCACCGGCAGTTTAAGGTTATAGATGTCCTGTGTTCGCAGGATGCCGGGCTGCCGGTTTCCCTCGCGATCAACCAGCGAAAGGACGAGGCCCGAGAGTTCCGGACGCTCGCTGTTGATCAGGCCGTGAGTCGCAAAATGTAGATAGCGATAAGCGCCCAGTTCCGCGCTCCGCGCGGTAGCGAGGTTGGCGTCGAAATCGAAGGCCGCCATCTTCTGCGTTTCGGGAACCAGCGTCATGATCGCCTCCGCTTCGCGCCGGCTGCCGGGGAGCCGTGGAATCATCAGATCCGGAGCCGGGCCCGTCTCGGATTGGCGAAAGAGCGCTCCGCTGATCCCGCCGGGCGCGGAGTTGCGGTCTGAGACCGACCATTGAAACTCGGGGGCCTCCGGAATCTTCTCCCTCGGAAGCGCCGTCAATCGCTCATCATCCCGGTCGAAGACCGGGTCCGCCAGCACCGCCACCATCTTCGAGGCGACCGGGCGTCCGTTCAGCTCCTGCCGCAGAACCGCCAGCGTAGAGGCGGAAGGGATCATGGCGATCTCGTGATTGACCACCAACGGCGGCAGGCCGGCGGTTCGGCCTTGGCGCCGCATCGTCGAGGAGGAAGCGGAGGAAGCCTCGGCCGCGGGTTCCGGCAAGGCCGCGAAGGGCAGGTAATGGAGCACGCCGTCGCCGACAATCAAGAGCCGCTTGTGGCTGAGCAGTTCGCCGACCGGGGCCAACAGGCTCCGGCTCAGGAGAGCGGCGGATCTCTGATAATCGTCCCGAACCCGTTCTTCCCAGCGCTGTTTGGCGGCGGGCGACTTGAATTTCCGCGCCCGGCCCGGCCCGGCCAGCAGTTGAATAGTTCGCTCCCAGCGCCGCCGCGCGGCCATGGACTTGAAGGCCTGCGGTCTGCCGGAAGCCTCCAGCAGCGCGAGCATGCGTTTCGTTTGCCGCTCGATCTCGTTGCGTCCCGGCAGGACGAAAGATTGAATCTCGGTCGGCGTGACGGCAAAGAGAAAGCTGCGCCTCTCGCCCAGCGAATACTCGAGCAAGAGGGTGTCGGGGTCGAGCACCTGTCTCTGAATCTCCGGGAGG
>DATEFT010000868.1:0-13409 GCA_035280505.1 Blastocatellia bacterium | reverse complement strand
CGCTGACCCTCGAGCACCTCCGCGCCGTCGAACGCTACGGCGTGACGACCGAGCAGCAAGAGCAATACACCGGCTGGATGAAACTGCCGGCGGCGTCCGTGGTCGATGAGGCCGCGGAGTGCGCCAAGATTCTGATCGGATATGCCTCGATCGACACTGAGCCGAGCAAGGTGACCTCGGATCAAAAGGTCTTCGATCAGGTTTGGCGTGAAGCAGTTCGACGAACCCACCCAGACCAGAATCCGGGCCAGTCTGGAACCAACTTCAACAACGCGATCACCACGCGCGACCGACTGAAGAAACTGAAAGGTTGGGCCTGATGAAAAAGAGAGAACTGAGGGCCAAATTGGCCGAACTCCAGAAGACCATGGCTGCGAAAGAGGACGCCGAGAAGAAGGCGGCAGCGGCGGCCCCATCGAAGAAAGGGAACCCGTTACGCCACATTTTATTCTGGCTCTTCCTGATATCTGCCGGCGCCACGATCTACTACATCTGGACGCTGATCAAGGCTCAACATGCGGTGTCAAATGTGCAGTGATTTGCCAGTCAGAGCCGCGCTGGAAAATAACCCGGCGTTGAAGCTGATAATTATCATTGTGGTGGGCGGGCTGTTCGTCGAACTCTCCAATCTGCTGCGATGGATGATGCGGCGCCGGAGGAGCGAGCCGCGGCCGAGAAGGAGACGGAGGAGGGGATGAAGTTCAAACTCCGCTGGCCGCGCGGTCGCTATAACGACCGCCGGATCGTCGGACTATCGATCAAGTTTCAGATGGCAGTCGATACCTGGAAGTGGAGGCCGTTGATACTCCCAGATGTTGGCGGTTTTCATTGGCTGTGCTTCAGATCATGGACTGGATGGGTTTATGAATAGTAAAAAGATCACCGATCCCTGTGAATGGAACCCGGAGGCTAATCGTTCAGCCCTTCGGAATGAAGCCCATGCTGCAGCAGATTGGATCGTCGGGGCGAACGGCGCCTGGAGAGTCTGCGATGCCTGCGCGAAGCTGCCACGGTTCAGACGACTTAGAAAGAGAATTCCGATTCAAAGAAAAGTAAAGGAGGGAAGCAGTGAGCGTTAAATCTGACCGATGGATTCTCACTCAATGCCGCGAGTATGGGCTGATCACGCCCTTTGCCGAGCACTTGATCCGCGAAGTCAAAGACTGCAGGATCATCTCGGCCGGACTCTCGAGCTACGGTTACGACCTGCGCCTGGCGCCGGACGGCTTCCGGGTCTTCTCGCCGATCGCCAGCGCCGAGATCGATCCCAAGAATTTCGACGAGCGCTCACTCACCGAGGCGCCGCTTCGAACGGCGGGCGACGGCTCGCAGTATTGGCTACTGCCGCCGCATTCCTACGCCCTGGGAGTCACCCTCGAGACCTTCAATATGCCGCGGAACGTGATCGGCTTCTGCCTGGGGAAGTCGACCTACGCGCGCTGCGGCCTGATCGTCAATGCAACCCCGCTGGAGCCCGGCTGGCGCGGCCGCCTGGTCCTGGAGTTCTCGAACTCGGCCGATCTGCCGATCCGAATATACGCGAACGAGGGGATCGCCCAGGTGACATTCTTCGAGTCCGACGAAGAGTGCGCGACGTCATATGCCGACCGCGGCGGCAAGTATCAGGATCAGGCCGGACTGGTGACGGCGCGGTTGTAGAGCAGGTAGGAAGGAAATGGTAGAAATCGCGTAATTGACTCTGCCGTGGCTCATGCCGTATAAACCTGTGCAACCACTCCTTCCCAGTAAATCCCTACAACTGCCAACAATGCAGAGAACTACACCATGAAACAATATATCCTTCTATTGTCGCTTCTATTGCTTCTCGCGATTCCATCTCTTGCCGCAGAGCCTACCGCGAATTCTGTTGAATCCGCAGGCTATCAGCAGGTAGCAGCCCCTGGCGCCCTGATGACTGTCTTCGGCGCCGGGTTTCCGACCGGATCGTCAATCAGCACGTCGGCCAGCAGCTTGCCACTACCGACAGTTCTCGAAGGGGTTTCGTTGCTGGTCAATGGCGTTCCAGCGCCTCTACTGTATGTCAGCGTGAGCCTGGATGGAAACTTCCAGATCAACTATCAAATGCTGTGGAATGTGGTCAAGTCCGCAATGGTCGAGGTTCGCTATGACGGCAATCTGATCACCTCGAAGCAAGTCCCGATCAGTACGGCAGCTCCAGGATTCTTCACGGTTGACGGCAGCGGGACAGGGCAGGTTTCCGCGCAGAACTATGAACCGCTCCGGGAAACCTATCAGCCCAACGGCCCTGTCTGGACGTGCGTCCCTGGCAGGATACTGATCCTCTACGGAAGTGGAACCGGTAAAACCATTGATCAAGCAACGGGGCTGGAGGCCACGCCGAATGCGGGCGAGGCCACCCCAACAGGCGTTCTCTATGTCACCGCGACGCTGCCCACGGTTACGATCGGCGGGAAACAGGCCGAGGTTCTATTCAGCGGGCTGGCGCCAGGCTATGTGAGTTTATGGCAGATTACAGTCAGGGCCCCTTCGGAATCAGCCGAAGGCAGAGCGCTGCCTGTTGTAATCAATTATGAAAGGCAATCAACGAGAGCTGGCGTCACTGTTGCAGTTGTCAACAGGCATGTCCTGCTTGCTCAGTGATCGCACACTTTCACATAACAGTTATTATGTTAAACACTCAGACCGATACTGATCTCCTTCTCTCACAGTGGCTGGCCAGCGGAAAACGCTCCAGCGCGCACACGGCGGAGGCCTACACGCGAGATATCCGGGCGTTCCTGGCCTATGCCTCAAAGCCGCTGGATCAGATCACGGTGGGCGACGTGGCGGGATACCAGGCCCTGCTTCGCCAGCAATGCCAGCCGGCGACTGAGCACCGGAAGATCTCATCAATTCGGAGCTTCTTCTCGTTCTTGAAGGCGGCTCGGGTCATCCAGGAAGATATTGCGGCCCTGATCTCGAGTCCGAAGGTCGAGTCGAAGTTTAAGGATCGCTCGCTGACCGAGGATGAAGTCGAGGCGATGATCGGCGCGGCTGAATCGATGCCCCTCGATGCCCTGCTGATCAGGTTTTTATACATCACGGCCGGCCGGGTCTCAGAGGTCCTGTCACTGACCTGGGCGAACTTGGTGCCGGCGGAAAGTCAGGATGGTGGAGGCTACGTCCGAATTCTCGGCAAGGGCAAAAAGACCCGGGAGATTTATATCGGCGCCGAGCTCTGGGACGACCTGGTCCGAGCCCGCGGCGATATCGGCCAGGATGAACCGCTCTTCCCTTTCGACCGGTTTCAAGTCTGGGCGATCGTAAAGAAACTGGCGAAGGGGGCCAGAGTCACGGGCGACGTCTCGCCTCACTGGTTCAGACATAGCCACGCATCCCACGCTCTGCAGGCCGGCGCCAGCTTGACCGATATTCGAGATGACCTTGGCCATTCAGATGTGAAAATCACTTCTCTCTACCTGCATGCGGATCCGGAGCGCGCGACTGCGAAAAGGTTGAGAATCAAATGAGAAGCAAGGACTGACATAGACATAAAAGTGTCGCGAAAGGTAATACCGATCTGGGAGCCGCGAGCAAACACATGCAAGCATAAATCTCACAAAACACAAATAATGCTTGCACTGCCCCCGTCCTTTTGTTAGTCTTTTGCAAGCATGTTTACCGGTTTTAAGAATGAGATTGCAAGCATATGAAAGAAAACGGATCAAAGAAATCAATTGGTGGAGTAGCCAGAGCACAGAAATTGACGCCTGAGAGACGTCGGGAGATTGCACAAATAGCGGCTCAGGCAAGGTGGGAACCGGATGATGATACCCCATATGCAATACGCGAAGGTCTTCTACCTATTGGAGAAGTGGAGTTGGAGTGCTCTGTCCTAAAAGACAGACGCAGGATATTTCATAAGCGCGGTCTAGCCAGAGCACTAGGCATGAAGTCGCGGGGTGGGAATATATTTATGCGGACGATGAACCGAAAGGGGCTTGGATCCGTTATCCCAGAAAAATTGCGCGACACGTTAGATAACCCCATTATTTTTAAGACGTTAAAAGGGGATCCGGCACACGGATATGAAGGCAAGGTTTTAATTGAAATTTGCGATGCGATTTGGGAAGCTAAAAAACAGAATGCCCTATCTGCAACACAAGAAGATTTAGCTAAGCAGGCCGAAATTATTCTGAGATCTGCGGCAAAGGTTGGCATCATAGCCCTAATTGATGAAGCAGCAGGTTTCACCAAAGACAAGCTCAGAGAAGAATACAAAGAACTATTCAAAGAATTCATTCGCAACGAGTGCCGAGAATGGGAGAAGGAATTTCCAGACCAACTCTTTGATGTGATTTATAGCATCTACAAGTTGCCACGCACGAGTAAAAATAAGCATCCGCAATTCTTTGGCCATTTCATTCGTAAATACATATACGCACCGCTGGCTAACAGCAACGGCGCAATTCTCGAAATGCTAGATGAGAAAAATCCTGTGGTATACGTATGTGGCGGCAGGAGATACAAGATGTTCCAGTTTCTAACCGAAACGATCGGACTAGCTGCACTGAGAGCTCACATCTGGCAAATTGTTGGCATTGGAAGTGCTACTAGATCGAAAGAATCATTTGATAGAGGATTTAAAAAGGCGTTCCCGCAATCAGGCACACAAGGCGATCTTTTTGATGATCTATATGATCTTGATTAGTACTCAATAGCGGCTCTCCAGCCAAGCTATTTTCTAGAATGATCAACGCAAGCTAACTATTCGATCTACTGAAGGCGAGCTCATTCGCCCCAGTGCCGATAAATAAGGATCTTTGATACCCAGGTGACTCTGCGAGGTCCCGTTATGGCTGCATATACACAGCGTGTTCGTGATAACATTTTGCCGCTATCCGTTGCGGCTACACTCCCAGAAGCGTTTGAGGAATGGTCATTCACTGAGAATGTTCAGGACCATGAAGAGGCAAATGAAAGCTGTCAGCTATGCGATCATGAGCAATTGCGTTATCATTTTGAGATTCGAAATGCTTTGACTGATCACAGGTTGTGGGTCGGCTCCAAGTGCATACTCCAATTTGGAATATCTGTTTTTGAGAACAATCAGAGACTAGATAATGCGACCGCAAAGAAGAAATTGGCCCGTTTGACAGAGCAAATGCGCCTAGAGTCCTGTCTCCGTGCACTGCAGGCACTAGCAGATTCAGAAAACAATCCGATACTCTTAAACGCTCTGAATTATTACCGGAGTAATAAGCATTTAACACCTAAATTTGCAGCGGTGGTCTTCTGGAAACTCAGAGAACATCGAATTGATCACAAGGCGTCTTTCTTTAAAGTCACGTTGCGAAGAGATCAACACAAAGATGACTTGAGAAGAATGCAACCTTGGCAGATTTCAGCCATTTGGCCTGCTCTATCAGTAAGCCAGCGAAGACTTGCGGAATCAATGGGAATCGAGCCACCGAATCCTGGATAGATGTGATCGCTCCAGCCAGGCCGGATCATTGTGACTCGCGTCCCTTCCCCCACCAGTTGATGCAGATCGCGCCGGGTTCAAGCTCGCCAGCAGAAATAAGTACCCGCCTACCAGTCAATATATTCCCTTCTCAATCCGGAAAACCTGACCCGCGTTAATTTCAGCCCCGACAATCTGCGGGTGCGTTATTCGCCAGAGTCTGCGAATCTTGGCCCTGAATAAGAGGATTGATATAAACGACCATTTGCAGCATAAACTTAACATCGGCTTTAAGTTTTTCTGACATGTCGATGCTACTCTTGGGCTGTTGTGCCTGCCATCCGTAGTCTTAAGTCTTAGCATTCTGCATCAACACGAACTGAAACCTTGTAAGGAGATCTATGCCTTCACCTTCTGCAAATCGTAGATTGAGCTTCGGAGTGTTGTCGTCGCTGGTTTTGTTGCTGTCCCTGATCGTTGGCCCGCTGTACTCGGCGATAGGCCAAACTTCAGTATCAGTTCATATTCCGTTCGGTAATATAAGTTCGGCCGGGACCAGCGCGAACAATCGACTCGTCACGCGCACGCAGTTCGCAGCTTCCTGGAACGCGAGCAAGCGAATCGCCAACTGGGTCGCCTGGCGGCTAAGGGCCTCTGACATCGGCTCCACTCCGCGCAGTGATTTCCACGTAGACCCTGAAATCCCCACGCCAGCGCCTGGTGACTATACCAATTCCGGCTACGATCGCGGGCACCTCTGCCCTTCCGGCGATCGCACCAACAGCGTGACGAACAACTATGCGGTGTTCACGATGCTCAATATCATCCCGCAGGCCCCCGACAACAACCAGGGCCCCTGGGAGAAGCTGGAATCCTATACTCGCACATTGGCCCAGGCCGGGCGCACAGTGTATATAACTGCTGGTGGCGTCGGGACGCGAAGCAGCTTCAACGGAATCACCGTGCCCGCATCGACCTGGAAGGTGATTGTGGCATTGGCGCCCGGAGCGACCTATCCGAATACGACAGGGTCGACCACGATCGCAGTGTCAATGCCCAATGTCCAAGGAATACGAGCGAACACGTGGCAGATGTACCAAACTACCGTGAATGCAATTGCCGCACAGACTGGCTATAATTTCTCAGCTTATCCTCGATAATCTCTCTGGATGGCTGATAGTTCAAACTCTCCCCAATAGTTCACAGCATTTCGAGAGGAGAGTGGAGAATGACCCAAGAAGAGTTTGATCAACTGACCGCAGGGCTGCTCTATATGAGCGAGACCGATGCTCCGCTGACTTACTTTGAAATGAGTCTGGAAGAATCGGAGCACTGGCCGCCAGCCACAGCAGCCCAGTTTCTAGAATTGATCGATGAGGAGCCTTCAACACCGGTCGAAGAGCTCGATCCAGAGATATTCTTCGAAAAGTTACGGCTCGGCAATGAAGACCGTGAGGATCAGATAGGCGCGCTGAAGAACGCCTTTGCCGAGTGGGAGAGCCTCAGAGGCTTCAGAGTCGGCGATATTCAGATCAAGATTTTCGTGTCGGGGAAAGACGCCTCATCAGAAAGAGTGATCGGGCTGCAAACGCTGAGTGTCGAGACCTAATTGGATCAAGGCCTGATACTTGGGAGCAAGATAATGCGGAAGGGCCGGATTCAGGGAGAGGGATTGCTCCAGGTGATACTCTTCAATGGATGGGCGGCACCGAATTGAGAGTGCCCATCGGTACATTGGATTGACACGAATTAATGCGCTTAAATGTCAATATTATGCCATACCTCGTCCCATGAGTCCGTACGGCCTCAATCGAATAGTCAGAACATGTAGGGTAATAACGACATTGAACATACCCTTTTAGCAGCGGACGCCCTATGGCCTGATATATTCGTACCCCGCCGATATAGAACCGGGCTGTAACTTGATTGGCAGGAATACGGAGTGAGTCCAGAGCAACCAAAACAAGTAGAAGTAAGAGCCCTAACAGATAAGTTTCTGGGCGCTTTAAGCATTGCCGCAATGTGGGCATTTGGCACTCGCTTGAAGTCGATTGTTGCTACAACTTGAACATCGCGATAGGTTTCCTTGTGGCCTAGAAAGAATGTAGATAATCAAGCCAATCACACTTGTGAACATCACCAATATCATCCACAAGACCGCGCTATCCATGCCTCGCGATTTAGCATCACGTGCGACCCATACTAAGAGCGCAATATTCAGCACGAGAATAACTATTGGAATGACGATCATTCCCCCACAAGTGCCGCAAGCCGCACATGTAGCAGCATCAGTTGGCTCTCCAGGCCGTGATTGAGCTAACAGCACATCGTGGCTAGACAGCATTGTTAATAAGGTAAGAAAAAGAAGAAATATTGATTTGCTCATTTCGCTTTCTGGTTTGTGAGGAGAGATGGACCAAGATTGTGGCCAGGAGCCGATTGCGAGAATCAGAGGGAGCATTACCCGCCAACGGTGATATTAAAATAGTGTCCGGCGAGATATTTATAGATTCCCGTTGAGGTTTTCTTGAGTTGTCAATTCTCGAATCAGCCTCTGCGATACTCCTATCTGAATGGCCCGTCTCCGGTTCATCCGAACAAGAATTGACTTTAATCATTGCAGGAATGGTCGATAAAATCATGATTCGGCATTGGCTAATTAACTGAGCGACCCCATGATCCGAAGTTAAAGAGAATCAAGCGGCAACACAAAAGAGTTCGCTCTTAAAAATGTATAGGAAGAAACATGAAACGCATCAAGGCTGACAATATCACGCACGACGGATCGGGCCACTATATCGGCCTTTTCAAGGGCGAGGAGATCCGCCTGCAGGCCAGGTTCCCTGGTGCAACGCCGGAAGGGATGGAAGATTCTGGGTATGTGAAGATTGAAGGAGAACTCGAACTGTGGGCTGAGCTTACCGACAATGGAGAAGTGGTTGGCGTGGCTGGCCCGATCTCGCTGGCTTAATGATTCATTCCCAGACCGGGCCGATCACCTCGAGATCTGACCGCTCCGGCCGCGTCGGATCGTTCCAAACCTGCTCACCCTGACGGATCGCGCGTTTGGCCCGGAACGCGGGCGGAATCGACCCACCCGGGCGCCACAGATAGAGAGAATCCCCCAGGAAGAGCAGCGGATCGCCGGGCTCGAAGTCTTCCTCGGCGACGAATGGAGGGCTGAACGGCTCGTCAATCGGCTCTGGCTCTGGCGCGCGCGATCCCAGACTCCGGATCGATCGCAGCAGCTCGAGCGCGGCCCCGACCGGCAACACCTTAATCAACCTGGTCAGCCTCATCCTTCACCTCGCCCACTCCCTCGCGCAAATCCTGCTCGTCATCGATCAGAGCATCTGTGGCGCGCCGGATCAGCCGTGCATATCTCAACAAAACCACCAGCGGCGGCTCAGCCTGGCCCTGCTCATACTTGGCGATATCCTTTTCGGTCAGGGAGCCCTTCAAGCCCAACTGCTCCACCAGTTGCTCAGGAGTTAGGCCGAGAGACTCGCGGATCTGGAGAAGTTTTTCCGGCAGTCGATGCGATCGTAATCGCCTCATCAATAATCTCCTTATCTCTTGGAAACCTGGAGCGACGTCCTCAGCATCGCTCCAGGTCTCGCCGACGGTCAGCCATTCACCCGCCGGCGTCAGCGGGCGTTGCTCCGGCCGGCCGCCCGCGTTCACTAAAAAGGGGAGCCCTGACTCGAATCGGCTCCCCACCCTGCCCTTCTTCCCGTGGCGATGGCTATCTTGTCTGCCTTAGCAGCCACCGCCGGAGGCGGTACAAGAAGGGCAAACTTGTATCTGGGGGCGAGTGGAGATGGACCGCTAGTTGACCACCGCACGGCTCGCACTTAACCACGTGAGCCTCCATGCGCCCCTTCTCGAGATCCGTCATATGGCCGGCCAAATACGGACCAATCAGCCGACTCCAGCCACAGCGGAGCGTCCGCTCTGTCATTCCAGGCGTTCGCGGCGCGCCGTCGAGATTGACCGGCTGAAACGGCAATAGCATTGTCCAGCGGTCAAAGTTCTCGCGGCAGCTCCGGCAGTCCTGGAGATGGCGCTCAATGACGTACTGGGCCCTTTCGTCGAGCGTCCCGGCCAACAAACGCCCGAGTTGCTCCCAGTCGGCGTGAATCTGATTCCTCTTCCCCATCCGTCTATTCCAATGGAAAGGGGATGAGCGATGGCATTTCCCCGATATCCATCGACTCATCCCCACGCTGACCCAGGCTTCTGAGGCCGGATCAACTGATTGTCATCCCTGCCCTCGGATCTTCTCTTTGGCTCAACCGTGAACTAGCATGCAAGTGTGAAACTGGCTCAGCTCTCGGTTGATAGTGCCAATCGGCCGAAGGGTATGTGCTTTGCGAGGCCTTGTTTCTAAGGCAAAAACAAAAACAAGGTTCTCTACGGTTCACACCGCAGGTGTGTTGACAGAACAAGAATAGTCGAAGTCTGTCATCAAAGTCATAAAAGGCTGGTTACATTCCGGTTCGGAAATCGTAACGGGCTGGTTAAATTTTGGTTCAATTTTCGGACAGCCATGAAACGAAAAAGACAGATATTTTTCGACATTTTCCGCCTGGATACGAACAGTCAAGAGTTGTTCTGCAAAGAACAGGCCCTTGATCTGCGTGCGAAATCCGTCGCTGTATTGCAATATCTGGCTGAGCGTTCGCCGGAAACCGTCACAAAGAGAGAGTTGCTCGATGCGATCTGGCCAGACGTCACTGTTGGCGAGGGCGTTCTCAAAGTCTGCATTAATGATATCCGCAACGCGCTAGGTGACGATCAGGCGGCCCCGCAATTCATCGAGACCAGATCGAAGAGAGGGTATCGCTTCATCGCAGCAACATCGAAGATACCGATGCGGCCCGATTCGATTCGGCGCAGAGGGCGGATCGCCAGCGGATTTACTGAGCACATGCTATCCGAAAACATTAAGACAATGCGCTTCCGGGAGGAATGGCAACCGATCGTCAACAATCTCGTGTCGGAAACGAGTGACTGTCTCCGCGCAATGGTCTTTGATGTCGAGCTGAAAAAATGGTGGAACTCGATCGCGGGTCAACTATATATGACGACTAATACGAAGCTGCTCAAGAAAGGAGCTTCGATCCGCCGCATATTCATTTTGAGTTCCAAAGAGCCGACGGTGATGAGGAACGCCCTTCTGACCGCCTATGTCCATCACAAACTCGGCATACAGGTGAAAATTTGCGAATCCGCTCAATTGAAAGAAGCCGGACCGTTCAAGGCGGACATGTTCTCACTCCACGACAGCACATTTATGGCGCTGTACGATCTGTTCGGCGGCCCGGCGACCGCGAGCATTATCTGTGAAGGAAAGCATGTATCCGAGTTTAGGTCTTTCTATGACGAGATATTCAATGATGATCGGCGCTGCAGGAATATTGGGCCTGAGCTTCAGCGCTTCAACCGGGATCGGACCTTTCTTCGAGAAGCGGAAAAGCAGATCGCCTTCTTGAATAGCATTCAGGATCTATCTTCGACCGAGTTACTTAAACGACTTTAAAGGGAGATGTCATGCAGAGCACGGAGTTAAAACTTGGCAGGACGTTTGCAGTCAACTTCGAACACGGCAAGGATTTCTTTGAAGAGCTGAGAGAGTTTTGCGCCAAGAATGAGGTGAAACAGGGATATATCCCGATGTTCATCGCCGGCCTGAGCGAGGTCGAACTGGTCGGGGCCTGTGAAAAATTGGAAGATGAAAATGCTCCAGTCTGGTCGAAGGTGTATTTAAGGCACGTTGAGGCCGTCGGCGGCGGCACGCTGGCCTTTGATACTGAACACAATCAAATCTATCCTCATATCCATATCAGCGTCGGATTGAAAGGCCAATCCGCCAACGGGTATACCAGCCACCTCCTATCCGGAAAAGTTGAGTTCTTGGTCGAAATGATAGTCGTCGAGGTGCTCAGCCCTGACTTCAGGAGAATTAAGAACGAATCGCTTTACGATATTCCATTGCTGACTTTCATTAAATAGAGACCCTTTACAAACCCATCCGGGATAGGTATTTTCTCCGGCGTTGACTCGCCAGGAATTAACAAATCCCTCTCACATTTTGGCCCAACACGTTCAGGATAAGAAGGTAGCTCCAATTGGAGCCACCTCACAGGGGGCAATCCTGTGGGTATAAGACCTCGATTGAAACCCTATCGACTCGCAGAGAAGCTCGCGGCGATCCGAAAGCAGCTTGGACTCAGCCAAAACCAGATCCTGTTTCAACTGACCGCGGGGGACGAGCAAATCGCTGAGTTTATAAGCCGCAAGAACATCTCGCACTATGAATTAGGTAGGCTGGAACCACCGCTGCCCGTGCTGCTGAGATATGCGCGGATTGCGAGTGTGAGCGTCGATGTGCTGATTGACGATGAGTTGGAGCTTCCCAAGAGGCCGCCCGGCACTCCCAAAAGAACGGCCAAAAAGCAGCCGTGATCAGCTCGGCTTCTCGATTACCTTGAAAGCATAGGCCATCGAGCAATCGGTCTCCCACTTGCGATTGACCTCCGAATCGAAGTAGCAGACGACCCGCAGATTTTGCACGGAATCCGTCAGAATGAAGGCCTTCCCGGGATAGTGCTCGTTCCAGAAGGACCTGACCGCCGCGAACTCGGTCTTGTCCCGATCTTCGAAGGTCAAATCATAGGTTTGGGCAGGATTGCCGTTCTTGTTCTTTACGCGGCTCGATCTCGTCCCGTCCTCGGCGCTGCTGATCAGCGCATTCTTCGTGTCCGTGGATTCTATCGGCCCGTTCGGCTGGTATGGGAAGAGTTTTAGGACCTCAATCCACACGACCAGGGTCGTAGTTCCGTTGGTGGCTGTGATCCGGACCCGTTGACCGGCGGCGCCCGGCGCCGTCCACGCGAAGGTGGTCCCGGAGCCCGGGGTAGTGCCAGCCGTCGCTGACCACGTAATCGAGCCGGTGAGATTAGTCTGGAACGTCACCAGCTCGCCGGGCTGCGCCGCGGTCAGGCTCTGCGTGATGACCGTCGGGATCGTGATCGTAATATCGACGGCCTGGTTTCCCGAGGTAGCGCGGACTACGGTCGTCCCCGCCGCGGATGGCGCAGTAAATTCGCCATTCGAGAACGAGCCGGAACCGCTTACGACCGACCAGGTCACCGTGGCCGACTGCGCATTGTCATAACTCGTCTTGAATCGCGCTTTAGAACTCGGCTGCATCGTGATCGCGGTATCGCCGATGATGCTCAACGGCGCAATCACGATCGTGGCGGTCCCGCGCTGATAGCCGTTCGGATCCTCGCTGGCGTCGACTTGGCCAGTGAGAGTGTAAATTCCCGGCGTCGTCCCGTTGAAATACTCGGTCTTAATACCCGAACTGGCGGTCAGCGACCCGACAGCGGGAGCTGTGAAGGCGACGATCGGGCGGAGCTGCCAGTCTCCTGTCAGGGCCGGCCTCGGAATGATGGCGGTCGCGCCGGCAGCGACGGGCCGGGCCAGAAATGCCGCATAGGTGGCCGGATATCGCGCAACTCCGGAATAGGCGGTCAAACTGTGCTTCAGGACGTTGTTGACGTACAGTTTCACCAGATTGGAGATCTCGAGTCTGAAGACATCCCCGGAGGCAGTGGTATAGCTGACGGTCGCGATCGTCACACTCAGCTCATTCTTGATCGTGAGCTGAGTCGGCAGGACGATCAGCGTATACTGGAAGAATCCCGACGGGCTGTTGACGT
Organism: Blastocatellia bacterium; assembly: GCA_035280505.1. Lineage (GTDB taxonomy): Bacteria > Acidobacteriota > Blastocatellia > RBC074 > RBC074 > JAKEHZ01. The sequence goes on along the minus strand of DATEFT010000868.1, from coordinate 254 downwards.
ATACCACCCATTGCAAAGAGCCCGTCGACGTCGGCCGGCAAAAGTCCGTGATTTGAAACTCGATCACCCCGACGCCGCCCACCAGTTGATGCCCCCCTGTGCCGTCGCCGTCCGCGCTCGCATCAAGCAATAAGGTGAAATCCTCCTGGACGGTGGTCGTGCTGGACCCTTCCCAGAGCGGCCATAAGGGATTTGCCCGGCAAGTGAATGTCTGCCGGTCGCCCGGATAGATGGTAATAAGCGAAGGAACGATT
>DATEFT010000867.1:0-9330 GCA_035280505.1 Blastocatellia bacterium | reverse complement strand
AGATCCACTTCCTGTTCCCAGGTGCGCTTGAAATCTTCCGAGGCGCGGCGGAACTGCGACATGGCCTGACCGAGAGATTTGCCCAACTCCGGCAACTTCCGTGGCCCGAACAGAACCAAGGCCACCACGAGAATGAGTATCACCTCCGGCATTCCCAATCCCATCATAAGAATTTCTCTCTCTTTCTGTTTGGAGACTCTCAGGCTGGTTGCACTCGCAACTGCATACCACGATTAAATATAAGTGACCCGCCGAGTCGAGTCAAGCAAGCCATTTCGGGAAGACGCCTGGAGCAGTCAAAGACCGACTCTGTTCAAGCCGCTCCTGACTTCCTACGATTTTTTGCGCGCGAAATAGCCTTGCCGCGACCGGACCGTGAGTTGCGGACGCGCGACGCGGACCTCGACGGTGCGCCAGCGGCCATCCATCCGTTCATTGGAAGATTCGTAAGTGAGCGTATATTGATTGCGTAGTTCGTCGACGATGCTGGCGAAGGCCTCGCGCAGCTTGCTGCCGCCGGGAGTGCGGAAGAAACGGCCGCCGGTCTTCGCGGAGACGGATTTGAGCACCTCCGCGCCGGTGTCGCGCAGCGGGGTGCCGTAGACCGAGGCGTCGCTCATATCGACCGCATAGACCGCGATGTGCGCGGCCAGCGCCTTGCGCAACGCCTGATCGAGCGAGGCCCGGCTCTGGGTGTCGGCCCCGTCCGAGACGATCAGAATGGCGCGGCGCCGCTCGGGACGTTTGGCCAGCGCCTCGGAGGCCGTCACCAGCGCGTCGTAGAGCGGCGTCTGGCCCTCGGCCCGCAGGTCCCAGACCGAATCCGGGATGTCGCGAATCTCGGTGAACTCCTGCAGTTCCCGGACCTTGGTCCCGCCGAAACTGTAGATGGCGAAGAGATCGCCCGTCCGAATCCCGTCGACGAAATTGGCGCAGGCGGCCCGTTCCAGGGTCATCTTGTTCTCCATGCTGCCGCTGGTATCGAGCAGGATCGCGGTGGCGAAGGAGGTCTCTTCGAGCCCCAGCGTCAGGACCCGCTGGGGCGTATTGTTCTCGAGAATCTTGAAGTCTTCGACCTTGAGCCCGGCGACGTAGCGCTGCCGGGCATCGGTGATGGTGACGTTGAGCACGACCAGGTTGGTCTCGATCGACAACACCTCTTCCTCGGCCGGAGCGGTCTTGGGCGGGTCCTGCTCCTGCGCGCGGGTCGGGGTCAGCGCCAATCCGCAAGTCATGATCAACAACCAGATCCATCGGCAATTCATACTTACTTCTTACTTTTGAGGTTTGAGGTTCAAACCGCGAAACACGCGAAATCCGCGAAATCGACCATCTTTCGTCTATTTCGCGTGTTTCGCGGTCAAGCACAAAATTTCAAAGCGTTATTTCCCCAAGTGCTTATTTGAGATAGCCGCGCAGAATTTTGACCAGTTGGACGATCTGGGTCGTGTCGTCCACCACCGCGATCGAGATCACGCTCCGCGAGGTTTTGGCCAGATTCACGTTGAGCCGCTCGCTGACCTCGCCCAACTGCTTGATGGCCTCCGACAGATTTCCCGGAGGCGAGGCCAGCGGTTCGTCTTCCGAGCCGCCGGACTCCGAGCGAATCTGTTTGGCGAACTTCTCGATATCCTTCAGTCTCTTCTCCGACGGGCGCGGCAGGCGGTTGCCGGCCGACTCGGGCACCTCTTTGGCCAGCGCCTCCGCTTCGCCTTTGATCTGGGCGCCCTTCTCCAGCAGCTTCTTGTGCTCATTCTCTTCACGCTTGATCTGCATGCGTTTCAGCGTGTCGAGCATGGTTTCGTTCTGATCATCGGCGGCGGTGCGGCCGGTGATATCCTGTCCCAACATCGCCGGCGCCAGCCAGATCAGAGAGACGGCAAAAAGAGTAAACTTGAGAAGCATAGGTCTGAGTTTAAAAGGGGCCGACTGCGGCCCGGGTTTGTTCAATACTCGCAATTCATCAGACGCCGGGTCGGCCGGAGGCTGCTCTTCTTGATGCTCAGGTCGATCCCGAGAATCTTGCCGCCGAGGCCGCGAATCACTTCGTCCTCGAGCCGGCCGTTGGAATGCCCCTCGACCCATTTATCGCCTCCGCTCATCTCCGCGATCCGCCCCTCAATGTGGGCGACGACAAAGAGCTGCGAGCGTTTCTGGTCGATCGGCAGCACCGAGATCTCCAGCGAATATCGACCTTGCAGCCAATTCTGAACCTCGCCGGCCGGCAACGTCGCCAGGTACTCCAGGTCGTTTCGCGTCGTCACCCCCCGGGTGAAGACCATCGGTTTGGTCACGATCTTTCCTTCCGCCGGATTGCTCTGCTCATCATTGAGCGAAACCCGGCAGGTCTTCAATACTTCATCTACCGCCTGGAGAACTTGTTCACGCGGCACGTTGATCGGGTACGGGTTGTCCAAAGGTGGCTCAGTCTTGGGACGATCTAATTGTATTTGAGCTTTGGCTACTACCGACGAGCAGACGACGCAGACCAGAGCTAAGAAGAGTGGATGTAATCTCGCTATTTTCATAGACCTCTTTAGTGATACTTAGGGTAGCTTTTTCCTTTATAGTCAGAGATGGACTGGCCTCATCTGGCGGCTTTCAACCGCCTTTTTGAAAGATCCTTCGGTCAATCCAGCATTTACCAGGTATAGAGAGCCTTGTTACCAAGACAATAACAGGTTCAATCAGATCACATCAAGCCCCTATCCGCCTTGTCGCCAGTTTCTCCCATCACTCAGCTAATCTATTCTTTCATAAGAGCTTCCTTCATCAGGGCCGCCCCCCAAACCGACCGATTAGCATTAACTCCGCCTCGCTTCGACCGGCCGCCCAGGGGCCTGGTTCTTAAATAGGAGCGGTAATATTTTTATAGAAAATTTACCTGGCCGGGTAAGAATTACGCGAAAGAGCGAGGTTGATTAGATTCCCGGGAACGATTGGCGAAGCTGAAGATTACGGGTCTATTGGGTTTCTGCGATTTTTTTTATGATCTTCGATTTTGGCATCAGTATTGCGAATACTAGTGTGGGGCAACGAGATACCAGGTGGTTAATTCCACTGACGGTGTCAAGTGGTTACCAGGGTGAGGTAGGTAACCACGATTAATTGGCGTCACAGGCTTCCCACGACTGTGGCGCCTTTTATTTTCTTCGGCCGCCGTAAACCGCCAGATATCTTTGATGATTTGGCCAATCATCTTGACACGCTTTCCCGCCACTCGCTATGTTACGTGTTTAACTCGCAACGAAGATCCCGGACGCCTGAATGCTGAGCGAATACCGCCAACGCCATAACCAGTATCTGACCGACCTCTACCGCGAAGACTATCTCTTCCGATCCGGCCGAAAAGACCGGCATGAAGCTGCGTTCCTGGCCCGTGAATATAGTGATCTCTTCAGTCTCTCGGTGATCGGTGAGCTGCGGAGCCTGTTGAAGGAGACCTCCGCCTCGCGCGAGACGGAGTTGAAGAGTCTCGGCCGTTTGATCGCGGGGGCGGTCGAGGGCCATCTGGCGATGAGGGTCCAGGAGCTCTCGGCGGAGATCGAGCATTACGAGCGGACGGCGGAGATCGAGTGGGGGGGCCGGAGGATCGGGATTCGAGCGGCGGGCGAGGCGCTGGCGAGCGAGTCGGACCCGGCCGACCGCCGGGCGCTCTATTCCCGCCGGGCCGAGGTTCTGAAGGGCGAGCAGGATCTACAGGCCGAACTCTTCGAGCGGCTGCAGCAGGCGTCCGGCGAACTGGGCGCCGACAACTACCTGATTCTGAACCGGCAGTTGCGAGGCGTGGCCCCGGAGGCGGTGACCGACGCCGTCATCGAGCTCTTGACGGCGACCGAGAGCGCTTACCTTTCGGCGCTCGGGCCGTGGCTGGGCCGCGAGGCCGGGACCTCGCTCGACGAGGCGACGGCGGCCGACCTGGTCTATCTGCAGCGCTTCACGCGCTTCGATCATCTCTTTCCGGGGACGCGCCTGATCGAACAATACCGTGCGTTGTGCGCCGGACTGGGCTTCAACCTCGACAAGCAGGCGAATCTCGAGATCGAGACGCGGCGGCCGGGGCGGCCGTTCTGTTCGCCCATCCGCGTTCCGGAGGAGATCAAACTCGGGTTGAGTCAGAAGGGCGGGCAGGCCCACTATCGTGAGTCCTGGCGCGCCGCGGGGCGGGCCCAGAATTTCGCGTGGACCTCGCGCGAGCTCCATCCGGAATTTCGCCGCCTCGGCGATGCGGCGGTCCCGACGGCCTGGGGGCTGCTCTTCGAGAACCTGATGCTGGACGAGGTCTGGTTGGCGGAGACGTGCGGCATGGGCGAGAGCCGGGAATTGAGGCACGCCCTGGGGTTGTGCCGGTTGATGGAGGCACGACGGAACGCCGCGTTGTCGATCTACGAGGCGGAGTTCCACTCGGGCCGGCTCTCCGGCCGCGCCGGGGACCGTTATGTCGAATTGATGGCCGAGGCCCTGCGGGTCCGGTTCGATCAAGCCGAGCACCTGGAGGCGCTGAGAGCGGCCTTCTTCCCCGCGAACTTTCTGCGGGCCGTGGCCTTCGAACTGCAGCTTCGCGAATACTTGAAGACTCGCTTCGAGCGCCGCTGGTGGAGCTCGCGCAAGGCCGGCGAGATGTTGATCGATCTCTGGAATACCGGGCAGCGATACACCGCCGATGAGCTGGCCTCGATGATCGGGCTCGGCCCGCTGGACTATACCGGGTTGGCGGTCGACCTGGTGTCCCAGCTCAATGATCTTAAATGATAGACCGCGAAACACGCGAATCTAATGAGTAATAAGAAAGCCATCTCCGGCTCGACCGAGGCGCCGTCCAGTCTGGTGCGGGTCGCGCTCGACCAACGCAGTTATGAGATCACGATCTCCGGCGGTTCGCTCGCGCGAGCCGGTGAGCTCACGCGCCTGGCGCTCGGTTCCAGGAGTCGTCGCCTGGCGATCATCTCGAACCCGAAAGTTCAGGCCCTCTACGGCCGGACCGTCACCCGGAGTCTGAAGCGGGCGGGGTTCGAGACGCTCGAGATCCTGATGGGAGACGGCGAGCGGGCGAAATCGCTGCGCACCGCCGAACGGGTCTGGGGCGCGTTGATCGCCCATCGTTTTGAACGCGGCGATGCGATTGTGGCGCTGGGCGGGGGCGTGGTCGGGGACCTGGCCGGATTCGTGGCGGCCACGTTTCTGCGCGGAATGGACTATCTGCAGATTCCGACGACCCTCCTGGCGCAGATCGACAGCTCGGTCGGCGGCAAGACGGCGGTCAATCATGCGCTCGGGAAGAACCTGATCGGAGCTTTTCATCAGCCGCGGACCGTCATCATCGATCCGGAGGCCCTCACGACCTTGCCCCGGCGCGAACTGCGCGCTGGACTCTACGAGGCCATCAAGTACGGAATCATCTGGGATCAGGCGCTCTCGACGTTCATCAACGAAAGGCTGGATCGAATCGACCGGTTGGATCCGGAGACGATGCGCCATCTGATCGTTCGGTGTTGCGAGATCAAGGCCGAGGTCGTGGGCGCGGACGAGCGCGAGTCCGGGCTGCGCCGCATTCTGAATTTCGGGCACACCGTCGGCCACGCGCTGGAGGCGGTGACGCAATACCGGCGCTTGAAGCATGGCGAGGCGGTCGGCTACGGCATGAAGTGCGCGTCGTCGATTGCGGAGAGGGCGGGACTCCTGCCGGGTGCCGAAGCGGAGGCGATCAAGGCCGGGGTCGATGCGCTGGGGCGACTGCCGCAGATCGCGGACCTCGACGTGCGCGAGATCCTCTCAGCCATGGCGCATGACAAGAAGGTGGTCCAGAACAGACTGCCCCTGATTCTTCCTCTGAGAGTTGGTGCGGTGGTCGTGCGTGATGATATTGCGCCCCAGGTCGTTCGCGCGGCGGTTCGGGAACTATTGAGTTCGCCCCGCCCCTGAATTGGAGGCCCACGCGAGCGGTCGAGAGACACCGAGACCGAAACCGGTTGAACAAACCGGTTTTGATCACCGGCCGCTGACGGCTCCAGCCTGGAGCTGGCTAGGGCATGGAGATGACCAGATCCTTACCGAAACTGAACTGCACCCGTTTGCGCGTGCGCATCGCCTTCGAGGCGGTCTGTGAGAGCGCCGTCACCAGCATGGGCATGGCGATCGTTGCGTCGCAGCGCACCGTCACGGATCGCGCGTTCTTGGAGAGTCGGCCGAAAGCCTGCGCCTGATCGAAATCCGCTCCGGAGTATCCACCATAATCGGCGGTCTCGGTGATGACCTGAACGGCGTACTTGTGGCCGCGCAGCGTGTTGTGCAGCATGGCCGCGGCGGTCTCGCTCTGTTGGATGAAGGTCTTGGTGGTGCCGCCGCCGAAATAGATCACTCCGGTCGAACGCGACTTGGCGACGATCTGCGCCATATCCACCACATCCTGGATGACATCGAATTGGAACTGGTTCTTCTTTTCGATCCGGCTGATTCCGATGGAGACGCCGAAGGCGCTGTCGGTGATGGCCGGGCAGAAGATCGGCACGCGCGATTTGAAAGCCGAAGTCAGAATTCCGTCCTCGGTGGCGATCTCGCTCAGTTCGCGACCCAGCAGGTGCAGGAACTCCCGCGTCGAATAGGGATGGGTATTATCGAGCTGCGCGGCGAACCCTCCGATCCACTCGTTGGCTTCGCGAAACTCCTCTTCCGAGGCGAAGGTGTCGTAGATCCGATCGACCTTCTCTTCGAGCAGTTCCCCGTCGCTCACCTTCGGATCGCCGAGATAGTGATAGCGTCCGAGAGTCTCGTGGAGATCGTGAAAGATGTTCGCGCCGGTCGCGACCAGGACGTCGATACACCGGTTCTTGATCAGATAGGCCACCAACCGGCGCATGCCGGCCGGGACCAGCGCCCCGCTCAGGCCCATCATGACGACCGCGTTCTCCGACAGCATCTGCAGCCAGAGTTGATGGGCGATGGCGAGATTGCGCCCCTGGAACGAGATCTGTTCCATCTTATCCAGTAAACCAGGCACACTGCGGTCGCGGTCGATTTGCAGCGGCTGAGTGGGTTTTGTCAGATACTTAGCGCCTTTGATTCTTCGCATCATTATGGTTCTCAGTTTCACTGACCTGAAGAGTTCAAATCTCAATCAACATCGAACATCTGAGATTATCTCTGGCCATTTGAATCGAGATACGTGTAGCTTGTGTAATGGCTCTCGTATTCTTCAATTAAACGGGTCGCCTGTTCTTCGGTCAGATTTCCTTTCTTGATCTGTCTATTGAGCAAGGTGCGGAAGCCCTCTTGCAAAAAGTCCTTGTCGTATCGAGCGAAGGAGAGCATGTCTCCAACCTGGGAGCCGGGGATGATGCGGCTGATGTGGTATTCGCCTTCACCATCGATAATCACGTGCGCCTCATTGGTCGTGCCGAACAGGTTGTGAAAATTGCCCATCACCTCCTGATACGCGCCGATCAGCATCATGGCCAGGAAATAGGGCTCGCGGTCCTTGAGATCATGGACCTCCAGCACCTCTTTCACATCGTGGAGATCCACAAATTTATCGACGACCCCGTCCGAATCGCAGGTGATGTCTACGAGGGTCGCGGTGTCGGTCGGCGTTTCGTTGAGTTTATGGATAGGGATGATCGGGAAGAGCTGATCGATGGCCCAGTGGTCGGGCAGGGAACGGAAGACCGAGAAGTTACAGAGATATTTGGCCGACAACAATTTGCGTAGATCATCGAACTCTTCCGATTTGAACTGCGAGAGCTTGGCGAAGTTGTTCGCCTTGTCGCAGACCTCCCAGAAGAGCGTTTCACCTTTGGCGCGTTCTTCGAGGCTGATGAAACCCAGATCGAAGAGAGTGAAGAGTTCTTCCTTGTGTTCGAGCGCGTCGTGATAGTACTCCAGGAAGTTCTTCGCATTCATGGTCTTGTAGAGATCGTAGAGCTCATTGATCACCGGCGGCTCGTCGTCCGTGATGGTGATGTTGTGAATGCCCTGCACGGTCTCGATCTCATCGATGATGTTGGTGATCAGCACCGCGTGGTAGGCGACCAGGATCCGGCCCGATTCGGTGATGACGTTCGGCTCCGGGACGTTCTCTTCCTGACAGACGCTCTTGATCATATAGATCACGTCGTTGGCGAACTCCTGCAGGGTATAGTTCGCCGACGATTCGAAACTGGTCTTGCTGCCGTCGTAATCGACCCCGGCCCCTCCGCCGACGTTGAGGTGATCGACGTCGATCCCCATCTTGCGGATCTTGGCATAGACCCGGGCCGCCTCTTTGACGCCGGATTTGACCCGCTTGATCTGGGTGATCTGCGAACCGATATGGAAATGGAGCACCCGGAGGGTCTCGATCATCCCGGTATCGCGCAGCATCTTGATCGCTTGCAGCAATTCGGTCGTGGTCAACCCGAACTTCGACTGTTCGCCGCCCGATTTCTCCCACCGGCCGGAGCCGCGGGTATAGAGCCGCACGCGCATGCCGATCATCGGTTTGACCCCGGTGGCCTGCGCCCGCTCGATCACTTTGCCCAACTCGTTCAATTTCTCGATGACGATGACCACCTTCTTACCGGCTTGGGTGCCGGTCACGGCCAGGTCGATAAAGGTATCGTCTTTGAATCCGTTGCAGATCAGCAACGAGTCCGGTGATTGATCGAGGGCGATCGCGGCACACAACTCGGGTTTGCTTCCGGCCTCCAGGCCATAATTGTGTTTGGTGGCTTCTTCCAGATAAGCTTCGATCACCTGGCGCCGCTGATTGACCTTCATCGGGAAGACCGCGCGGTGCTGGCCCTTGTAATCGAACTCTTTCATCGCCGCGCGAAACGACTGGTTCATCTTGCGAACCTGGCTGGCGAATAATTGTGGGAATCGAAGGAGAATCGGCAACTTGACGCGCCGGGCCATTAAGTCATCCACAACTTTTTTGATATCCACGCTACGCGGGTCGCCTTCTGCCGGATGGACAATCAGATGGCCTTGTGAGTTGATACCGAAGTAGCCAGCGCCCCAATTCTCGATGCCGTATGTCTGGGCAACCTCAGCAATGGCAGATTTCATTTCTGACTGTTCGTCGACCTCCCAATTTGGAATCTTCTCTGGTTGAGAAATATTACGTCTCTATCTATGTGTTGGGCTGCTCTTGAAACACACTTACACGCTTATCACTTGAGCACAGGATGCTGTGTTCATAGCAATTCATAGCAATTCTGATACTGATCCTGATGTCTTCTAACGAGAGGCGGACTGTAACAGATTGTTGGGGATGCTGTCAAAAACTATTTTTTGCAGCCCTTTGCGAGCATGACCCGGTCCCGAGCAAGGGATGTGAAAGCGCCAATGTGAGTT
>DATEFT010000866.1:0-6160 GCA_035280505.1 Blastocatellia bacterium | reverse complement strand
CTGGTGGCTGCGCGCCTTCTACTTCTACGCCCGGGGCCTCGAGGGCATGGGCCTCGGCGACGTCAAGATGATGGCCATCATCGGCGCCTTCCTCGACTGGCAGGGCATGTTGCAGGTCCTCTTACTCGGCTCCGCGCTCGGATCGGTCGTCGGAATCGTCCTCGCGATCCGCAGCAAACGCGGGCTCAAGACCGCCCTGCCCTTCGGAGTCTGCCTCGGAGTCGCCGCGCTGGTCGCCCTCCTGATCGCTCAACCCATCTCCGAATGGTATCTCTGGTCGCTCCCCTGAAAGCCGCTACCTAACAGCAATCGATCCCAAGACTTACCTGACAAGCCTCGAATGCGGCTCGAATTATTAATCGGCCGCCCGCGCGCTCGCTTCATGCAGATCTGAAAGAAAATGTCCTCAGATCCGCCTTAAAACAAAAATGTAGTTGACAAGAGGTAGCCGTTAAGGGTATTTGTTACACATTGAGACAATATCAAAAACACCTGCTCTCAGGGGGGAATGAGCAAGTCTCTGGTGGTTGTGTCTAAGTCGGTCGCAAGCAGGTCGAAATAATACGAAATAATCCGAGAGCTGATGATTTATCACTGTTAGCAGCCTTATCTGCGAAGCCAGGTGTCCTATCGGGGCAAGGGGCAACGTGGGAGAGGATATGGGTCCGTTACACCATTTAGTCACAACATAAAACAAAAGGAGACAAAATGAGAGTCAAACACCTAGCACCATGTCTGTTTATGCTGATGATGATAGCTGGCGTCGCGAGCGCACAAACGATCCCGACCTGCACTGTCACCCGGACGGTGACGGTCCATGCCACGATCGTGGTCAACGGCACCACCTTTAACGGAAACTGCACCCGCTATGTGGCGGGCTCTGAACTGGGTGATGGCAGTCAGAGCGAGAGCCAGAAGCCGGTCTTCAAGGTTGTCAACGGGACGCTTCAGAACGTGGTCTTGGGAGCCCCGGCGGCCGACGGCGTTCACACCGAAGGTAACGTGACTCTCCGGAACATCCACTGGGAAGATATCGGCGAGGATGCGATGACGATCAAGAAAACGGGGACGGTCACGCTCGACGGCGGCTCGGCCTTCAACGGCTCAGACAAGGTCTTCCAGATCAACGCGGCCAGCACCTTCAACGTCCGGAATTTCCGGGCCCGGACCGCCGGGAAATTTATCCGCCAGAACGGCGGCACGACCTATAAGGTCGTCATGAATATCGATCGCTGCGACATCTCGGTCATGTCGGAAGCCATCGCGCGGACCGACAGTTCGACCTCGACGGTGAGAATGACCAATACCCGTTACAGCCGGATCGGGAAATCGCTGTTCATCGGCTTTGGCTCGGCGAACATCAGTCAATCGGGAAATACGCAGTATTGATCATCGATTAAGATACCTATGCTGATCTCAGTGGGCTAAAGGATAGATGCTGGGATGAAAAAAACCTGGGGTGGAGCGAGGCCTGGAGCCGAGCGCCACCCCAGGTTCATGTGGTACCATGAATTGAAACCCGCGAGATTGGCTGATTGCCGTTCGGTCCCGAGCCGTCCGGCACCTGAAATCTAACCGATGTCATATTGTGTGGAGTCAGACATGAACCTGAAGCCCTTGGCGGCCCTGTTCCTGGTTGCGACGTTGGCCGATGTTCCTGCACCTGCTCAGATCAAATCTCCGCCGACCACGGCCTCGGCCTCCGGCAACATGCAACCCGAAGAGAAACAAGTCCTGGAGAAGATGGCCCTGGCCTCGCTGGACGACCTGGTGAACGAGGGAATGGGGCTCCGGCTTCCGGAGAATCGGATTCCGGTGCTGATCTTCGCCGCCGACATGCTCTGGAAACGTGACGAGAAGCGGGCCCGCGGCTATCTCCAGGAGGCGATCAGCCAGTACCTGTCGATGGGACCGCCGCCGGCCGATCGAGGTTCGCGCTCGATCTCGACCCTCCGGACGCGCCTCGCCCTGCGGAATCGGCTGATCATCACGATCGCGCAGTTCTACCCGCGCATGGCCATGGACTTCATGCGGTCCTCGCGATTGCCGGAGTCTGCGACTCCCGACGGCGGTCTGCCGGGCGTGGAGGACGAGAAACAGCTCGAGATGCGCCTGGCGGCCCAGATCGCCGAAGCGGATCCGCAACTGGCATTGCAACTGGCCCAGGAGGCCCTGAAACAGGAGCCCGATTACCAGTTGGTCGAAATCTGGCGGCGTCTCCAGCGCAAAGATCCGAAGGCCGCCTCCGGCCTGGCCGGAGAGATCGTGGCCAGGCTCAAGACGACCGATCTCATGAAGAACTACGGCGCGGCGTCCATCATCTATGAGCTCGTCGAAGACCTTCGCCGGATGGTTCGCGACCAGAAGGCGCCGAAGCGCGAGACCGGCCAGAGTGCGGAGACGGCGGTTTCGATTCAGGAGGTCGAACAGAACCTGCGTTCGTTCCTGGAACTCGTGGTAGCGACCACGCTCAAGGTGACGCCGGCCAATCTGATGGATGTCGCGGACCAGGGCCCGGCGCGCAGCCTGCTGACCCAGGCCCAGTCGCTGCAGCCCGAGATCGAGAAGTATCTGCCCTCGCGCGCGGGCGCCCTCCGAACCAAGCTCAATCAATTCGACAATGCCTACTATCATCCGCCCTCGATCGGCGAAAATTATGAGGAGTTGGAGAAGAGATCGACGACCGAACTGATGGCCATGGCCGAGAAGTCCAAGGGCGAGGCCAAGGAGATGCTCTACAGCCAGGCCCTGATGAAGGCGCTCGCCGAAGAGCAGGTCGATCTGGCCAAGCAGATCTCCAAACAGCATCTGAACGGCTCGCAGGATTTCTTGAGTTCGGAGATCGAACGGGTCGAGCGTGAAAAGGCGGTCAAAGAGGGCAAGATCGACGAGGCTCGCAAGACGCTCGAAGAGATCCCCTCCGAGACCGAGCGCGCCCTCTCATTGGTCCGGATGGCCGGAACGGCCAAGGACCCGCAGATCTGCCGGCAACTGCTCGAGGAGGCCCGCGCCACGCTCGGCGACAAGTTCGAGACCCGCGGCCAGGTCGAATCTCAGATGATCCTGGCGACGGCCTTTCTCCCCTATGACGCCGAATACAGTTTCGCACAGCTCAACGCGGCGATTGAAAAACTCAATACCGTGATCGCCGCCTCGATCACGCTCATGAAGTTCACCCAGGAGTTGCGGACCGAAGAGGATGATTCGCGGCTCACTCAGGCGGGAATGCCCGAGTGGTTCTCCGGCGGAATCGACCAGCAGATTCTCGCCTTCGCCCAGAAGGATTTCGCCCGCACCCAGACGGCCATCGGGCAATGGCAACACGACCAGTTGCGCCTGGGCGTCAGGATGATGCTGATCGCCACCATCCTGAGCGGCGACAACGCCGACCTCCGCCAGCGATATCAACTTCAAGTATCGAATTGAAGAAGTCCAGGAAAGTCTAGAGAAGTCTTAAGCGGGATCGTTTTTGACTTCTCTAGACTTTTCCAGACTGCTCTTAAAGCGGCAATTTCAGTTGCGCCTCCGCTCCTCTTCCCTGTTTGCGGTTCTCGAGGGTCAAGAATCCGCCGTGACCTTCCGCGATCTGGCGGCTCAGAGCCAGGCCGATGCCGGAGCCTCCGGGTTTGGTGGTGAAGAACGGCACGAAGAGATTGGAGGTATTCGGCAATCCCGGTCCCTCGTCCTCGACCAGGACCTCGAGATAGCCGTTATTGGTGCGCCAACTGACGCAGACCTGGCCGCCGGTCTCGGCGGTGGCATCGACGGCATTGCGCAGGAGGTTGATGAGCAACTGTTCGAGTTGATCGCAATCGCCCTGAACGTTCACTCCCGGCCCCGATCGAATCTCGATCTTCATTCGCGTCTCCAGCCCGGCGACTCGCCGGATCCAGCACTCGACATCGATCGGTCCGAGGTCCGGGCTCGGCAATCGGGCCAGTTTGGCGTAGGCCGTCATGAACCGATTCAGGGCGTCCGCGCGCGCGCCGATGACGGAGAGCCCGCGCTGAACGTCCTCTTCCCAGTCCGAGGGGCGCGGAACCCGCGACAAGAGACTCTCGAGGCTGCCCGCGATCGATTTGATCGGGGCCAGCGAATTGTTCAATTCATGGCCGATCACGCGGACCAGGCGCTGCCAGGCCAGCCGCTCCTCCTCGCGCAGGGCGCGGCTCAAATCCGCGATGACGACCAGTTGGTGCGGTTTGCCGCCCTCGCGAAAGGTGCTGCGGCGCATGCCCCAACGCCCGAACCCGCCGGGAAAGGCGCGCTGGAGAGTCCGGGCCGATTCGCCGTCCAGACAATCGGTCATGTGCAACTCGTCCGCGCCGCGTCCCAGCAATTGCTCGGCCGGGCGATCGAGCAATCGCTCTCCCGCGCGATTGACCAGCCGCAACCGGTGGTCGCTGTCGAAGGCGAAGATGGCGACATCGATCTCGGCCATCACCGTCCGCAACAAGGCCGTGGCCTCCATGGCTCCGAGCCGCTGCGCCCGGAGAGTGGAGCTCAAGGCGTTGACTTCCCGGACCACATCGCCGAGCGGATCGTCCTGTTTGGCGGCCCGCCCACGGATCGAGTAGTCGCCTTCGCGCAGGGCGGCCAGGAGATTGGAGAGGGTCTGCAGGGGCATGACCACCCGGTCCCGCAACGCAAACGCGCATCCCAGCCAGAAGCTGAGAATCAGGACCGTGAAGGTCCACTGCACCTTGGAAGAGTAGTCGCCCGTCCAGAGCATGAAGAGCGCGACGCTGGCGCCGGGCAATCCCGTGCAGAAGGCCAGGAGCCAGATCCGCCGATCGTAACTGATCGCCCGGGGGGCTAAGGATCGCATGGACTGAGTGTGGGAAGACCGGGAGTCGAGAGCCAGCAGTTGCGGATTGCGGGCGGCGGAACCGTCAGGGCTGCCTTGTCGGGCGGCCTTCGGCTCGTAGGTGCCGAAGATCCGCATTCCCAGAATCTTCATAGGCCGAACTTCTCGAGGCGGCGATAGAGGGCGCTGCGGCTCAGCCCCAGGGCTTCGGCCGCTTTGCTGACGTTACCGTCGAACCGCGCCAGGGTCTTTTTGATCAGGAAACATTCTACCTCCTCGAGGCTCATATCTTCGAGCCGCGGCGAACTATCCGGAGCCTGGTACAGACCGAGATCGGCGGCCTTGACGAGCGTCCCCTGCGCCATGAGCACTCCGCGTTCGATGGCATGGTCGAGTTCCCGCACGTTGCCCGGCCAGGGGTGAACGGCCAGCGCCTGCAGCGCCGACTGCTCGAAACTGGTGACCAGCTTGCGGTAGCGCGTGGCGTGCTGGCGCAGGAAATGCAGAGCCAGCAGGGGAATATCTTCCTTCCGGTCGCGGAGAGCAGGTAACCGGATCTCGACCGTATTCAGTCGGAAGAGCAGATCCTGCCTGAATCTTCCGGCCGCCACCTCGCTGTAGAGATCGGAGTTGGTGGCCGAGATGATCCGGACATTGACCTTGCGCGTCTTGGAGGAGCCGACCCGCTCGAACTCCCCGGTCTCGAGCACGCGCAGGAGCTTGGCCTGTTGCGGCAGCGAGATATTGGCGATCTCGTCGAGAAAGAGGGTCCCTTCATCGGCCAGTTCGAAACGGCCGACCCGGTCGGTCTTGGCATCCGTGAAGGCGCCCTTGATATGGCCGAACAGTTCGCTCTCGAAGACGCCTTCCGAAAGTCCGCCGACGTTGACGGTGACGAGCGGTCTCGACGAGCGGTGCGAGATCGAATGCAGAACCTGGGCGACCACGCCTTTGCCGGAGCCGTTCTCGCCGGTCACCAGGACGTTGGCGTCCGACGGCCCCACCCGGGCGATGATCTGCAGGACGGGCTGCATCGACGGCGCCTCGGCGATCATCCGGGCCCGGTTCTCATCGCGCAGCAGGCGGTTCTCCGCTTCGAGACGCTCCCCTTTGCGGAGCGCCCGGCTCAATTCGGCCTGCGTGCGCAGAATGGTGATCAGGCGTTCGTTCTCCCAGGGCTTCTGCACGAAGTCGCGCGCCCCGCGCCGCATGGCCTCGACCGCGACCTCGACGCTGCCCCAGGCCGTCATGACGACGACCGGCAGCGTGGCGTCGACCGCCTGGATGCGCGTGATCAGGTCCAACCCCTCCTGCCCGGAGGTCGTGTCGCGGGTGTAGTTCAAATCGATCAGC
>DATEFT010000865.1:0-3985 GCA_035280505.1 Blastocatellia bacterium | reverse complement strand
GGCCACGCAACCCATGATCCCGAAGATCGGGAGTTCGACCTTGCGGACCGGCCGCAACTGGCTCTTCAACTCCCGGATCCGGGTGTAGACCTTGCGGGCTGCCCGTTCTCGAACCATGCAGGTGTTGAGCAGGATCAGATCGGCATCGACCGGGTCGGAGGTCGCTTCGTATCCCACCTCGGAGAGGGCGAACGAGACCTTCTCGCTGTCGTGCACGTTCATCTGACACCCATATGTTTCGAGATAGAACCTTTTCTTCATAACCTTAATGATGACACCAATGATGACACCGAAACTCGTGAACCAAGCCCATCGATCGCTAGATTCTTAAGGCCAAGAGATAGATGGAAAAATTGGGTTTAGCTCGGTTTTGTTATATACCAACCGTGCCGAGTCCACAAGATCAGGGCACTGTTTTAAGCGATCGCTTACCGTTCATTCTTGGTAAAATATCATTTAAGCATCGGATTAACGGCCGGGGCACTGCTTAACTGGTCTTCAACAGCTCTTTGGCATGTTTGCGGGCCAGCGGAGTGACCTCGGTCCCCCCGATCATGCGGGCCAGCTCTTCGACCCGTCCCTCGTTGTCAAGTTCTTCGATCCTGGTGATCGTCCGGCCGGCCACGACCTCTTTCGAGACCTGGAAGTGGGCATCGGCGTAGCGGGCGATCTGGGATTGATGGGTGACGCAGAGCACCTGGTTCGTTCCGGCCAGGCGTTTCAGCCGTTGTCCTACTGCATCTGCCACTTTACCACCGATTCCGGCATCAATCTCATCGAAAATCAAGGTTCGGGGAAATAAAGAGGGGGCCGTGATGGTCTTGAGGACCAGCATGAGCCGGGAGAGCTCGCCGCCCGAGGCGACCGCGCCCAGCGGCCGCGGGTCTTCCCCGGGGTTGGCGGAGAAGTAGAACTCGACCTGCTCGCGTCCGGTGCGCCTGATGGCCGGCGCCTCGATCCCCGCCAGGCGGTGCAGCCGCTCGGCCAACTGGCTGTTGGCCTGGGCCGCGAGGCGCACGGAGAAGCGCGCCAGATTGAGCGCGACCTCCGCCATCTCCTGACCGATCTCCTGTTCGAACTTCGGCGCGACGGAGGCCCGCAGCTTGGCCAGGCTGTCGGCTTCGCGCTGATAGCGTTCGAACTCCGCGCGCAACTGCTGATCCAGGCTCTGAGACCGCTCTTCGCTTCGTAAGAGGTGCTCGCGCCGATCGGCCAGCTTCTCCCGGAGGGCCATCAGCTCATCGATCGAGACGCCATATTTGCGCTTCAACCGGTCCAGCTCGACCAGTCGGTCCTCGATCACCTTCAGGCGTTCGGGAGAGATCTGGATCCCGTCGGCATACCCCCTGATGAAGGAGGCCGTATCGTCCAGGAGGTGCTTGACGGAGATCAGTTGCTCCAGATAGGGGCCGAAACGCGGGTCCAGGTCGGTCAGATCGTTCAGGCGCCGCTGGACCGTGCCCAGGCGGGTCAGCATGGAGAGCTCGTCCTCGTAGAGGTAACGATAGGCCTCATCGCAGATGGAGGCCAGCTTCTCGGCGTTGGCCAGGACTCTCCGTTCCGCCTCCAGCTCTTCGTCCTCGTGCGCGGCCAGTCTGGCCTGTTCGAGCTCATTCAACTGGAACTCGACGATATCGAGGGCCTGGAGCCGTTCGGACTCGGACTGTCGCGAATCCTCTAACTCCCGAGCCAGCTTCAATAGCGAGTCGTAAGCTTGAGCAGTTCTTTGACGTCGCTGCTCGTTGCCCGAGAAGGCGTCGAGCAGGTTGAGATGGGCCTCGGACGAGAGCAGGCTCTGCTGATCGCCCTGCCCGTGCAGGTCGATCACGTGCGGCTGGACGGCTCGCAGGAGCGTCGCGCTGGCGGCGCGGCTGTTGACGAAGATCCGGCCCTTGCCCCCCAGGCTCAGCTCGCGCCTGATGATCAGCTCGTCCTGGTCCACCTCGATCCCGGAGTCGGCGAGGAGTTCGATCAGCGGGAGATTGGCCTCGATGTCGAAGACCCCTTCGACGAATGCCCGGTCATGGCCCGTCCGGATCAGATCGGAGGTCGCCCGTTCGCCCAGCAACAGCCCGAGGGCATCGATGATGATCGACTTTCCGGATCCGGTCTCTCCGCTCAAGACGTTGAGCCCGTTCCTCAATTCAAGCTGCAGGGAGTCGATGACGGCGACGTTGTTGATGTTCAGAAGTCTCAGCATGGATCTACCTTATGAATCTTGGGCTACGCGATCAGCTTGCACATTTAAAGCACTGCGGTTAAAGTGATACGTTAAGTACTGAGCTGCAACTGTTGAGTTGCAGTCGGTTATTTATCGAGATCTTCAAGTAGCAATGAGAGTATCGCGGGGATCTATCGAGCGCAGTCTATTTATCAGAAATTTATTTACCTAACAAACTGAAAGGCTTATACTTTCCGTTCGGCTGCGGTCCTTTCAACCGGATGATTCAGATTGAGACCACTTAGGAGGGGGTTACTTCAATGTACGATTATAGAGCATTAATACTGTGTGCGATCGTCTTCCTGATTATCGGTGCGTCCTCGCCGACCAGCGGTGAAAAAGAGTTGATTGTCAAGTTGCAGGGTGAGGTCTTGGTGCTCCAGCGCCAGGTCCGTGATCTGCAAGAATCGTTCGACAAGTGGCAAGGCCAATCGAGTGCATCCTTACAAAAAATTTCGGAAAACACAACCAGCGCGGCACGCGAGATCTCCGGTCTTGAGGATGTCTTGAGGAGCACCCAGTCGACCCAGAGCAACAACCTGGCGGGGACCACTGCCCAGTTGCAGCGGATCCTCGAGCAGGTCTCGCGCCACAACGAACACTTCTCGACTCTGAGCCAGGAGCTGGGGTCCCTCAAGCGATCGGTCCAGGAGCATCAACAGAAGCTGGACTCTCAGATCGGCTCCTGGCAGCCGCCGACGAACGATCCGAAACAGCTCTTGACCATGGCCTCCCGTCAATTCAATGCGGGCCAGTATGAACCGGCGATCGCGCAGTTCAGAGAATTCCTGGCCGTCGCCGGGCCGGACGAAGATCGAGATCAGGCGATCTTCCTGATGGCCGAGAGCTACTTCGCGCTCTCCCGATACGGTGACGCGCTGCGAGAGTACGACCGGCTCCTCTCTGAATCTCCGAGAGGACCGAAGGCCGCCTCCGCGTTCCTGAAGAAGGGGCTCGCCCTCCTCTACCTGGAGCGCCGGGACGAGGGGATTCAAACCCTGAGGCTGGTGGTCCAGGAGTACTCCGGGACCCCGGCCGCCGCCGCCGCGAAGGACGAACTCAACCGGTTGGGAGAAGTCTCCGCTTCCCCTTCTACCCCATCCGTGCCGCCCCCAACCAACAAACAACGCCCCCGGTAAATTCGCTACCGTCTAGCGAACAGTAGACACTTATCGTCAATAAAGGAGAATATCGATGGCATCTTTCAACAAGATCATGATTGTGGGGTATTTGGGCCGGGATCCAGAGATCAGATACACCCCGCAAGGGACTGCAGTCTGCAACTTCACCATTGCCACCACGGAGAAACGCAAAGACCGCTCGGGGGAGGCGCAAGATGTGACGACCTGGTTCCGGGTCTCCGCCTGGGGACGTCAGGCCGAGACCGCCAATCAATATCTGGCCAAGGGACGACAGGTCTATGTCGAGGGCCGCTTGAGGCAGGAGGAGTATACCGATAAGGACGGCAATCGCCGCCAATCGCTGGAGGTGACCGCGACCGACATCCATTTCCTGGGAGCCAAGGGGGAGGGGGCCATGGGCGCGCCCTCGCAGATGCCGGGCTCGATCGACCGCTCGCCCGGGGGCATGCCCGACGATGGCGGTCCGGACGATATCCCGTTCTAGCCACCAGGTGAGAGAGGGGTATTGTCGGCGTGCCGACAATACCCCCCCTCGCTCATGGTGGCTAGAAGGGGATATCGTCATCGTGGCCCGGACCGCCCTCGTCGGGGATTCCGGACGAGCGATCGATCGACCCCGGCA
>DATEFT010000864.1:0-11662 GCA_035280505.1 Blastocatellia bacterium | reverse complement strand
GTATTCGTTGGCCAGTTCACCCGATCGCCCCCAGACCGTCACCCGAAACCAGGTCGTATGCTCTTCATTCTGACCGGCCACATTCTTGCGCTTCTCCGTGGTCGCCACCGACATCTTGCAGACGGCCGTCCCTTGCGGCGTGTAACGAAGCTCCGGATCGCGTCCCAGATATCCAACGATCGTAATCTTATTGAATGACATTGCTAGTTCCTCATGCTCTTGAAACTCTCTCGAAATTCTCTCGAATCCTGATCCTCGGAATTTGAGATTCAAACCGCAGAACACGCGAAAGACGCGAAAGCCGGATCATTTCGCGTCTTTCGCGTCTTTCGCGGT
Source organism: Blastocatellia bacterium (assembly GCA_035280505.1). GTDB lineage: Bacteria > Acidobacteriota > Blastocatellia > RBC074 > RBC074 > JAKEHZ01. Next base: position 11,326 of record DATEFT010000864.1, on the reverse strand, counting down.
TTCGAATAGAATTCAAGAGGACTTACTTTTCAATTTTCAAAGTGATCAGTGCCGACTTTCCCGCCGACCTCCCCGCCGACCTTGACGACGAAGGCAGTCTACCCGAACTGATTCGACCGTGTCAAGTATGCAACAAGATGCTTGATCGATGAAACGAGGGCTGGTCCGTTTTCGGTCCGGGAAAGGCAAAAGCGCGAAGCCGGGAGTGCGGACGGCTTCGCGCTTTTAATGGTAAAATATTGATTGAACTTGGGTTATTCCCAGTCTCCGAGTTTGATCTTCTTCTTGATCTTGCGCCGGATCAGGTCGCGTTTAAGCGGATTGAGATATTCGATGAAGACTTTTCCGTAGGTATGATCGGTCTCGTGGAGGACGCATCGGGCCTCCAGGTCTTCGAACTCTTTGGTGAACTCGCGGCCGTGGATATCGAAGGCCGTGACGGTGACGATCCGGGGGCGTTCGACCTCGAAATAGATTCCGGGAAAGCTCAAACAGCCCTCTTCGCCGACCTGCATCTCTCTGGTCTCGACGATTCTGGGATTAATGAACGCGAACCGTCGCGCCGGGTCCTTTCCGACGCCGCAGTCCATGATGAACATCTTCTTCTGTTCGGCGACCTGGGGGGCGGCCAGACCGACGCCCTTCACGGAATAGAGCGTCTCGAACATATCTTCGACCAGCCGGGCCAGGTTCCCGTCGAATTCGGTGACCTGGCTTCCTTCCTGAGTTAGTACCGGATCGCCATATTTAACTATCGGGAGAATCATCTCTCTTCACCTCATTTCTCTCACAGGCGTTGTTGCGATGGGGTACCTCAATATTGAGCAAGTTGCAGCTTATAGCCTTCAAAATTTCTCTTCATTTCGTTGAGCGAATCGCCGCCGAACTTCTCTCGCATGGCACGGGCGAGCACAACGGCTACCATTGCTTCGCCGATCACTCCCGCTGCCGGAACGGCGGTCACATCCGACCGCTCAAAATCCGAGTCCATGGGTTCTTTGGATTCAATATTAACACTGCGGAGCCGCTTCCTCAACGTCGAGATCGGTTTCAGATAACCGCGCACCCGGAGCTCCTGGCCGTTGGTCATGCCGCCCTCCAGCCCGCCCGCCCGGTTGGACAATCTTCCGAAACTACGCGTCTCCGGATCATAACAGATCTCGTCGTGGACCCGGGACCCGGGGAGCGAGGCGTTGGCCACGCCCTCGCCGATCTCGGCGGCCTTGACCGCATGGATCGAGGTGATGGCCTGGGCCAATTGGCCGTCCAGCTTGGAGTTCCAACTGGTGTGCGAACCCAGGCCCGGCACGCAGCCGATGGCGACGACCTCGAAGATTCCGCCGAGCGTGTCGCCCTCTTCGCCGCCGGCCTGATCGATCCGTTCCGTCATTTGCGCCGCGGCCTGCCGATCGGCGCAGCGGAGCATCGCATCGTCGTAGAGCGCCACGATCTGCTCCCAGGCGACGCGCGGCTCTGCAATCGAAATCTCGCCGAGGCCGATGACGTGGCTGGCGATCTGCACCTCGAATTCACGCAACAGCAGCTTGGCGAAGGCTCCGACCGCCACCCGCATCGTGGTCTCACGGGCGCTGGCCCGCTCCAGGATGTCGCGCAGGTCGCGGCGGTCGTATTTCACCCCGCCGACCAGGTCGGCATGGCCCGGTCTGGGCCGGGTGACTCGTCGCTCCCGTTCGGGCGGCGGGTCCGGTTTCTCGGCCGCCATCACCTCGCGCCAGTTCTTGAAGTCCCGGTTCTCGACCATGATCGCGATGGGCGATCCCAGGGTCTCGCCGTGCCGGACGCCGGACAGGATCTGGACGGTATCGGTCTCGATCTTCATGCGCCCGCCGCGCCCGTATCCCTGCTGTCTCCGCCACAACTCGTGATTGATGAAATTTTGATCAATGGCCAGACCGGCGGGCAGCCCTTCGATGATGGCGGTGAGTGCGGGCCCGTGCGATTCGCCGGCGGTAGTGAAATTGAAAGCCATAAAGTCGACCTTTGAAAAAACTGGATAAGATTTTAAATCAGATTCTAAACCAAAAAGGTGGGAATGGCATCTCGGCCGCGCGCAGATCCGGGTTCAAATCTTGGAGCGGGGTTTTGATTTCACCGCGAAACACGCGAAACACGCGGCCTCGACCTGATTTCGCGTGTTCCGCGTATTTCGCGGTTTCAATTAGAAGGAGTAACGAATCTGGAATCGTCCGGCCCGACCGGCTTGCAGTCCGGTGCCGGCCGGGATCGAGATCCCGCCGTCATTGAGCCCGACGTTGTTGAAGTTGACGTTCAACACGTTGCCGTCGCTCAGATCGCTCGAATTGAGGCGTCTCCAGGTGTAGTTGGCATGATTGAAGATGTTGAAGAACTCCATCCTCATCTCCAACCGGTGCCCCTCGAACGGCAGCGGAATCGACTTCAGGATGCTCGCATCCCCGCGATTGGTCCAGTTGCCGCGCAGCGTGTTGCGGCCGGCCAGGTTGGTCCGCACCGTCCGGTCCACCAGGTAGCGGGCGTTGGAGAGGAGGATCGGGTTCCGATTCGCATCGCAGTAGTACCCGGCCGGGAAACTCCCCGGACCGCAATAGCCCGTGTTGGGGGCAATGGCCACCGAGTTTCGCGGCGCCCTGGGATTGTTGATCGAGGGGCGATCGTTGAGGGCGTTCAGATCACCGTTGAGATCGATTCCGCCCACGTAGGGAGTCTCGACAGCGCCCGATTGCAGGGTGTAGAGGCTCGAGAGCGACCATCCGCCCAGCGCGCGGCCGAGCCAGCCCGTCGTCTTCGGGGCGGGCAGATCCCAGACGAACGCCATGGCCAGGCGATGCGGGGCATCGAAACTGGCGACGCTGCGATCCGTCCGCAGATTGTAGGGATCGGAGCCGCGGCTGCTGCCGCCAGTGGTCGGATAGACCTCGCTGTTGACGTTGTCGATCGCTTTCGAGAAGGTGTAGGTGAAGCGGAAGAGCTTGCCCTGACTGAAACCGCGCTCGACGCGGGTCTGCAGCGAATGGTAGTTGGAATCGCCCTCGTTGGTCCGCAGCACGATCAGCCCGCGCGAAGCGAGCGGACGCACGCCGTTGACGCCGAAATTGAGCTCACGGTTGATGAAGAGCCGCGATCCGCGGGAACCGACGTAGGCCACGTCAACGATGATGTTGTTCGGCAGCTCTCGCTGCGCGCTCAGGTTCCAGGTCTGGACCATCGGATTGACGAGGTTCGCGTCGATGCTGTCGACCCGCGCGGACGGAGTGAGCGTGCCCGCGTTCGGGAAGGAGTTGGCGCCGACGTTGGACAAGCCCCGGGGACCGCTGCCGGCGCCCTGGGTCGTGGATCGCAGGACGTTCGGCGAAGAGGCGGCCGTGTTGCTCAGGATATTGTCGAAGAAGACGTCATAACTGACCTGATAGCCGCCGCGAATCACGGTCCGATCCCGGCCGAACCACCGTCCGCCCCAGGCCGGCGTGAACGCGAAGCTGATCCGCGGAGCCAGGTTGTTATTGTCCCCCTGCTGTTCCACCCGGGTGTTGACCGGCGCGTTGGTTCCGGGAAAGGCGGGATAGGCCGCCACGTTTCCGGGCGTCCCGTAGTTCTCGTAGCGGAGCCCCAGTTTCAGGGCCAGATTCGGACGGACGCGCCACGAATCATCGATGAAATAGGCCTGCTGAAAGCGGTTGGGATAGAGGACCGGGCTGCCGTAGACCTTGTCGGCGAAGATCCCCTGGGTGCCCGAGAACCCATCGACGAAGTTGGTGAAGGCGTCGAAGCCGCCGCCCGAAGAGAAGGTCAGGATTCCGCGATCGTTGAACGGCACCAGCTCTTTGGTCCGCTGCCGGACCAGGTCGACGCCCGCCCGGATCGTGTGATCGCCCCGGTTATAGCTGACGGTGTCCTGGAACTGAAAGTTGTTGAGGTATCGGCCCTGCGGATAGTCGGAGTCGAGTCCGACATCCGAGATCTGGGTTCCGGCGAAGGAGAAGACCGGCCCCTTGAGCGCCACCGCCGGATTGCCGGGCCGGAAGAGCGAGACGTACCGGGCATAGGCGAAACGGTATTCGTTCGTCCATTTCGGCGAGAGAATGCGCGTATAGCTCACGTGAAAGTTCTGCGCGCGACCCGGCGCGTCTACTCCGTATCCGTCGAAGGCCGAGGGAATCTGATTGGCCAGCACGGTATTGTCGAAGAGGTACCGGAAGGAGAAGGTCTCCTTGGACGATCGGGTCCAATCGATGCGCGCCAGCCACTGGTAGTTGTTGAACGGCTGCGAAATGGTATTGAGGGTGGCCTGGGCGAAGGTGATGTCCGGACGGCCGCCGCCGAGCTGCGCCCGTTCCAGCACCGGCCCGGTGCCCCGCAGGTTGCCGACGGTGTTCAGATAGCGATCCACGTTCGCGTTCCGCCCGGCCGGAAAGAGCGCGCGCAGTTGATTGTAGCCCTCGCGGGTCGGGACCACGGCCGAGATCGACCCGCCGCTGGTGCGGAAGGGCGCGGCCTGAAAGGTGCCGAAGAAGAAGAGCCGATCCGACTTGATCGGCCCACCGAGCGAGAAGCCGTACTGGTTCTGAATCGAGACCGGAACGGAGGTCAGCCCCTCGTTGGCCTTCTGGCCGCTCGACAACGCGAAGAGCGCGCTCGGGGTGACGATGTCGTAGGCCGACCCGTGGAATCGATTGGTCCCGCTCCGGGTGATCAGGTTGACGACGGCGCCGCCGCCGCGTCCATACTCCGCGGAGTTGTCCCCGCCGAGCACCGAGACCTCCTGAAAACCGTCCCGCAGGCTCGGAATGTATGCCTGGCCGTTGACCGTCAGGTCGTTGTTCTCGGTGCCGTCGATCAACTGGCTGTTCGACCGCGGCCGCAGACCGTTGATCGAGAACTCGCTGCCCTGGACGTTGCCCCCGGCCAGCACCCCCGGACTGACGACTCCGGGCAGCGTGAAGACCAGATCCACGGGATTGAGCGAGGCCAGCGGCAGGTCGGTGAGCTGCCGCGCCGAGATGGTGCTGCTGCGGGCCCCATCCTGGGTCTGCAACGCCACCGCCGAGTCGGCCGAGATGCTCACCACCTCGTTCGTGCTCCCGACCATCAGACCGAACGCGATCTCGGTCGTTTGACCGGCCGCGACGACTACCCGGTCTCGCGCCACGGTCTTGAATCCCGTCGCCATGGCTTCGATCCGATAGGTTCCCGGATCGACCGCCTCGAACCGATATGAACCCTCGGCCATCGAGACCGTTTCGCGCGTCATATTCGTGGCCGTGTTAGTAATTTTTACCCCCACACCTTTTACCGACGCCCCGGTGGGATCGGTAATCGACCCGACGATCACGCCCTTGCTGGATTGCGCCCACCCCGGCAGGTTGAGGACGCCCAATAACAAGGCCGTAATAGTCATCACACGCCTGATTCCAGACATAACATTGCCTCCTTCACAAATTGTTGATTGGCGGATTATTAGTAGGCTCTACTTTGGCTATTCAGAAGATCGCTATGAGGTCTTGGCCTGGCTGTTCGTGTCCAAATGGGATCTGTGAAAACAGGCTGTTAACGCCGCGGGGCAAGGGGCTGGGCTGTCTGGCGTCTTCGCGGCTCTTGAATCAACTAACTTGAGTAACTACTAAATAACACGGTTAAAACATCAGTAACCTTATCTTACTCAGGGTTCGATCGAATTTATCGGGCCACCTTGCGGGTAACCTTCGACGATGGGGTACAACGAACCGGAAAAGATGGAGAGAGCTAAAGATATTTGTAAAGATTACCGCGCGCCAAGGCTGCAAAGGATATGCCACCGGCCCTCGTCGAGCCGCGGGGTTGATCCGGCTGAGCTTATCGCCGCGAACCGGCGGCCCGGCGTCAAGTAGTTATCATATAGTTCATAATTCTAAAACTCATGCAGATTTTTGGAGTCGGGCTCTTGAGTCAGGTTGTTGACTTCCCAGTAGTACTGAGAAGGGAACGCGAAACACGCGAAGACCTGGCCGGTCGTGCGCGGGTGGCTGCGGTTCGAATGTTTCGTGTTCTCTCCTCTCTCGATCAGCGGCGAGGCCGGCGCCGTGGCCGTTTGGTCCCGGCGGGGCGTTTCGTCCGATCTCCTCCGCGGGCGAGGGCCTCGCGGATCAAATGCAGCGGCTCGTCGTCGGGCTTCAGCGCTCCGGTCAGCGACAGGTTATACAACCGGAGCGCCGCCTTGTGCGCTTCCGTATACTTGTAGGCCAGCCGGATGCCGTCGCTCAACGTGAAACTGGCGCGGGCCACCCCTTCCGGCCCGCTCTCGATCGCCTCCTTGAGTCTGAACAGCAGGCGCGCCAGAGAATCGGCCGCGCCCGAATTCTCGCAGAGGACCGGCTCCATAAAGTTCAGCCAATCGTGATCGTCCGCGAGCAGGAAGGGATCGTAACATTCGGTCGGTTCCTTGAGGCCGGCTCCGAATTCGGATGTCGTGTCGGTTGATTCTTGCTTCAAGACGTTTACCTCCTTTCCAGGTAATGATTGAGACGTCGGTCGCGATACCGTACAGTTCCTAGATAACTTCAGTGGGTGGCATCCCGGCTCCCCGGTTGTTACTCGAAACGGTATCGATTTGGTGCGGCTCGAAGTTCAGCTATAACTTCGATCGCTCGCTGCCTGTAAAAAAGAAATGACCACCTGTCGGTGGCCGTGAATCGCTGGTTTGGCGGTACCTGCGAGGTATTGAGCGGGTACCTAGAACGTTAACCGATAACATCTGGATATAAACTGCGGCATTGTCCACAGGAACGATATGTTTGTCAACCTTAATATTGGTCGAGAGGCGGTCGAGAGTTGATGTCTAGGCGGATCTGTCGAATACTAGTCAGCGGCTGTTCGCAGCCGGTTCAAAAACAAGTGGGGTAAAATTAGCATGAACATAGATACGAGTCTTGATATGAAAAGGATCAGAATCGGTTTAGCGTCGATCCTCGTCGCATTGATGATGGGGACGATGGTTTGGGCGCAAGATCCGCAACCGGCCCAACCGGCCCAACCTGCTAAGCTGCAGGCGCCCGATCTTACGCTGCTCAAGAAGCATGTCGGCTATCTGGCCTCGGACGGCCTGGAAGGCCGCAAGACCGGCACTCGAGGCGCCAATGCGGCGGCGGACTATATCGCCAAACAGTTTTCCGGTTTCGGTCTGGCTTGCCCTACGCCAGATCTGAAATGCCGGCGCGCCGGAGGAAAGAACAACGATTACTACCGGGAGTTTCCGTACGTGGCGGCCGTGGAGCTGGCGCGGAACAACTCCCTGGGGGTCATTCAGAACGGCAAAGAGCTGCCCGCGCAGGTGCGCGGAGATTGGATGCCGATCGGTTATTCGTCGAACGGCATCATCGGCGCGAAGGGCAGCGGGGTGCCGGCGGTCTTCGTCGGTTACGGGCTGACCAGCGCCGAACAGAAACATGACGATTACGAGAAGGTCGACGCGAAGGACAAGATCGCGATCGCTTTCGTCGGCACGCCGGACGGTTCCAATCCGCACGGACCGTTCTCCCGCTTCAGCGACACGCGCTGGAAGGCCGTGGCCGCGCGGGATCATGGCGCGAAGGCCCTGATGGTGATCGTCGGCGATGAGAAGTTCAAGGAAGACCGGCTGGCGAAGTTGAACTACGACCAGATGTCGGGAGAGGCCGGGTTGCCGGTCATCGCCATCTCCAGGCAGTTGGCCGCCAAGATCCTGGGCGTGGCCGATCTGGCTCAACTGGCGGCCGTCGAGAAGCGGCAGGCCGAGCCGAACCTGGCCGGGCTCACGTTGAATCTCTCGGTCGAGATCAAGCGGAAGACCGTCCCCGGTTACAACGTCATGGGCGTGATCGAGGGCAACGACCCGAAACTGAAGAACGAGTATCTGATCTTCGGGGCGCATTACGATCACCTGGGATTCGGAGGCGAGAGCAGCCGCGCGCCGGAGGCCAACGAGATCCATCACGGCGCCGATGATAATGCCTCGGGGGTCGCCGGACTGCTCGAACTCGCCCGCATCTTCGCCGCCAACCGCCAGCAACTGCGGCGCAGCGTCGCCTTCATCGCTTTCAGCGGCGAGGAGAGCGGCCTGATCGGATCGCATTATTATGTCGATAATCCGTTCATCCCGAACGCCAAGACTTCGATCATGTTCAACCTGGATATGGTCGGCCGGCTGAAAGACAATCGGCTGACGGTCGGCGGGGTCGGAACCGCGAACGGGCTGCGCCGGCTGGTCGAATCGACGAACGAAGGTCTCGATTCCGGCCAGCGGTTTGCGCTGCAGTTGAGCGAGGACGGCTTCGGTCCGAGCGATCACTCCTCTTTCTACGCCCGCCAGATTCCGGTCCTCTTCTTCTTCACCGGCACCCACGAGGACTATCACAAGCCCTCGGACACGGCCGAGAAGATCAATTACGAGGGCATGGGACGGATCGTGGCTTTGGCCGCCGACCTGGCCTATCAGATCGATCGTTACGACACTCGCCCGGCCTACACCCTGGCCCAAAGCTCCGGCTCGGGCGGGATGCGAGCCAGCGGGTTCCGCGTCTACCTCGGGACCATCCCCAGCTATGCCGAATCGAACGACGGATTGTCGCTGGACGGCGTCCGCGACGATTCGCCCGCCGTCAAGGCCGGAATCAAGTCCGGCGACAAGATCGTCAGACTCGCCGGACGCGACATCAAAAACGTCTATGACTACACCTATGCGCTGGGCGAGATGAAGGCCGATCAGGAGTATGAGGTCGTGATCGTCCGCGGCGGCGAACGGCTCAACTTGAAGATCACTCCAGCCGCGAGGAAGTAGGTTACTAACTATTATTTTAACCGCGAAACACGCGGAGCACGCGAAATCGGCCATTTTTCGCGTGTTCCGCGTGTTTCGCGGTTTTGACTTCCGCTTGAAACAATCATGAAGCCGGTTTCATCTCAGCCCTTTTCTCCACGGCTCCTCCGAATCAGGCACGAGGTTTGATAGTGCAACCGATGGTCTAAGTGGTCTGCGGCAAAACGGTCTGATAAGTGACGGTTTTTTCGCCCGGCCTCTGAAAATCGATGCAACGAATTTGTCGGTCCGGAAATTTATAGCAACGGGATTGTAGTACTGAGTTTAGTGAAGAGATCAACCTTTAAAGCTGAATCCGCTCTGACGGCATTATTAGAGATCAATCAACTGCTGCGGGGCGCCGAGGATCTGCATCAGGCCCTGCCTCGTGCGTTGGGAGTGATCTCGCGGGTGCTGGGCGGCATCTACAGCGGGATCTGGGTTCAGTTGACACGAACTAAAGACCCCGAATGCGTGGCGGTCTGCGATCAGACGGCGCAACATCGGGGGGCGCGACCCTCCTGGCTCAAATTCTTGCCGAGTGAAACGGTCAAGAAGGTGATCAAGAACGGGCGTCTGATGATGGAGTCGGGCCATCAGCCGGATTCCGGGAACGAGCCGTCGAACGGTAAAGGGGCGGGGCGCCGCCAGTCGAGGGTCAAGGTGGAGGAGGTCGAGGATCTGATGGTCATGGGGATCCCGCTGCTCGGCCACCGGGATCAGCCGATCGGGGCGCTGTTCATCGAGCTTCCGAGCCTGACGGTGCCGGAGAATGAGAAGGTGGTCGACACCCTCGGGGTCGTGGCCGAGATGGTCGCGCGAGCCGTCACCGCGCAATGGATGTCGGGCCACCGGAATCGGCTGCAACTCGACGACAACGCCGGATTGCGCGAGGAACTGAGCCGGCACTACGATTTTTCACTGATCATCGGCAACAGCGGGGCGATGCGGCAGGTCTATGAACAGATCGCCCAGATCGCTTCGGCCAGAACCACCGTTCTGATCACCGGCGAATCCGGCACCGGCAAGGAGCTGGTGGCTCAGGCGCTGCACATCAACTCGCCGCGAGCGGAGCGGCCGTTCATCAAGGTCAACTGTTCGTCCTTGCCGGAGAGTCTGATCGAGAGCGAACTCTTCGGTCACGAACGCGGGGCCTTCACTCACGCCGAGACGCGGCGGTTGGGCCGCTTTGAGCTGGCGGAGGGGGGCACCCTCATGCTCGACGAGATCGGAGAATTGAGTTTGGCGGCGCAGGTCAAACTGCTGCGGGTGTTGCAGACCCGCGAATTCGAGCCGGTCGGCAGCATCGAGACCAAGAAGGCCGATGTGCGGATCCTCGCCGCCACCAACCGCGACCTGGAGCAAGAGATCGCCGGCGGGCGTTTTCGGGCCGATCTCTACTACCGGCTCAATCTCTTTCCGATCATCGTGCCGCCCTTGCGGGAACGGCCGGACGACCTGCTGCCGCTGGCCGAGCATTTTCTGGAGAAGTTCGCCCGCTCGCACCGCAAGGGGATCCGCCGCTTGTCGCCGCAGGCGATCGAACTCTTGATGAGCTACCACTGGCCCGGCAACGTCCGCGAACTCCAGAACACCATCGAGCGCGCCGTGCTGGTCTCCGACGGGCGGATAGTGGAGCATTATCATCTGCCGCCGGCGATCCAGATCGTCCGCTCGGTCGACCTCCTGGCCAAGCGAGATCTCTTCACCGCCGTCGAAGACTATGAGAAGGAGTTGATCTGCACCGCCCTGCGAACGACTCGCGGCCGCCGCTCGCAGGCCGCCGAACTGCTCGGCATCAGCGAACGCGTCCTCAGCTACAAGATCAAAAAACACCGGATCGATCATTCCAACTTCCGCTGAACGGCGGGGCGAAAAATCTTTCCCGCCGTCCGCCGGCTCCATACAAAATTGTATAAAACGGACTTTGGGCAAACGTTTTCGCAAGACTGCCGCCATGGCCCGAAGACCGGCTTAAACGCCTTGCCGGGCATCAAGATGGCTCCGCGGGCCGCAGGCGAAGATCGCGGTTGGCACAACGCTTGCCAATCTACGGCTTGAGCGGTCCGAATGGAGGCCGCGGAGGTGAGCTCTTTATTCGGCGAAAGGTGAGCCCGTGAATAGATGGCCAGATGACAATCCGGACCCGGTCTCGACACACTGTCCGTATTGCGCGTTTCAATGCGGGATGGTGATCACGGGTGAACGCGAGGCGCCGACGGTCGAGGGCCGGGCGGATTTTCCGGTCAATCGAGGCGCGCTCTGCATCAAGGGCTGGACGGCGGCGGAACCGTTGAACCACGGCGAGCGATTGTTGAATCCGCTGAAACGTAATGCCCGAGGGGTGCTGGTCCCGGTCGAATGGGACGAAGCGCTCGACACGATCGTGGGGGCGCTTCAGGCGGCCCAGGCCAAAGCCGGCCGCGACGCGGTGGCCGTTCTCGGCGGCGGCGCTTTGACCAATGAGAAGGCCTACCTGTTGGGAAAGTTTGCGCGGGTGGCGTTGCAGACGGCGAATAT
>DATEFT010000863.1:0-3548 GCA_035280505.1 Blastocatellia bacterium | reverse complement strand
ATCCTCCACCGCGATCGGTCTTCACCGCCGCGAGCCTTACTGATTGCCTTCCGCCTGATCACCGCGATCGTGGCCTGTTGGTGGGCCGAAGCCAGCCTCTCGGCGCAGACTCAGATCGCGCAGGCCCGGATCATGCGGGTCACCGGCCCGGTCGTGCTCTTCAGCAGAGCCGGAAGCAGTCTCGGCCCGACGATCCTCAAGCGAGGAGATCTATTGCAACCGGGTGATATCATCGAGACCGGCAGCGGATCTCTGGTGATCGCCATGAACGACGGCAGTCAGGTGCTGGTCTATCCGAACTCGCGGCTGGTGCTCAAAGACTTTCGCCGCCTCACCTCCTGGCGAGATCTGCTGGAGGTGGCATTCGGAAGGATCAGGGCTAAGATCAATCACTACGGCAAACGCCCCAATCCATACCGCGTCTATAGTCCGATTGCGGCGATTGCGGTGCGCGGCACCGATTTTCTCGTCGGTGTGGATCAGAACGCCGAAACGCAGGTCTTTGTCTATGAAGGGTTGGTCGAAGTGTCGAGCCTGCTCAACTCACAGCAGAAGGTTCTGGTTCGACCCGGGCGCAATGTGATCATCCGTTCCAATGGAGATATCGGCTTGATGAGGAGCGGAACTCCCAATCTCCTGGATGCGGTGAATGGCCGATCCGTCTCCCGAGACTTCCTGATCGGGTTCGAGGATCCAAGCGCGGATCTCAATCTCTTCAATCAGCTCTCGGCCTGGCAGCTTTCATCCCTCATGGGTTCGCCCTTCAACAACCCGAGCGCGCCCTTCAATACCTTCCAGCGTCAGGTCCTCACCGTAACCTTGAACGGTCAGACACAATCTCTCTTTCTGGAAGGGCCGACCACCGGATTGGGACTCTTCAATCCGTCGCAGAGCCTCCTCACGCAACCCGGACGATATCTCATCCCCGGCCTCAACGGAGAGGTCAGCACCATCACCGTGGGGGCGAACCTCGATCCGGGTCTGATCGATCTCCCGCTGGTCCCCGGAATCGGCTTTCAAAAGATCGGGGAGGCCCGGATCGATCCCACTGTGTATGCCCAACTGTCGCCTTCCCGGTTCATCTCTTTCGCCGATTCGCATTACGACAGTCTGCAGAATCCGGCCTACGCCGCGGAGTTTACGCGGGCCGACGGCCGGTTCTATTGGGCCTCGGCTCTGAGCCGTCCGCCTCGGTATACGGTTGAAGACTCCGGGTCGAGAGCGCGGCCCGGTTCGTTCGACCAGACGCTCTCGCTTCAGTCATCATATTTTGAGCCGATCGGGAAGTCCGGCCTGGTGCTGGGGGGCGACGTCGCTCTCCTGAGAAGTCATCTCGGAGACGGCGCGCGAAGGAACCCTCCGCCGGTTGAAGGATACCCGGCCGGGACCGTTTTCGACGGCGATAATACCTTCAGCACGCTGGCGCTGGCTTTCATGGTCGCCAGACCGATTGGCAGCGGGAAGCGGACGAGCCTCGGCGGCAAATTCGATTTTCTGCTCGACCACAGCCTGAGATCGACGCAGATTCGGGCTCCCGGAGAGAGCCGGTCGCTCGAGTTTCGCGGGGCCGACCGGGGACAGGAGAGCCGAATCGGGTTCTCGATCGGTGTGACGCGCGACATCGCCGAAGACCAGAAACTGGGAGTCTCCTATCGCTACAGCGCCGGCTCTTTTTGGGTTAAGCAGGGGGCCACGCTGTCCGGCCTCGAGCTCGGAACCGGGGACAGTCTGTCTTTGATCGATAATCTCTCGAAGGTTGACGGCACGGCTCGCGGATCGGAGATCAGCGCCATGTTTCGGGGTTCGAGATCTCAGCGCCTCTTTTATGGGGTGGAGGGGTCGCTGCTCTTCCTGCGATCCGAGAGCCGGCCTGTCAGTGGGGTTGAAGGCCCGCGTGCTCTGCGGACCATGCTCGGCGGCGGAATCGGGTATGCCTTGCGGCCTCGGACCGTCTTCAGCCTCGATCTCTCGGCCGGCGTCAGCCGGTATCATTCGCCGATCTACCTCTTTCCGCCCGATCACGGCCACTTTCTCTCCATGCATCTCGGGGCGCAGACCGACGTCTGGAGACGATTCTTCGCCAACACCTCGCTCCAACTGATCAGGAGTAGAGATCTCTTTGACCGGCCGGATCGACCGGCCGCCTATGCGCCGTCCAACTTCGGCCTCGGATGGAGAGTGAAGTCCGATTGGCTGGTTCAATACACATATTTCACCGATTTCGGCCGGAGCATTCCCTATCATACGCTGACGTTACGCCACAATTTCGGGAGACGAGCCTCGCGAGAGGAGTGATCTGAAGAGTCGCGCGGTCGGGACCCCCGCGAAACAGGCGGAACAGGCGAAGAATGGTTGTTCTAATGTGCGGGCTTACTCGGCCGGCGCAGGGGCCCCCGGATCCTGGCGCTGGCTGCCGCCGACCGTGTAGAATTGGCCGTCCACGCAAATTAAGAACTGGAGCGGCAGAAAAGCACGATCATCATGCCGCTTTCCACCTGGCTTTTAATAACCAACATCATTCGAAATGGCCGAAATGGCAGATTCTCGGAGTGGACGAAGGTGACATTCAGGGACAGGTGAGATTCGTGGAAGGTCTCTTTGGAATCGCCCCTTACTGAGACGCGCGATCCGGTTCTCACCGGCTCCCATCAATTTTTGCAACACAATCTACTTTCTTTCCGCCGGCGCCGATCGTTGTGGTCGGCGGCTTCGTGATCTCGGCCTGCCTCGACCGCAGGAACGGTCGGTTGATGATCAGGATGGGAAGATTCACGGCCCGAACGACTCGGGCCGGAATCGATGGTCGCGCTGACAGGCGCGATAGGAGTTTTTCAACCTGCAAGCATGCCTGCCGGTGTTTGCAGTGATGAAAGGAGACATCATGGTGATAATAATCATGGGCATCATTCGTCAGATCCTAATGGGAGTTTTAACGGTCTTTACGAGGGCGGTCCCGGCGGCGGTCGTGCTGGCGGCCGCCGTCCACGCTCAGGTTGATACGGGGACCATTCTGGGAACGGTGAAGGACCAGTCGGGAGCCGTCGTTTCGAAAGCGAAGGTCGTCCTCACCAACACGGCGACCTCGATCTCGTTCGCCACCGAGACCGATGACGAGGGCCGGTATCTGTTTGCGGCCATCAAGATCGGCACCTATCAGGTGGCGGTGGAGGCCACCGGCTTCAAGAAGGCGGTCCGTTCCGGCATCCAGTTGAATATCCAGCAGCAGGCCGAGATCAACCTCGCCCTGGAGACGGGCGAGATCAGCCAGACGGTGGAGGTTGCGGCCGAGGCGCCGCTGCTCCAGACGCAGGAGAGTTCGGTCGGACAGTCGATCAACGCGACCTCCGTCAACAACCTGCCTCTGAATGGCCGGGATTGGACCAGTCTGGCGCGGCTGAGTGCGGGAGTCAACCTCCCGCAGAACGGCGTTCGCGCCTCCAATCAGTTCGCCGCCAACGGGACCCGTCCGGCGCAGAACAACTACATGCTCGACGGCATCGACAACAACACGGCCAGCGTCGATTTTCTGAGCGGCCGCGCGGACGTGG
>DATEFT010000862.1:0-11847 GCA_035280505.1 Blastocatellia bacterium | reverse complement strand
GAGGCGGGGTTTCATCCCGGCCATGACCTGATCGAAGTTGTCGCGGTCGACCTGCACGAACTTGCGATCCCGGACCCGCGGCAGAGGGTCGGCCGGGTTCCCGCTGAAATCGCCCATGACGCCGACGACGAAGGGCAACTCTTTCATCTCCATGGCCCCGCCGACCTCGACATCGTAGGTGATGTGCACGCGCGGCGGGCGAATGCGGCTGATCTTCTGTTGAATGCTTTCCCGTTTAGGCGGCATACTTTTTCTCCAGATTTCGGTTTCGGATTTCAGACTTCAACGCTGAAATCCGAAAACTATTGACCGTCAGGTTTGATTCCCAATGTCTCGCGGAGGTGGCTCAAGACGCTGGAATCTTTGACGACTTCCTCGAGCCAGTTCTCCAGCGGCATATTTCCCCATTTAATAGCGCGGTGTAGCAGATACGAAACCGGGCTGTGCGGTTCGGTTTGACGAAAGAATTCGGCGACCTCGGCCAGACGGCGCAGCGCCTCCTGTCGGGTGCGCACGCTGCCCGACATCGGAGGAAGGCCCGAGTCGCCGTCTGCGGACGGCTCCGCCTCGCCATCAGCCGCCATCAGCTCGGGCGGGCGCTTCTCCTTCTCCAACGGTTTGATCACGGAGGTCACGTCTTCGAGCGCTTTCCGGAGTTCCTTGACCCCGGGGGCCTCGCGCTGAAAACGGAGGTCCATGGTTTCGTCGAGCGCCGTCAACTCTTCGTGGCAGGCCTCCAGCAGATCCAGGCGCTCCTTGAAGAACTGATAGGGCGTGCCGTTGGCGGCCTTGCGCCAGTCTTCGCTGGTGATCTTCTGTTCTCGCGCCGCCTGCTCCTTCAACGCCTGGACTCGATCCTGTTCATCGGAGCTCAGCGAGTCGAGCCGGTCTTTATCCGGCACGTCGAAGAGGCGGGACTCTTCCCAATTCAGGAACGAGTATCTGAGTCCGCCCGCGCTCTCGGTCAGCGGGATCGCCTTGATCGCGAAGGCGATCCGGCTATCAAAGACCGCCATGATGTTGGCGCGGGCGGCAAAGTGTCCGTCGTCGCTCTCCGGATCGCCGGCGGGAAAGACGCCTTCCCAGTACTGCTCGATCAAACCCCGCATCAGCTTGAGACTCTGGTGCAGGCCCGCCAGCCGGTCGTGCCGATCGCTCTTGACGAGCGCGTCGGAGAGCCAGGCGGCGATCTGCAGATCTTTACTGAGTGAAGTCAGCGCCTGAGTCGAGAGCGTCATGACGGCCGGCCAGTCGGCCAGCTTCGGCACGGTCTCATATGGATTTTCGCGATGAGCTTCCCGGATCCGGTCGTGCCAGTAGAAGCCTTTCTTCGGGTCGAGCAAGACCGATCGCAGGTCCTGACCGGCTGGAGCTTCGGTCGAGATTGGTTTGAGCAGCGCTTCCAGATCCGCAACCGGCACCGTGATTGACATGTGTTCATCTCCTTAGGCGCGGGGGGCCCGCAACAAATCGCGCCATCACCATTTCGCGAATGGCTGCTATCCACAGTTGGTAGTGTCTTCCTTGATCTGACTGACTGCTATCAGATGCGACCTGATGCGATCCGGTGGCCTGTCCGGAAATTTTCTGGGCCTCCCGGAGTTGAAAAAAGACCGGGCTCCGGCTACCGGGCGATGCGCCCGGGCGCATGAATCCGGGTGAAATCGATGAATGGATTATTGCGGCTGGCCGGCGGTTCGATCGTGATGCTGACGCCGGTCCAGTTGAATTGATAAGGCGGATTTCCGCGGCCCCGCTCGCCCACCATTCTGAAGAGGCCCCACGCGCCGGGATAGATGCCCGTGCGCCGGAAGCGGTTCTTCTCGACGGTGCCGATCTCGACGCCGCTGGTCTGCCCGGATGACGGCCAGTTGAAAGAGGCCGTCTGGACTCCGCCTTCGGCTCTCACGGGCGGCTGGCCGTCAACTCGAATCTCGACGTTCTGACCATCCGGCGGCTGCAGCTTCAGGCTGTATCCGAATCGAGGCTGCTCTCCCGGCCCCTTGATGCCCAGCGCTTCGCGCAAGGTGAACATCTGGTTGAGATAGGTCACGAACTCATCCGAGAACTCGTCACGGCGCAGCGGCCTCAAGACTCCCGGGGTCCGATCGAAACTATTCTTCAGGTGCTGATCGAAGAACTGCGTCAACCGGCCGAGGTAATCGGCCAGGTCGGTGGGCTGCACCTCCTGCTGGCTCGAGCTTCTGAAAGGGTACTTCTCTTCCAGGCCTCGCGCGATGCCGTAGAGATCGGCCCAGGTCGTATCGCGATCCTTCGTGACGCCCCGCCCCAGCGCGACGTCGATGTTGTCGAGCGGGCGGGCCAGCAAATTCGCCATGGAGCTGCTGCCCGGATTGGAGGCGAGCTGTTTGAGCAGGCTCCGCGCGTCGTCCATCGCCTTCCGGTATCGATCGTTCGTGTTCAGCTCGGCCACCTGCCGCCACTCGTCGCCCGGCAGATCCTTGAGGCGCTGCCGGACCTCGCTCAGCTTCTCCAGATAGGTCTCGAGTTTGAAATTCTTGAGCGCCGCGAAGGACTTCTCGACCTCGGTCGTCGACTTCTCCTTCGAGATCACGTAGCTCTTGATCCAGGCGATCACGCCGCCGCTGACCGGCGCCTCGGAGAGAGTCGTCTGATTCCGGACCTGATCGAAGATGGTCGTCAAAGGCGAATTCTGCTGGGCCAGGAAATCGAGCGCCTCGACCGCGTCGGCCTTCTGCTTGAACTCTTTGACCCGCACGCCGTCGAGAAACTTCTTCCAGGAGGTGATGTAGTCCCGTTCGTATCGCTGGCGCACCTCTTCGGGAGTGGCCCGCTGATAATCGAAGGGCCGTTGCAGCACCCAATCGTTCTGTCCCTTGCTGCGGATCGCCTCGAAGGCCGAGGCCCAGGCTTCGCCCTTGAAATGTTTGTAGTAGGCCTCTTTGGTGTAGACGTAGGGCACGGAGAGCGCTCCCGCATCCTCAAACCACTGGCTGCCCAACTGGCTGCCGACGGCTTCGCGCAACTGGTAAGGCTCGCCCTGCCGGCCGATGCTGCTGACGATCTCGTTGTAGATCTGCTTGGGGGCGCCGTATTTCTCCAGATTCCCGCGGGCCTGCACCACGGTCAGCTTATCGGCCTGCGGCCGCGGGACGCGCTGATCGCTGTCGCGGTTGAGGCTGGCCTGCTCGACATAGTAGTAGAGATGCCGCGGCCCGGTCCCCGAGATCCCCTCTTTCCAATAGGCCGAGAGTTGCTGCTGCAGAAAGACCGGCTCGACTCGCTCCTGCTGTTCGACCATGAGATAGGCCTTGAGCCGGTCGTAGTAGTCCTGCTCGGCCGCCTCGACCTGCTCGGGCCTCGTTCCGATCGCCTGCGCGGGGGTCTTCAGAGAGAGATCCTGCGCCATGGCGGCGAGCGTCGGTTTGAGCAGGCGCTGACTCGCGAAGTCGAAATAGATCTCGCGCAGACGCGGCTGGATCCGCTTCCCGGTATAGAGGCCGAACCGATGCCAGAGCGGGCCGATCCAGCGCTGGTTGTAGTCGTCGAGCGTCAACAAGGAGTCCTGCAGCTTGCCGAGGTCTTCGGCCTCGATCGTGCTCAGCGGTTCGGCCTGGGCCCCGCCGACGGGCCGGAAGTGCCGCAGCACATCGGCGCCCGCGCGTTTGCTCTCGTCGATCAGGGTTCGGTTGTTGAAATAGGAGACGACCATCCCGATCAGCAGCAGCATCGACAACGCGCCGAGCGAAGCGGCGGCGATCGTCAGCTTCCGGATCCGGCTCGGCCGCCCATGAATCGTCTGGAGGGCGGCGGCGACATGTCCGTCACGCCGCAGAATCTCCTTGAAGAGCCCTTCCGTGAAGCAGCCCTTGGTTCTGATGTGCGACTCCTGAGCCGAGAGCTCGCCGGTGCGGGCGGCCGGCCCCTCCGACGTCTGATGAGCCGTGAGGCTGCGGAGCCCGCGCTGACCGGAGGCGCTGCTCGTGAAATAGATGCCGCGGAGCAGCGGCAGCTTGCTGAAGGGATTCGGACTGAAGAGCGCCGTGGTGAAGGCGCCGAACTTCTGGCGCGAGGTGTTGAACAGAATCGGAAAATCGAAGACGCCCAGTTGCTCGGCCGGGGCGCCGGTCGCGCTCAGGCGCGGCAGCCGGCGCTCGATCAGCGAGTCGAGCAGGTGGTCGAACTCGATATCGAAGAGCGCGTGCGCGCGCTCCTTGTGGACCAGCGGCATGGTCACGCCCCAGACGCCTGAACGGTCCTCGGCCTCGAGCGCGCCGAAGAAGTCGGTGAAGCCCGGAACCTTGTCGATGTGGGTGAAGACCAGGTAGATGGGAAATTGCAGCCCGGCTCCCGCCGTCAGTTCATTGAGCCGCGCCCGAAGGATCCGGGCCTGCTGCTCGACCTCGGCGGTGGTCTGTTTGGCCAGCAGGCTCGCGCCGTTGACGGCGACCACCAGGCCGTCGAGCGGGCGCTGCTGGCGGTACCGTTTGAGAGTCTCGATCAGGCCGAGCCACTCATCGCGGTCGGCCCCCTCGGTCTGGTAGCGGCCCGCGGAATCGATCAGGACCGCATGATCGGTGACCCGCCAGTCGCAGTGGCCGGTCGGACGCAGCAGATCCAGATCCGAATGGCGCTGGCTCTTGAGAGCGGTGAACGAGAGGCCGGCCGAGAGCATCAGCGACGACTTGCCGCTGGAGGGCGGCCCGACGATCAGAAACCAGGGGAGACTGTAGATGGCGTCGCCGCCCGGCGCGGCCCCGCCCCGATGCCGGCGCAGAAAGTCGACGACCTCGGCGGCGCCACTGTCCAGATGTTTGTAGGTGCGCGACGGCCGGTTCGAGGCGGCCTCTTTCGGGTCCGGCTGGGCTTCACGATCCGCCGCGCCGGTCTGAGAGATGGCCGAAGGGGTGGCCGACGCGGTGGCCGGCGCCCGGCGCCCCTTGAAGTGCTGATGGATCAGAAAGCCGATCGGCCAGAACAAGAGGATCAGCGCGACCAGCATGACGTTGACGATGATGTCGTCGCTGACCATCAAGGCCAGCGCGATGGCGATCCCGGTCAACGCGACCAGCGCCAAGATCTTGATCCAGAACTTGAGAGATTGACTGAGTGCAAACATTAATGGCTGCCTTTCCCAAACCGTCCCCAGGTCCGACGTCTATTTCAGGAGGCTCTCTCTCATCGCGGTGTCGAGAGTCGAGAGCAACGACCAGTTCAAGAGCAGATAAGCGCCGCTGACCACTCCGACCGCGGCGACGAGCGCCAGCTTGATCCAGCGCGGAAACTCCGGTTCCGGCGGCGGCGGCGCCGGTTGATCGTTGAGCAGCGCGTGCGGCGAGAGCGTGCGAACGCGCAACCGGCCGGCCTTCCGCAGATACTCGGCGACGCCGTTGGTCATGGCCGGCAGTTGGTCTTCGAGAAAGACGTCGTACTTGCCCTTGAATCCCAACAGCAGGCAGAGGTAGTAGACCTCGACCACATCGACCTCGGAGGCCCCCTCTTTCATGAGCCCGTCGAGACGCTCGAAGAACTTGTTTCCGGCCAGGGCCTCCTTGAAGTACTCGAGCTGCAGCGGGTATCGCTCCCACTGCTCGCGCATCGCGCCGCCGCCCGCCAGCACCGTCTCATCGATCAGGGCGGTCAGGGCGAACTTGGCGTCCTGCAATTGGCGCTCCTTGTAACCGCGCTTGGCCCCTTTCTCCTCGAGCTCCTTGATCAGTCGCTCCAGCGTGCGGCGCATCTCGTCGGACGGCGCCATCATCCGGGCCCGAATCCTCATCATCATCTGGAACATGGGCGTCGCCAGATTGATCAGCTCGTTGGCCGGCTTCCCGTTCGCCCGCCCTTTCGGTTGATTGACGGCAACCTGTTGTGGCATGAGGTCTCCTCATCGAGCTGCCACGCGATCCCCGGCCTACCGGGGTTTGATCGCGTACAGTTCGAGCTTGGCCTCGGGAAACTCATCCGCGACCCAGACCGAGAGGGTCTTGGTGGCGACGATGAAGTCCCAGAAGCGTTTCAACGACGCGTCCACATCGTTGCGGTCCAGTCTGAAGTAGTGGAGCCCGGCGCGGGTCGGAATCTGTCCGGGCGGCCGGACGTGCGTCATGCTGACGCCGCTCAGGGCGTTGTTGATGACCACGTCGATGCCGTCGCGGTGAGCGATCTTGACCGCGAACGGGACCCGCTCGATCAGGCGGTTCTCGGGCACCTGTGCGCCGACGGCCAGGAAGAACTCGGCGTCGCGCAGGAGCTGATGATCGTTGACCCGCGCGACGTAGAGCGCCGGGCGCTCCTGCGTCAACGGGATCGGAACGTAACGTTGAGGATCGACCATCTCCAGCAGGTAACGAATCTCGAAATCGAGCTGGCGAAAGGTGTTGTAGAGGTCCAGATGATCGTACTGCGGCAGGTCCTTGGCGTGGCGATCGAAGACCAGGGTCATCATGGCCCCGGCCAGCCGGGACATCTCGGTGTAGAGCCGTTCGGGATGGACGATCCGCTGATGGAAGAGATGGGTCATTGGAGGGATCGCCGCGTTGAGAGTCGGCAACGCCCAGAGGACCATGCCGTCGTCGGTCGTAAAGACGGCCTGGCCCGAACCGCCCTGATGGCGGCGCTCGCCGAGCGTGTGGCTCTTGGCGATCAGGAACTCGATCAACTGCCGCAGGAGGTTCTCCAGCCAGGCGGACGCGCCGATGTGCAGCGCGGGCGGAACGTACTCCTCCGAGAGCTTCAGGCGGCCGGTGGTCGTCCGCTTCAACTCGGCGATCTTGATCACGCTGTACCCTTCACGCGGCTCGTCGGCGAACAACAGCTTGAAGTTGGGCCGGGCGAAGGCGAGCTGCTGCTCGTTCTCGCCGGAGGCCTCATCCACCACCGTCCCGGACTCCTGCAGAAAACGGACCGGCGAGTTGGGTTGATTGCCGTCGGCCCCGCCCCGGTCGGACTGAAAATTGGCCGCTCCGACGTGGCTCGCCGGAATCGCCAGATAGACGCCCAGGTTGTCGGCCGTCGGGGCGAAATGATCGCCCACCGGCCGCGCCTCGGGCGCCATGCAGGTCTGCGGAATATCGGCCACCAGGCCGTCCGGCATGACGCCGCGGCAACTGATCAACTGCACCGACCCGTTGGCGATGGCATCGCGGTTGAGCTGGAGATCGAGGATCCCCCACTCGTGCGAGAGTAACCAGGAGACCCGCGTATTGATCAGGTCTTCCGTATAGTTGTCGGCTTGTTGGAAGTGATGGGGAGAAAGCAGCATCCCCTCGTTCCATACCACCCGGCGATAACGACTCATCGGAGTTAAATCTCCCGAAAATTTCGATGTCTGGTTTCGGTGTGACCGAGGCTGACTTCTCCGCTCGATGTTATGTTATGTAAAATGATGATAGCACATCGATTGTCGGCCATCGGCAACTCAATTGTCAACGAACGCCTGTTCGCTGAAACGCGGCTCCGGCGGCCGGATCGCCGCCCTCCATCAGTCTCTCGTCGGGCCCCTCAGCGGAACCTCTTGATCGTAGGTCGAGAGCTTTCTGATGCGCAGGCCGAAGGCCTCCGGATTTTCGCCGACGATCGTGGCGGCGAAGAACTTCGGGACATACTTGATGTTCTCATTGCGGAAATATTTGTCCAGCTTCTCTTTTTTAGCCACGAGCGTCCAGAAGCTGCGCTCGTTGCTGCGGCTGTCGACCACGTCCTGCAGGTCGCGCCGCACCGAGTCGGGACCGCGATTGTAGGCGGCGAGGCTCAAGGCGACGCTCATTCCGTCGCTCCCGAACTCCCGGATCCGATCTCGCATATACCGGGCCGCCGCCGGCGCCATCAGGCCGATCCGGCAGCGGTCCGCGGGAGAGACGTTGTAATCGCGGGCGGTGCCCGGCATGAATTGAAAGAGCCCCAGCGCGCCGACCGGACTGGCCAGACACTCATTGTATTCGGTCTCGACCATCGGGATGTAGAGGCCCAACACCACCGGCACGCTCTCCCTTCTGAACGAGGCGATGATGTAGGGCGCGCTCTGCCGGGCCCGCTCGAAGATGTAGTTCAAATCCTCGCCCCAGCGAGCGGTGCTCCCGTTCCGGACCCGTCTCGCGTACGAATCCACGTACTCCTTGATGTAGCCGAGCACCTCGCGCTCGAAGACATACTCGCGATTGCCGATCAAGACCGTGACTCGCCGCGCCTCGCGATCCAGAAACTCGTCCTGCTGCTCGCGGCTCATCTTGAGATAGAGGACCGGCGTCGTGGGCCGCTGAACCAGGCCGCCCACCTCCGGCGACGGATCGGCCGGGCGCGGATCGAGCGGCAACGGACCGGGCGGCTCCGAGCCTCCCGCGACCGTCGGATCCGGCTCGCGCGGGCCCGACGGAGCCCAATATCCGAGCTGACGGGCCGCCAGGACGGCGATGCCGCCCAGGATGAAGATGCCGAGCAGCGCGATGGCCGCCAGCGCCAGGCGCGGCGACCGCGACCCGGATGATGCTGCCGACGAGGCCGCCGCCCGGCGTTGCTCGCGGCGGCCTTCGAACCGCACCAGGATGGTGACCTCATCGCTCAACCGAATCTCATCCCCATCGGACAGCGGCGTGCCCTGCGGCGAGGCGGCGGCGCCGTTGACGGTGACGCCGTTCGCCGACCCCTCATCGAGGATCCAGAGACGATCGCCATCGCGATGGATGCTGGCGTGCCGGCGTGAAAGGCCGGCCCCGGCGATCTGCACGTCCGCCGTCTCGCCGCGGCCGAGCACCATGCGGTCCCCGGCGAACGTCACGCGGCGGCTGCCCTCTTGAGAATGGATCTCGAGCCAGATCTCCATAGGTTATTTATGCGTGAATTCGATCCTCTCGACCAGCAGTTCGTTCTTCTGCAGGTTCGGGTTCTGCACCATCGTAATGTATTCGCCGGTGAGGCCCGGATGCGGCTTGCGTTTCTGCTCGGCCAGAGTCCAGGCCTGACGTTTGGGCGGAGGCGATTCCTGCGTGAGCCTGAAGTAGAGATTGTTGCCCACGTAGATCTCTTCTCCCGAATTCTTCCTCACCACCTGCGCCAGTTCCGGAATCTGGTTCCGGCTGAAGATGACGGTCATCACCTCGCGGCCGGCGGGTTTGCGCAACCGCCACCAGCATTTGCCGTTGCGCATGGATTTCGAGTCGCACCCGATCGGCACTTCGGCCACGCTATTGGCGCCCGCTTTCGCCACGTCACTGGAGATCATGACCAGGGGGGTGGTCTTGCCGTCCTTCTCGACCGTCTGCTTCATCAGGTACAGGTACCCCTCTTGATTGACCTGAACGGCCAGCCGCACGTAATCGCCGTCAGACAACTCGCGGCCCGGATCCACGGCGAACTCACGGTTCTGCCGATCGAGCCCGAGGAGCTGCCAGCGGACCATCAGCACGGGTTTCAGAACGCGCGGGCGGCCCTTCTTAGCCGGAGTCACGACTACTTTAGGAGTTTCATCCCAGATTATAACGTCTTTCTTCTGTTTGTCGCCCTGCGCGAGCGCGGCCGACGACCAGATCAGGCCACAGAGCATCACCAACGATAGACGGCTGACAAATCCGACGTGCGGCCGCAGAAGCCGGCGAAGATTGAAATCAGATCTCATAAATGGTTCTCCCGATCGCGATTGACTTGGAGACAATCGGATCTCCCGATTCATTGACCGTTCTTCTTCAAGTTCCGTTGCAACGCGGGATCGTCGCGTCGCACGGCGCACCTGAACCCTATGAGCCACGATCTCTTGGCCAGTTGTTCCTGGCTTAGAATTGGCTGTTCGGAAAATCTGATGGTTGTGCGTTCATACTCACCCTTGAAGGACCTGAAGGTCCCACCGCGAATCACACGCTTCTGGCTGTTGAAATCCGCGTCGCGAGCCTGGCTGCCCGGATAGGCGCGGTAGAGGTCCTCAACCCACTCGCCGGCGTTGCCGGCCATGTTATAGACGCCATAGGCGCTGGCGCCGGCGGCAAACCGAGTCACCGGCTGCGTATGTTCAGAGCTGAAATTGCTGCGGGAAGGGTCGAAGTCGTTCCCCCAGGGCCAGCGGCGCTTCCACTTCAGCGAATCATCGGTCGCTTTCGGATCCCAGGAGGCGGCCTTCTCCCATTCGGCCTCCGTCGGCAATCGCTTGCCGAGCTGCTCGCAATACCTGCGGGCATCGTTCCAGGAGACGCCGACCACCGGATGGTCCGGGCTGTTGACCGAATAGGCCGCATCCCAATGGGGCTCAGCCGGCGGCTGGAGCCCGGCCTTCGAGGCGAACTCCTTGTACTGCTGATTGGTGACCTCGAACTTGTCGATGTAGTAGTCGTAGTTGAGCGTGGTCACCAGGTGCGCCGGCCGCTCATTCTCTTCTCCGCCGTCGTCGCCCATCCAGAAAGCCCCGGCCCCGACCATCACCAGCCGCATCTTCCCGGTATACTCGATCTCGTCGGTGGCCGCATCGCACTTGACTCTCAGGTTGACGACGTCTCCATCCTGGGCCAGGACCTCGCCGACCGACGAATCGTTATCGAGGTAGAGCGTCGCATCCTGACCGCCGCCGCAATTGAGGCGCACGCCGTGGCTGACGCCCGCTTTCAAACCCTGGGTCCTGATCAGGGCGATCAGGTTATCCCCGGACTGTTCGACTCCCGGAATGCCTCGCGGCACGCCGTCAATGAAGACCTGACTGGCGGGCGGCGCGCCTCTCACCACCAGCGTGAAACCCGGCTGGCTGTAAAAGAGCAGCGGCAATAAAAGAATGAAGATCAGTCCCAACGCCGCCGCGGCCGGCCAGATCCATTTCGGCCACGGACCCCGAATCCATCGCCCGCCCTTCGCCTTTTGATCGGCGGTCGGCGAGAGAACGCCGGTAGCAGCGGCGCTTCGTTGAGAACTTCGCATCTGATCCAGGCGTACGGTGACATCATCCGCCGCCGCCTCGGTTGACTCTCCCCGCTCTCGAGACATCATGCCCCGCTCCTTAAAGGTTAAATGATTCCTGCAGTACTATGGCATCTGACACTCACGTCCTTTGACATCATTCAGTCGGTCAGGGTTGCAAGCTATTTGAGAATTTGCGGGTTAACTCCGTACCTGATTAATGGATCCGGGGATACCATTTAGGATCCCTCATCCTGACTCGTTATGGCTTTTCGTTCTGTCGGCCCGGCTGCTTGGTGAATTATAGCAAATTTAGCGCCCCGGGTAATGTTCCGGCGACTATCGTTTTTGATAGTGTCGTCGTGAGGGTGCTGACGCGCCGGCAACTATCGTTTTTGATAGTGTCGTCGGAAGGTTGTTAACTATCGCTTTTGATTGTGGGGTTGGGAAATGATCCGGGCCGTCATGGACGATGAGGTTGACCGAAGCGTTGAAGCTCACGATGATCAAGCTTCAACGCCTTCGGCGAAATACCACCGGGTAACATCGGCCGGGCGGTTGGGACGGCCGGAGGTTCTTCGAGTTTTATTCGGATCGCAGCGTCACCATCGGATCGAATTTCGTCGCGCGCCGCGCCGGGAGGTAACAGGCCAGCAGCGCCACCACGATCAATAACAGCGCGGTCGAGCCGAAGGTCAGCGGATCGGCCGCGTTCACGCCAATCAAGATCGGAATCTCGAAGGCCGAGCTGGTCAGGATTTGCGTCAGCGCCAGCGCCAACAGCAAACCCGCGCTCAATCCATAGACCACCAGGATCATTCCCTGACGCATGACCAGGCGCAGAATTCTCCATTTATCCGCTCCCAGGGCCATGCGAATGCCGATCTCGCGCGTGCGCCGGCTGACGGCATAAGCGACCAGGCCATAGATGCCGATGACGGCCAGAATGACGGCCAACAGCCCGCAGCCGCCGACCAGCAGGCCGAACAGGCG
>DATEFT010000861.1:0-9101 GCA_035280505.1 Blastocatellia bacterium | reverse complement strand
CTGCGCGATCGTGGCCTGATGCTCCGCGGCCACCTCCTTGAGAACATCGAGCACCCGATAGAGACGTTCTTCGTTCATCACCCAGGGCTCTTTCCAACCATGGGCTCCCTGCCGCGTCCCGGCCGGAGCTTTCTGCTCGCGGGTGATCTTGCCCGTGAGAACTCCCTGCCCTAACGGGCTCCAGATCATGGCGCTGACGCCCAGCTCCTGACCGGCGGGCAGCAACTCATATTCGGCCTCGCGCGCCTCCGCGGTGTAGTAGAGTTGATGGCTGACCGGTTGGGCCAGTCCGGCCGCCCGAGCCGTCAGGACCGTCTGCGCCAGTCCCCACCCGCTGTAGTTCGACACGCCCCAGTATCGGATCTTGCCCGCCTGAATCAGGCTCGACATGGTCTCGATCGTCTCCTCGACCGGCACGGAGCCGTCCCACATGTGAATGAAATAGAGGTCCACGTAGTCCGTCTGCAGACGCCTCAGCGAGCCCTCGATCTGGTCCGTCAGGTGAATGCGCGAAGCGCCTCGATCGTTCGGCGATTTGCTCATCGGGAATCCGGCCTTGGTGAAGATCAGGACCTCTTCACGCCGCCCGGCGAGCGCCTGCCCGAGCACGATCTCGGAATTGCCGTGCGAATAGATGTCGGCGGTATCGAACGCGTTGACGCCGGCTTCGAGTGCGAGGTCGACCTGGCGGCGAGCTTCGTCGCCCACCACCGACCCGAGCGCCTCGAAACCATAAGTGCCGGAAAAGGTGGCCGTGCCGAAAACGAACTTCGAGACCCGCAGTCCCGATCTTCCCAGTTGAATATAGTCCATGCTGCCAACCTCCTGGTTGCCTGGTGATTAGTTGTGGTCTCGGTTGAAAAATTGCCTTTGGATCTGACCTGGTGTCTAATCTGACACTAAAGCCTCGATCTTTACAACGTGGTAGGCAGTTAAATCTTTGCCTGATCGGCGATTGGAACAATTTAAATAACAAGCACCCTCGGAGATAAATTCATGACCAATCTCTATCGCACCATCATCTCTGCAACGTTGTGGCTGGCGCTCTCGGCGCTGACGGCAGTGGCGGCGGACAAACCCGCTCTCCGCACGATCGAACTGTGGCCCAACGGCGCCCCCGGCGCGACCGGCGCGACGGACGAAGACAAACCTGCAATCACTCCGATCATTCCCGACGCGGCGGCCGCGACCGGAGCGGCGATCCTGGTCTGTCCGGGCGGCGGCTTCATGCTGCGGGCCGTCGATCACGAGGGAATGCTCGTCGCCCAGTGGCTCAAGGAGCGAGGCATCGCCGCTTTCATCCTGCGCTATCGCCTGCGCCCGCTCTACGGCCGCGAGCATTGGTTACGGGACGCACAGCGCGGCCTGCAGTACATCCGCGCCCACGCCGCCGAGTATCGCGTCGCGGCCAATCGAATCGGCGTCATCGGATTCTCGGCCGGAGGGCAGCTCGCGGCGGATGCTTCGTTCAATTCGTTGGCGGGCGAGCCGGCGGCCACCGACCCGCTCGACCGCGTCTCCAGCCGCCCCGACTTTACGATCCTGTCTTACGGCTCCACAACGTTCCCGGCCGCGGCCGCCGGACCCAAGCCGCCGCCGACCTTCATGTTCT
Organism: Blastocatellia bacterium; assembly: GCA_035280505.1. Lineage (GTDB taxonomy): Bacteria > Acidobacteriota > Blastocatellia > RBC074 > RBC074 > JAKEHZ01. The sequence goes on along the minus strand of DATEFT010000861.1, from coordinate 7,489 downwards.
GCACCGCCGAAGACGCCGGGCAGATGCGCGGGATGGCCGAACTCTATGCCGCTCTGCATCAAGCCGGTGTGCCCGTCGAAGCGCATTTCTTCGCCAGGGGTGTGCACGGCGTCGGCTTTGCGCAGGGCGATCCGGTGCTGGGCGAGTGGCCGAATCTCATGCATCGCTGGTTGACGGCGGGCGGCTGGTTGACGGACCAGACGCGGGCCGCGCTGAAAGGCGTGGTCAAACTGGACGGCGAACCGCTCGTGCGCGGCATCGTGATCTTGACTCCGGTGAATCGCCCCCAGGCGCCGCCGGTGACCGCCTACATCACGAATGCCCATACCGACGCGCTCGGCTCATTCAACGTCAGCCCGGAGCAGGGACCGGTTCCGGGCCGCTATCGCGTCGAGGTCCGGCAGGACGCGACCCGCTGGTTGAGCAATTCGCGCAATCCGTTCATGCTCAAGATCCTGGCCAAACAACGCGACCAGACGCTGACCGAGGAGGACCGCAAAGAATGGGCCGATTACGTCCGAAAGCGCGACCAGTCGCCGAGCATCGAAAACCAGCGCGTCTTCAAGCGCCGGCATCCGCGAGACAAGAACGACTACGTGGTCGAGATCAAAGCGGCCGGCGAAAATAGTCTAAACATCGAAGTGTTCAGCAAATAACTACTTGACCAACCAGATCGGCTGACCAACCGCGAAAGACGCGAATGGCGATTAATTCCGCGTCTTTCGCGTTCGATCTATCGAGTCAGGAGGCCTATGCTCTTCAAAATTTGCGCTGCCCTCTGTGCCCTGCTGCTCTTCGCCGGGGCGATCCACAGCCAAACCCAGAACGCGCCGCGTTCCGAAGTCGCGGGCATTCCCGTCAACTACGACGAAGCCAAAGTGGGGAGCTACACGTTGCCCGATCCGCTGAAGCTCGCGAACGGCGGGCCCGTGCGCGACGCCCGGACGTGGAATGAGAAACGGCGCCCCGAGATCGTGCGACTGTTCGAAGAGAATCAGTTCGGCCGCAGTCCGGGACGCCCCGCCGAGATGAAGTTCGAGGTCTTCGATAAAGGCACGCCGGCCTTCGACGGCAAAGCCCTGCGCAAACAGATCACCGTCTATTTCTCGGCCGACCAGAAAGGGCCGAAGATGGATCTGCTCCTCTACGTGCCGGCCGCGGCCTCCAAACCGGTGCCCGTCCTGCTCAACCTGAGTTTCACCGCGAACTCCAACGCCGTCGACGATCCGGGCATCAGACCGGGCGAGATCTGGAATCGCGAAAAGAAGCGGGTGCCGGCGCCCAAAGACGGAAGGTTCGGCAGCCTCAAAGTTCGGCCTTTTCTCGAAAAAGGTTTCGGCGTCGCGACGGTCTATTACGGCGACATCGATCCCGATTTCCTCGGCGGCATTCCGTACGGCGTGCGAGCGTTATATCTGAAGTCCGGGCAGACCGAACCGGGACCGGATGAGTGGGGCGCGATCGGCGCCTGGGCCTGGGGGTTGAGCCGCGCGTTGGACTATCTGGAGACCGACCGGCAAGTCGATGCCGGGAAGGTGGCCATCGTGGGAGTGTCGAGACTGGGCAAGACCGTGCTCTGGGCGGGCGCGCACGACCAGCGTTTCGCGATGGTGATTGCCAGTTGTTCAGGCGAAGGCGGCGCGGCGCTCAGCCGACGCAATTACGGCGAGACCATCAAGCATCTGACCGAGCCGACCCGCTATCCGTATCAGTTCTGCGCCAATTATGGAAAGTACGGCGACCGCGTGAATGAATTCCCGGTCGATTCGCACCTGCTGGTGTCGTTGATCGCGCCGCGACCGCTGCTGCTGCAGACCGGCGACACCGATCTGTGGTCCGATCCGAAAGGCGAATTTCTGGCAGCGGTCGCGGCGGCGCCGGTCTTCAAACTGCTCGGCCCAGGGGCGCTCGACGCCGAGCAGATGCCCGGGGCCGGACAACCGATCCTCAGCCGTCTGGGCTACATCATGCACTCGGGAGGTCACGGCCCGATCCCTTCCGACTGGGACGTGTTTCTCGGATTCATGGAGAAGCACTTGCGATAGACTCGGATCGGACCGTCTCTCCAAAGGGCTATTTTTTGGTGCGCTGTTCGATCTTGGCCCAGGTATCCCGCAGACCGATGGTTCGGCTGAACATCGGCGATTCGGGCGTGGAATCCGGATCCACGAAAAAATAGCCCATGCGTTCGAACTGATACCGCGTGCCCGGGACGGCCTCGCGCAGGGCCGGTTCGACCTTGCAACCGGTCAGCACCTCCAACGAGTTCGGATTCAGATTGGCGGTGAAGTCCCGCCCCTCCTCCGCTTCGTCGGGGTTCTCTTTGGTGAAAAGGTTGTCGTACAGACGAACCGTCGCGTCCACGGCGTGCGCGGCCGAGACCCAGTGGATGGTGGCCTTGACCTTGCGAGCGGGGGCGGTGTTGCCGCTCCGCGTCTCGGGGTCGTAAGTGCAGCGCAATTCGACGATCCGGCCGTCCGCATCCTTGATCACTTCTTCGCATTTGATGATGTAACCGTAGCGCAGCCGGACTTCGCGGCCCGGCGACAACCGGTAGAACTGTTTCGGCGGGTCTTCGCGGAAATCCTCCTGTTCGATGTAGAGCACCTTTGAGAACGGAACCTGGCGCGTGCCCGCGCTCGCATCCTCGGGGTTGTTGACCGCCTCGATCTGCTCGACCGTCTCGTCCGGATAGTTCGTCAACACCACGCGCAACGGTTTCAGCACCGACATCATCCGCAGGGCGTGCCGATTCAGGTCTTCGCGAACGTAGTATTCGAGTTGCTGAAGCTGCGTGATGCCGTTCGTTTTGGAGACCCCGAGGCTCGCGCAGAAATTACGAATCGCTTCCGGCGTGTAGCCGCGCCGCCGCATCCCGGACAACGTCGGCATCCGTGGATCGTCCCAGCCGCCGACCAGGCCCTCCTGCACCAACCGCAGCAGCTTGCGTTTGCTCATCACGGTATAGGTCAGGTTGAGCCGGTCGAATTCGAACTGCCGCGATTGAAAGATCCCGAGCTGTTCGATGTACCAGTTGTAGAGCGGACGATGATCCTCGAACTCGAGGGTGCAGATGGAATGCGTCACCTGCTCGATGGAGTCGGATTGCCCGTGGGCATAGTCGTACATCGGATAGATGCACCACTGATCTCCGGTCCGATGATGCGCCATCTTGAGAATGCGGTACATGACCGGATCGCGGAAATTGAGATTGGGCGAGGCCATGTCGATCTTGGCCCGCAGCGTGCGCGAACCGTCCGGGAACTCGCCGTTCTTCATCCGCTCGAACAGGTCCAGGTTCTCCTCGACGGAACGGTTCCGGTACGGGCTCTCCCGACCCGGTTCGGTCAGAGTGCCGCGATACTCGCGCAGTTGATCGGCGTCCAGGTCGCAGACGAAGGCCTGCCCCTCCTTGATCATCCTGACGGCCCAGTCATAAAGCTGCTGAAAATAGTCGGAGGCGTAGTACAGCCCATCCCACTTGAAGCCCAGCCAGCGGATATCCTTCATAATCGATTCGACATACTCGGTCTCCTCTTTGGAGGGATTGGTATCGTCGAAACGCAGGTTGCACTTCCCGCCGAACTCCGCCGCCAATCCGAAATCGAGGCAGATCGCCTTGGCATGGCCGATGTGCAGGTAGCCGTTCGGTTCGGGCGGAAAACGCGTCTGCACTCGCCCGCCGTGTTTGCCCTCCTGAAGGTCTTCGATAATTATGTCGCGAATGAAATTGGACCGGCCCGCCGATTCGACTGACGCGGCGCTCGAGTCAGATTCCAACGAATTCATCTGTTTGTAACTTCTCCTTTGCAAAATTCTGAGGATTGGGCTTTGGCGGATCTATTTCTCCAAGTATCCGGCCACCGGGCTGTTATAGTCCTTCGGCGGCTTTTGATCAATCCTAAAACTGCATCCTGAGGCCCTCTTCCGCGCGCCGCGCCGCTCCATCCGGCGTTGGGCCGGCAGTTGGGCCGACTGCCGGGCGCGCGGACCGGAATTTAACTCATTCTAACAGGCCCCTCTGTAACCTGGAGCGGGAAAAAAGCATCTAATAAACAGGTCTAAAAGGAGGAAAAAGGTTATGACACCGAATAGAGTGAAACGTTTAGCGATGGGGGCTTTTGCGGCAATCGTGCTGCTGGCCGGAGTCGGAGTGGGCACCGCCAATGCACAGGGGAGACGGGTCCAGAGACCGCATCCGCGCCCGCCGCGAGTGATCGTGTATCGCCCCTACTATCGTCCTTACTTCAGCCCTTTCTACGACCCGTTCTGGGGTCCTCGCTGGGGTTGGGGTCCGACCTACACGGTGGTCGACCCGATCGCCTATGAGCGAGAGAAAGGGTACAAAGAGGGCCGCGATGAGGGGAAAGACGATGCTAAAAAGGGCAGACCGTCCAATCCGACCGGTCACAAGGACTACCTGAAGTCCGACAGCTTCACTTTTCGCGAATCCTTCGTGAAGGGATACAACGAAAGCTACCAGGAACGGATGGCCAAGCTCAGGGCCGCAGGATAATCCGAATCCCGGACTGAAAGTCGGGCCACGAGATCGGCGAGCAGGAGCGCGCGGCGTTCCCGCTCGCTTCTTTTTTTGAGAGGAGCGACCTCATTCGAGCCGCAGCCTTCGCCCGTCCGGCAACAGCGGCAGCTCACGAAGCCTGATCCCGGCGGCCGCCGCGATGGCGTTACCGATGGCCGGGGCCAACGCGATCATGGGGGTCTCTCCCGCCCCCGCCGACGGCAGGTCCGGCCGATTGACCAGGACGGTCTGCAGCAACGGCAGATCGTCGAAACGCGGCACGCGGTAGAGCGAGAGGCGAGGATTACGGATCTTCCCCTCGGCAAACTCCATCGATTCAAATAACGCTCCGCCGAGCCCCATCATGATCGCCCCTTCGATCTGATTCTTCAGATGATCGGGGTTGACGATCGCCCCGCACTCAAAGGCCGTCACCACGCGCGCGATCTTGACCCGGCCGTTCTGCCGGTCGACCTCGACCTCCGCGCAGGTGGCGACATAGCCCCCCTTCTCGGTTCCGCAAGCGATCCCGCAACCGCGCCCCGGCGCGGCCTTCGTCTGCCCCCAGCCAAAAGCCTTCGCGGAGGCTTCGAGCACGGCTTTCAGACGGACATCCGGTAAATGGCGCCGGCGAAATTCGAACGGATCGAGTTGCGCCGCCTGCGCCAGCTCGTCCATCTGGCTCTCCCGCGCAAAGTTGTTGGCCGTCGCCGCCAGCCCGCGATAGGACCCGGTGCGGAGCGGATGAACGGTGGGATGCATCTCCACATGCTGGTTCGGAATTTCGTAGGGCGTGCGGATCGCCGCGGGTCCGGCGCTGTAACTGTGAAACTCCCAGGCGGTGAGGGTCCCGTCTTTGCCGATCCCACCGATCACGTCGATCACGCCGGCGGGGCGAAAGTAGGCCCAACTGAACTCCTCCTCGCGGGTCCAGACCAGTTTGACCGGCTTTCCGGCGGCGCGCGCCAGCCGCGCGGCTTCGATTGCGACCTCCCCCGTATGCTTTCCGCCATAACCCGAACCGGTGTCCGGAACGATCACGCGGACGCTCTCTTCGGACAGGCGAAAGACCCTCGCCAATTCGCCGCGCACCCCGAACGGACGCTGGGTGCCCGTCCAGACGGTCAGTTTCCCGTCCTTCCATTCGGCCAGCGCGGCGCGCGGTTCCAACGGCACATGGGCAATGTAGTGCACGGTGTAGGTTCGTTCCAGTTTGCGATCACAGGCCGCCAGAGCCTCCTTCACATTGCCCGTTCTGGTCGGCGCGGCGCGACCGGCTCCGCCCTCCAGAGGATGCGTTTTCAGATACTCGAAGAGTTCCCGTGAAGAGGGGTGAGGGCTCGATCTCCACTCGGCTTTAATCGCCGCCAGCGCCCGTGCGGCCAGGGGCGCGGTGGGCGCGGCGACGCCCACAAAATCGCCGTCGTGCACGACCGTGACTTCAGGAAGAGCCCGGGCCTCGCCCGTCTCAACCGAGGTCATGGCCGCGCCGATTGAAGCGGGGCGCAACACCTTGCCATAGAGCATGCCGGGCAGTTTGAGATCCGACGTGTAGCGGTGTTTCCCGGTCACAAAGGCGGGCCCATCGACCTTGGGAACCGACTGCCCGGCGATCTTCCATTGTGTTGCCGGAGTCACCGCCACCTCGTTGCCGACCGCCTTCATCAGCTTCCGGCCTTTGGTGAGCTGGCCGTACGAGAGAGCCTGGCCCGTGGCCGGATTGGAGATCTTGCCGTCGCCGGCGGCGAGTGACTGACGATCGGCCGTCCAAGTCTCAGCCGCCATCTCGATCAGCAGTTCGCGAGTCGCGGCGGCGATGCGTCTCAATCGCGACGCCATGTCCGGAGTGGTCCGGCTCCCCGTCGTTCCGGGGTCGAACGGAGTCAACCCGGTATCGGCCATGACCAGGCGAACGGCGGAGATCGGCACGCGCAATTCATCGGCGACGACCTGCGAGAGCGAGGTCCGAATGTTCTGCCCGATCTCGACCTTGCCCGTAAAAGCCGTCACCTTTCCGTCTTCGTCGATCTGCAGCCAGGCGCCGATCTCCGGAGGTAAGGCCGGCCGTGACCCGCGCGGCCCGCCGTCTTGCCCGCGCCCCTCGGTCAGCAGGAGAGCCACGCAGAGTCCGCCGCCGAGCGTCTTGAAGAAATCGCGCCGCGCCAGCGCGAAATTGAAGGCGACCGGCTCCGGCAACTCGTCGTCGGCCATCTCAGAATAGAGGTCGATAGGATTCGGCTCCGTCATCTTCAGCTCCTCCTCATGGCGACGGCGGCTTTTTTGATGGCGGCCACCAGGCGCGGATAGGTTCCGCAGCGACAGAGATTGCCCCGCATCGCTCGAATGATCTCCGGGTCGGCCGGAGCCGGGGTTTTACCGAGCAGGGCCAGCGCGGACATGATCATGCCCGAGGTGCAGTATCCGCATTGCAGAGCGCCCTCCTCGAGGAACGCCTGCTGCAACGGGTGCAGGCGTCCGTTCTGCTCCACCCCTTCAATGGTCCGGATCTCCTTGCCTGAGACGGCGGCGATCGGGACCAGACAGGAACGCGTGGCCGCGCCGTCGACCAGCACCGTGCAGGCCCCGCACTGCCCCTCGCCGCAGCCGTATTTGCTGCCGGTCAGATCGAGTTCGTCGCGCAAGACGACCAGCAAGCTCCGCTCAGTCTCCGAATCGACGGTGACTCTCTTTCCGTTGACCTTGAGTTCCAACTTTTTGCTCACAGCTTGCCTCCCGCGCCGCGCCTATCGATGCCCAGCCCCCGGCCACCCGGAGGGTCGAGAAGATAGGGAGCGATCCTGAGTGCTTTGATAACTAAGTTATGTGACACTACGGTCGTTGCTGTCTTCCAGCGCGCGAAGCGCGCGGGAGCATAAAGCCTGGGGGTGAAGCGCGCAGCGCGGAACCCCAGGTTGACGATGAACATGATCCGGAGCCCGCGAGAGCGGGCGACAGCCCATGATCTGCCGC
>DATEFT010000860.1:0-3635 GCA_035280505.1 Blastocatellia bacterium | reverse complement strand
GGGCAGGCCTGTAAACTGACATCCTCGGATCTCGCCCGGACGGCGTCTTCAATCCGATGGATCGACCGTCAGCCGGACCCGGCACCGCATCTTCGCCGGATCGACGGGCAGGTCACGTCCCACATTATCCGTTACAAATCTCGATAGCCGGGAGACCCATCTCCGCGGCGGAGCAGGAACTGGCCTTGATCGTGGCGCCATTTGAAAGGATTTGATTTATACATTATCTCAGTCTCCCAACCTCCAAGAGCCGGGGCAATCTATCAATATTTGATGACCGAAGAAAGATCACTGGTTCTTCGGTAGTATTCTCCGCCAGTCGGCATTTGTTGTCCACGAATCTAATTACGAAAATTGTCGCGGTGAGTAGAGATCCCGGCTGCTCCAGACTTCCCGGAGACCGGTCTGAACCGGTCCCTGTTCGCCACGGGCCCGTCACAATTGGTATAATCGATATAATTGACGTTCCATCTCTGCCTCGATGACGGACGAAACTCGGCGAACGAGCCGATTGGTCCTTAGACCTTGGCCGACAAGCGCAGTTGAGAATGCAGGATCCTTTATCACGGAATAGAGGCCAATAGTTTTTTTTCAACGAGAGTCGCAGGATGATCAAACGTATTCGGTTCATGTTGGTGATCGGTTTCTTCGCGCTGATGCTGGTCTATTGCCTGGTGGGCCTCTACCTGGACCTCGCCAATCCGGGCAGCAGTGACGGCTGGCGCGCTTCGGGCACGCACGGCGAGTTCTACATTATCGAAGTCGAGCCCCAGGGCCCGTCCAAAGAGTTGCGGCTCCGCGACCGCGTGCTGGCGATCAACGGGGTGAGCCTCTCGGACAATCCCCGCCTGATCTCGTACAGTTACGGCACGCCGCCGGGAACGACGTACACCATGACGGTGCAGCGTGGCGACGAGAAGCTGACCTTCACCTTTCAGACCGTTCCGCGCCCGCCCGCCAAATTTCCCTGGTCGAGACTGGTGCCGCCGGTCTTCTGGCTGACGGGGCTGCTGGTCTTTCTGCTCAAGACCGAAGATCCGCAGGCCCGGCTGTTGGCCTTGACGCTGGGCAGTTTCTCGGGTCTGCTCGGCGGCGGCCTGTCAATCAGCTTTCTGCCCGATTGGTTGGCCCTGGTGGTCGCCGCGGCCCGGATCGCCGGGCTGTGGTCGCTGCCGCTGTTGCTGCATCTATTCCTGATCTTTCCGCATCGATCTCCGCTGCTCAGGCGCTGGCCGTCTCTGACCAAATGGATCTATGCGCCGCTTCTGGCGGCTTTGCCGTATTTCGGAGTCGGCCGCTTACCGATCAGATGGGCGCAGCCGATCGCCAGTTGGCCGCCGCTGCGCTGGCTGTCGGACCATGGCCTCAACCAGGTGGCGATGCTGGGCTTGCTGGTCTGTCTGTTCGCCGCGCTGCTCTCATTATGGTTGAGCTATCGCACGGCCGATGTCGCGGGGCGGCGGCGATTGCGCGTCGTCATGTGGGGCAGCCTGCTCGGCTTCGGCAGCCTGTTCCTGGTGATCGCGATGGAGTTCGCGAAGGTTCAACAGAGCTACCCGACCGTCTGGAACTGGCTGCAGCTTTCGACCATCTTCACCCTGCCGCTGGTGCCGCTCAGCTTCGCCTATGCCATCGTCCGCCATCGCGTCATTCCGATCAGCTTGATGATCCGGCGCAGCGTGCGCTACCTGCTGGTCTCGCGCGGTTCGGTGCTGCTGGAAGGCCTGGTGGTGGCGCTGATCGTCGCGTCGTTGTTGTCGCTCCTGTTCAGGTATCTGCGCCCCTCCGGATTGACGGTCGGCCTGATCTCCGCCGCCACCGGCATCGCGGCCTGGCGGGTCGAGCGCTGGCTGCATCATCGTTTTCTCGCTCCCGTCATCGACCGCAAGTTTTTCAGGCAGGCCTATGACGCGCATCACGTCTTGACGGAGTTGACCGAATCGCTGCGCACCACGACCGAGATTCCGTATCTGCTCGAAATGGTCGCCCATCGAGTGCAAGCGGCGCTGCAGACCGAGAGCGTCACCATCTTTTTGCGTGAGGAATCGACGGGCGATTATCGCAGCGCCTACGCTTGCGAATACAGCGCGGCCGACCGGCGGGCGCTCAATCGCCCGCGCGCCAACCGCTTGCCCCCGGACTCCGCGACGCTCGCCCAGCTCGCCGGCCCGGGCCGCCTGCTCGAACTGGACGGCGCCGATCCGGAGTTCGAGGTGGCCGCGGCCAACGGGCATTCGCGGTTGACCGAAGAGGAGCGGCGGACGTTGCGTGAGGCCAAGTCGGTGCTGCTCTTGCCGCTCAAGACCAAAGACACGCTCTCCGGCGTGCTCGCGCTCGGTTCGCGGCTGGGCGACCTGCCGTTCTCCGGCGACGACAAACGCCTGTTGCAATCGGTCGCCGCGTCGACGTCGCTGGCCCTGGAGAACGCTCAACTGATCGAGCGCATGCTGACCGAAGCCCGTCGCCGCCAGGAGATCGAGGCCGAAAATGAGCAGCGCGCCAAAGAGCTGGAAGAGGCCCGGCAACTGCAGCTCTCGATGCTGCCGAAATCCGTGCCGCAACTGCCGCAGTTCGAGATCGCGGCGCTGATGCAGACGGCCACCGAAGTGGGCGGCGACTATTACGATTTCTACGTGGGCGAGGACGGCACCCTGACCATCGCCGTCGGAGACGCCACCGGCCACGGCCTGAAGGCCGGGACCATGGTGGCGGCGACCAAAAGCCTGTTCAATCATCTGGCCGCCCAGGCCAACGTGGTCGAGACGTTGCACGACGTCTCACGCGCGTTGAAGCTGATGAATCTGCGCTCGCTCTTTATGGCGCTGACGCTGGTCAAAGTGCGGGGCGACCGGCTGCATTGCAGCGTCGCCGGCATGCCGCCCATTCTGGTCTACCGCGCCGCCGCCCGGACCATCGAGGAGTTACCGCTGCGCGGCGTGCCGCTGGGCGGGCTGTCTGGCTGCGCCTATCGCCAGGCCGAGGTCACGCTCGCGCCGAACGACGTGGTCCTGTTGATGAGCGACGGATTACCGGAACGTTTCAACCCGGCGTCGGAACTATTCGAGTACGAACGCATCAAAGAGACGTTGAGCGCCCATGCCTGCGCCGCGCCGAGCGCAATCGCCGAGAGCCTGCTGAGGACGAGCGACGAATGGGCCGACGGCAGACCGCTGAACGACGATCTGACCCTGGTGGTCTTAAAGCGCAAGGCCGCCGCTTGAACCGGTCGGTTCAAACCGGATCCAAATCGATTGTAAGCTGAACGGCACGGTTCCGTCGCTGCGATGGGTCCCCACCAGGAACGGCGTGGCCCTGTCATCTTCAAACTGCAGCAATTGCCATGTGCTGCCGCTGCCGGACGGCACGCGAATCCCCGGCGCTCCCGAGTTCGGGACCGGGGCCGGATCACAGGACCGCGCCCGAATCCCGGCTCGGTCCCTGCGCCGACTGGTCTACCCGGCAAACGGCGTGATCGATGCGGTCGATGCGCCTTTTCTGACAGGCCCCAAGCCTCTTGGGATGAGGAGATATGAGGCGTTTGGCGTCCCCTGGCTCAAACACGAAGTCAACGAGCGTCTCAAGGCCCTCACGTTGGCTCACCAAAATGGTTACCAACCGCGAAAGACGCGAAAGCG
>DATEFT010000859.1:0-3337 GCA_035280505.1 Blastocatellia bacterium | reverse complement strand
CCGATGTTTGAGTTGACCGTTCGACTGCCGATGCCTGAACATCAGCCGCCGCACGGGTCTGGCATAACCGACGCTCTGAACCGGAATCCACCCCAATTGACGATCCGGCTGCCGCGGATCATCAAACCACTCCCGGACGTATGGGGCGAAGTTCGCCGCCCGCCGGCTCGAATAATCGATGCAGTGAATCTGGTAACCACGTGCCAGTAGCCAATTGACCGCATCGACGCTGCCGCCTCCGGCATCGATCCGGAGCACGGTCCGCCGCCGCTTTGACTCATCCAACTCCTGTGTCCGTTCCATCGCTTCCACCAGATCGTCGAGCGTGGTCCGCAGTTGCAGATTGCCTGGATACAAACGTTCGATCATGACCTCGCCCTCACGGGCCGCCACCACCCGGCCCATTTGCCGACCGTATCGCCCCTCATAATGGAAGTAGCCCTTGGTCGCTCGCTCGGCCTTGGGCCCACAGGTCAGTCCGGTTAAATCCAGATCCAGCAGTTGCAGTTCCGCCTCATAGTCATGCCGGTAAGCCCGCCTCTGCGAGCGAAAGATCACATCCAGCGCTCGTTGCCTCTGCTCGACGTTCTCCGGCGTGCAGGCGTCCAGCGTCTGCTGGACCACCGACTGTTCGGCGCAGTCCCGGCGACCGTCGGAGTCGGGTGTTGATCTCCAGCAGACCATGGGCTCCCGAAAGAATCGTGATGAAAGCATCGGTCAGTTTCTCGATCGGCGTATGTTTGACCGTCTTCTGCCGAATCTGGACGTGATTGCCGATCACTTCAAACAATCCCAGCGACCGAAGTTTCACTCCCAGGGCTGCCAGGCTCGCTCGCGGTGTGAAAATCTTCGACTGGGGATTAGAATTAGTTTTGGGCACCATAAATCCTCCTTTTTTACCCAACTCATAATTTGGTCAAGGAAGATTTTCTCTTTATGTTAGTATGACTTACAAGAGAGGCTGCCCTCTACTTTGGACGAAATCCAGGGTTTGCCAGATCCGTTCAGAGGTCATCGCGTGCGCCATTTCCGCCACACCACAGGATCCGCGAGCAGTTTGATAAAGAGTCCGCCCACGACGGAACGCGCCTGAAAGCCTCGTTGTTTGCCGTCCGAGGTCCAGTACCAGTCGCTCAGCGGGACGCGGGTCGGCGATTCGTTGGCGAATTTGAAGGCCGGGTCGGCCAGCGCCGCGAAATCCTCCTTGCTGTCGGCCAGCGTCGCCGTCCACAAAATCCAATCCAGCTTGGTGTAGGTCGAACGATTGTCGAGCGGCAGCCCGAAGGCATGCTGCTTCGTTTTATAGTAGGCGATCTCCCGGCGCGCGACTTCAGGAGCGAACAATTTCAGGTCCAGCAACTTATCCCAGACCAGATTGTATTTTTGGCTCCAGGTGCCGGGCTTGTCGAACGCCAGCCGATAATGATCGCCGTCATCCGCCATCTGGGCCCATTGAACAGCCATCTGTTTCGCCAGCGCATGATAATCGGCGGCTTCGGCTTTTTGCCCGAGCGCCTCCGCCAGGCGGGCATAAGCCTTCAGCGCGACAATCGCCTTGATGGAGAGATTGGTGTTGTGCGCCAGGTGGCCGGCGAAATCGTCCGTGCACAACTGGTGGTCGGGGTCGAGCCCTTTGTCCCGCAGATAAGCCGCCCATCTCTGCAGCAACGGCCAATAGGGTTTACTGAATTCGGCGTGGCCTTCCGCTTCGGCGAGCGCGGCCAGCAGGATCAGCATATTGCCGCTCTCTTCAACAGGCATCTGGTCATCTTCCGTCTCTTCGCCGCCGCCATAGACCTGCCCGTTCGCCAACGGATAGGTCCCGAGGTCATGCGGCGCGAACGGAAAGCGCCAGCGCGGCGATTTCGCGTAATCCATGATCGGCTGCAACATCCCCTTGAGCAGCGTCGGGCTGAACAGCAGATAGAACGGAGCGCTCGGATAGGTCACGTCCACCGTGGCGATGCAGCCGTTCGAGAAATTTTCCTTGGAAAAATAGAGCGGCGTTCCGTCGAAATCGGCGACCAGCTTATGCGCGGCGAGTGTCTGCCGGTAGGCGGCGATCGCCAGCGCCGCGTATCTCTCGCCGCCTGCCCTGACCAGATCGGTGGTGAGTTCCGCATCAAACTTTTCACATCGTTCCTTGAGCGCCGTGAAATCCCGGGCGCCCATTTTGATCAATTCCTCGGCCCCCGTCTTGTTGTCGCGCCGCCAGTAAGGGCGCAATCGACGATGGAAATACTCGATGGAATAGACGTCGTCATACGCCACCATCGCGTAACGCGACACGTTCGCCTGCCCGACCCGGTCCAGGTCCATCGTGAAGGCGATGAGCGGGATCCCGCGCGAGGTCGAGAATGGCGGGTTTTCCAAATCGTGCGATTCGGGCAGGTTGAGCGAACGGGCGTAGAGCCGCCGTTGGGGACCTGTGGCGCCGAGCGTCGTCACGCGGCCGCCTTGTGGAGGCACGGCGAAATAGAGGTAGCCCCAGTCGATGCGCAGATCGTCCCCCGATCTTTGCAGAACTTTTTGTTCCGTGCTGCCGAGGCGTGCGACCTCCATTTCGCCGAGCCGATGCCGCGACCACATCGCGCGCTCGTCGGCGCGATTGACGACCAGATGCGAAGTCGCATCCAGATACAACCTCACCTGGTGTTCGCGTCCGTCCGTCGCCCGCAGATCCCAGATGAGATAGGTCAGCGGGCGCGACAGGACGCTCAAATCCTGCGGCAACGCGGGCGTCAGAAACGTCAGGTCGAGATGGATGCCGTTCGCCTCAAAGCCGTAGATCGTGCGCGTCGGCGTCAGCTTGAAATCCGTCTGCTTCATCGGCTGAATCTCCGGATCCACACCGCGCGGATTCACGCCCAGATACCGCAACGTTACATCGTCGATGCGGATCAGTCCCGTCAGGGGATTTTCCGCGCCAGTCCAATGTTTCGTCGGTTCGGCGGTCAGCGTGTCATTCATCGACCAGATGCTGAAATACGGATCATGCGTAATCAGCGGGACGGCGGGCGGTCGCAGCGGCACCGGCGTTTGCGCCCCGACCGGACCGGTCAGCGACGAGATGACGAGAACGAGCAGGCAGATGTGTCGATAATGAGTCATGGTTGTTTGATTGCCTCTGGATAGAAATGCTCACCCGGGCTCGGTTCCTTTCCGGAAAGCCCCGGCGATTAAACGGTCTTGTTCCTCTCCATCTGAAAACGAGACCACGAGTGCTATTAATCTAATCATTAAGAGACCTACAATAGTCGGCATTGTACCGATAATGGTGCCGGAGATTGAAGGGCGGGTTGCTGAATTAAGGTGGGAAACCTGAAACCGTTCGGCC
>DATEFT010000858.1:0-4487 GCA_035280505.1 Blastocatellia bacterium | reverse complement strand
ACAATTCCGCGATCGCCGAAGAGCCCCCGGAACCACCCCCGGGAGAGGATGTCCCCCAGCCCCCGGCCGGCGAAAAACCGAAGGCCAGTCAGAAATTCCAGATGGCGATGTGGCCGCTGCTCCTGCTCTTGAGCCTGCCGGTTCTCTCCAAACTGGTGACGGTCTGGCAACTGATGACGGTCTTCCTGCGGGTCGGCACCGTCACCTTCGGCGGCGGCATGGTCATGATCCCGCAAATCGAGACCGATGTCGTCGAGGTCTTCCGCTGGATGGACCATCAAACCTTCGCCGACGGGATGGCTTTCGGGCAGATCACTCCCGGGCCGGTCCTGATCACCGCGACCTTCGTCGGCTATAAAGTGGCCGGAATCGTCGGCGCGATCGCGACGACGATCGCCGCCTTCCTCCCCTCTTTCATCATGACGGTCATTGCCGGCACCTCGATCAATCGGTTCCGCACCAATTTCTTCTTCCAGTCGTTTCTGGCCGGCGTGGCTCCGGCGGTCGTGGGCATGCTCGCCGCCGCGGGCGTCAGTCTGGCCAAGTCCGGATTGAACACCCCGCTCAGTTACGGCGTGGCCACCATGGCCTTCCTGCTGATGCTCCGGGCAAAGTTGAACCCGGTGGTGATCATCTTCGGTTGCGGTCTGTTACAATGGGCGGTCTCGCGCGGTTTGATCAGTTGGCTGCACGTTTAATAATTATTTTTCAATCGATCTGTCTTGAGTGACCTGACCGGCGGAACTACCGATGGAATTGAAACTCAAAAATTGTTCTATTCGCCTCTGGCAGCCGGGAGATGAAAGATCTCTCGTCCAGCACGCCAATAACTACAAGGTCTGGCGGAACGTGCGGGACCGGTTTCCGCACCCCTATACCATCGGCGATGCGCACGCCTGGGTCGAATATGTGGCGGGAGAGCGGCCCCGGACCAATTTCGCCATCGCGGTCGACGGCGTGGCGGTCGGCGGAATCGGACTGGCCCTCCAATCGGACATCTATCGCCGCTCGGCGGAGATCGGATACTGGCTCGGGGAACTGTTCTGGGGGCGGGGGATCATGAGCGAAGCGGTCCGCGCCTTCACCACCTGGGGGTTCGCCAACTTCGGCGATCTCTGCCGAATCTATGCGGGCGTGTTGGAATGGAATCCCGCCTCCAGGCGCGTGCTCGAGAAGGCCGGTTTTCAGTTTGAAGCGCGGCTGCGGCAAGCCGTCACCAAAGATGGTCAGACCATGGACGATTTCATCTACGCGGCTCTTCGCGAATGACCCTGGCCTCATTCAAAATCGCGAAACAGGCGGCCGACGCGAAAGATGTTCGAGTTCGCGTCGGCCGCCTGTTTCGCGGTTAGGATAACTATTTGGCCGCCGCCGCCAGGGCGCCATATTCGGCGAGCACTTTTTCAAAACGGGCGCGATTGGCCTGACTCAGCGGAACCAGGGGCAACCGATAGACCTCTTCGATGAGGCCGGTCAGAGCCATCCCGGCTTTGATCGGAATGGGATTGCTCTCGATGAAGATCGCTTTGAAGATCGGCGTGAGCTGTCGATTGAGAGCGCGCGCCTCATCGAAGCGACCCTCGATGCAGGCATGGCAGAGATCGCTGACCGGTTTAGGCAAGAGGTTGGACGCGACCGAGATCACCCCGACCCCGCCCAGCGCCGCCACCGGCAGAACCACGCTATCGTCACCGGCAAAGATCTTGAACGACCCGTCGACCAGAGAGGCGACCTCGGCGATCTGCGAGATATTGCCCGACGCCTCCTTAATGCCGGCAATCGGTTTCCAGTGCGCCAGCCGCGCCACCGTCTCCGGTTCCATGTTGCAACTGGTCCGTCCCGGCACGTTGTAGAGAATCACGGGCAGCGAGCTGGATTCGGCAATGGCGCGATAATGCTGGAAGAGTCCTTCCTGGGTCGGCTTGTTGTAGTAGGGCGTGACCGACAAGATCGCGTCCGCGCCCAGGTCGGTGAAATGATGAATCTTATCGATCACTTCGCGGGTATTGTAACCGCCCGCCCCGGCGACGACCGGCACGCGCCCAGCCGCGGCCTCGATCGTCAATTGAACGACCCGCGCCTGTTCGCTCTCGGACATGGTCACGCTCTCGCCGGTCGTCCCACAGGCAACCAGGAAATCGACTCCACCTTCGATCTGAAAATCGACCAGCCGCCGCAACGCAGCTTCGTCGATCGACTCGTCACGTTTAAACGGCGTGACGAGAGCCGTCCCACAACCGCGCAGTTGGTTCAAATTTGCCATATTGTCTCCCTATCTGGTTTTAATGCCCTTTAACTATGATTGCTGCCAAACAGCAGTTCCGGAAATTCGAAGACGCCGCGTCGATTGACGGCCAATTCAGCCGCCAGCAGCGCGCCGGCCGCAAAACCTTCGCGGCCCCGCGCCGTATGATTAAGAGTGATCGTATCGGCCTCGGAATCGAAACCGATCTCATGAGTTCCGGGAATATAGCCGGCGCGGACGCTGACCGCTTCGGGAGTCCTCTCTCCATAACTTTCACGCATGAGGTTGGCCAATACAAGCGCCGTCCCCGAAGGCGCGTCTTTTTTGAACTGGTGATGAGATTCGATGAGAAATGGGTCATATTCGCGGTATTGCGAGAAGATGGCCGCCGCCTCACGCACAATTTTAAAGAAGATATTGACCCCGATCGAGAAGTTGGCGCCGTAGACGAGCGTGCCGTCCCGTTCGGTCACGTAGCGCTTCACCTCCTCCAGGCTGGCGTACCAGCCGGTCGTCCCGACGACGACCGGCACCCGGCAATCTACCAGGCGGCGAATGTTCGCGGCGGCGGCATCCGGGATCGAAAATTCGATCGCGACCTCGACTCCCGCCAGCCTCTCGGGCGTCAGGGCGGCGCCGCCGGCATTGTCATCGATATCGAGCGGGAGACACTCGTGTCCCCGGGCGACGGCGAGTCGCTCGATCATTCGCCCCATCTTTCCATACCCGACAATTGCGATCTTCATAGTGAGTGATAGGTCCTTATCGTGATTTAAACCGCGGAACACGCGAAAGACGCGAAAAATTGATGATTTAGCGTCTTTCGCGGTTGGTCAACCAAATTTGTGAGCCAGGCCGTTAGTTGGGCGCGGCGGCCTGGACCGTCACGGGCGATTCGAAGGTCTCCGCGTCGAGTTCGCTGAAGAACTCCCCGTGCAATAATTGGACGGCCTGTTCGACGTCGAGGTCGTTGACGATAAAGCTCAGATTGATCGCCGAGGCGCCGTGCGAGATCATCGAGACATTGATCTTGCCCAGACTCGAAAAGGCCCGGGCCGCCAGGCCCGCCTTGTACTTCAGGTTCTCGCCGACCAGACAGATCAGCGCTTGAGCGCCCTCGACCGCGACTTCGCCGAATTGTTGGAGGTCGGCGACGGCCAGATCCAGATTCCGATCGCTGTCGAGGGTCATCGAGACGCTGACCTCCGAAGTCGAGACCATATCGACAGAAATCCGGTGTTTGTTGAAGACCTCGAAGAGGCGGGCCAGAAATCCATGCGCCATCAACATGCGGTCGGAGGTGACGTTGACCACCGTGATCCCGCGTTTGAAGGCGATCGCTTTGACCAGCGCGCCGGAGGGCGGGGAGTTACGCACAATCGCGGTCCCGGAGACCTCGGGCCGGCGCGAATTGCAGACGCAGACCGGAATCTCTTTGGCCATGGCCGGCATCAAGGTGCTCGGATGCAGGACTTTGGCGCCGAAATAGGCCAGTTCCGAGGCCTCGGCAAACGAGATGATCTTGACCTTGGCCGCTTCGGGGACGATCCGGGGATCGGTCGTCATGATGCCGTCGACATCGGTCCAGATCTGGATCTCTTCCGCCTCCAGGGCCGCGCCGACGATCGAAGCCGAATAGTCGGAGCCGCCGCGACCGATGGTCGTCGTGACCCCATTGACCGTCGACCCGATAAATCCCTGGGTCACCGGCACCCCGTCGTGGGCCAGCGCTTCGCTGAAGAGCATCTTCAGCGCGGGATTGGCCTCCTCGAACTGCACCGAGGCGCGGGTGAACTCGCCGTCGGTGCGCATGGCCGGGCGGATGTCCACCCAGACGCCGCGCCAGCCCGCCTGGCGAAACCCGGCCGCCACGATCTGCGACGAGAGCAGTTCGCCGTTCGCGGAGATCGCATCGGACAACCGCGAGGTCACCCGTTTGGCTTCAGCGGTCTCGCCCAGCAGTTCCCTGATTTCATTGAACCGGCGGCCCAGCGTCTCCTGCAATGAGGCCGCCTCTTCCGGCAGGGCCAGTTGTTGAGCAGTGTTGAAGTGATGAGCCGCCACGGCCTCCAGTTTGCCGCGCGCCGCCTCCAGTTGACCGTTCCCGGCCAGTTCCGCGCACTCCAGCAGGCGGTTGGTCGTCCGGCCCATGGCCGAGACCACGACTACCGGCCGGCGATGAAGCTGGGTCCGGACGATCGAGATGAGCCGCTGAATCGCGGTCACATCCTCCACCGAGGTA
>DATEFT010000857.1:0-18612 GCA_035280505.1 Blastocatellia bacterium | reverse complement strand
GTTCACCATCTCATTCAGGCTGCGGATGTCGCGTAGTTGGATCGTCTGATCCACGCCCTGGACGATACGGCGCAGGCCGGGGATCAGCGCCGCGGAATCGACCGTTGTCCGCAGGGCGAAGGTCATCTCCAGGTTGTGCTGCTGGTCCTGAAAGAAAGGGATGTAGTAGGCCGGAAACGCCGGTTCCCGCAGTTCCTGGTATCTGACATCCTTCGCCACTCCCACGACTTCGAATTTCAACTCCGGCTCGTACTTGCAGTAGAAGCGCCGGCCCAGCGGTTGGGCCTGGCCGAAAAAGCGCCGGGCCATTATCTGGTTGATCACCGCCGGCAGTGGGGTGCCAGCCTTCGACGAACCAGCGGTTATTGTATCTTGCCGACCGATACCGCGACCGCCCAGAAGAGGAGTGCCGGTCGTTTCAAAGAATGCGGGACTGATCATGATTTCGTTGCAGTTGGGGCCTTCAATAATATGATCCGTGTCTCCTTCCACGCGAATCATATGCCGCTCGGTATTGCCACTTAGAAGAAAGGTCGAAGACATGGAAGCCGCGCTGACGCCGGGCAGCGTCTCTAGCCGCGCCGAGAGCTCCTGGTAGAATACCGCGCGGCGCGCTTCGTCGACTCGGTGAGTGAAATCGAGGTCGAAGACGACGACGTTTTCACGGTCGAACCCGGCGTCGGTCGCGTTGAGTTTAACCAGAGTGCGAATGAGCAGCCCGGCGCCGACGAGCAGCACCACCGAGAGTGCGACCTGCGCAACGACCAGCGCCTGGTTGAATCTCTGCCCGACCGCGTTTCCAGCTACACTGCCGGCGGCACCTTTGAGGGCCGAAGCCAGGTCTAGCCGGCTGCTATCAATCGCGGGCGCCAACCCGAAGAGCAGTCCCGTCAGCAGCGAGGCTGCCAGCATAAACAGCAGGACGTGCGCATCGGGCGCGACGTTGAAAGAGATAGGATCGACCTTAATCCGCATTAAGGTCAGCAACGCCTGCGTGCCCCATTGGGCCAATCCTGCTCCCAGCAATCCACCGAGCCCGGACAGCAGCATGCTTTCGGTCAGCAGTTGACGGATGAGCCGCAGGCGGCCGGCACCCAAGGCACTCCGGACCATGAACTCTCGTTGCCGGGTGGCGGCACGTGCCAGCGTCAGGCTGGCGATATTGGCGCATGCGATCAACAACACCAGCCCGACCGTTGCCATGAGTAGCAAGAGCGGGCGGCGAAACTGGCGGCGCAGTCCGGTATATCCGCCGGCTCCCGGCTGCAATTTGAGCTTTTGATCAGGCATGACCTGGCGGAGATCTGCCCAATATGCGGCATTCCTCTTGATGAACTCGGCCCAGTGCCGTTGAAAGATCAGGTCGAATTCCGCCTGCGCCTGGGCCCGGTTGATGCCGGCCGGCAGGCGCCCCATCAAGCGCAGCTCCATCCCCCCATCATTCTTCAGCTCTTGCCTGGATCGTTCGGGAACGGCCTGCAGCATCGTCTGCAGTGGCCACCAGAGGTCAGGATGCTCGCCAGGTTGAACACCGAAGAAGCCCGGCGGAGTGACCCCGACGATGGTCAACTGAATATTCTCCTCGATGAGGATCTTCTTCCCGATCACTGCCGGATCCGAGTTGAACCGTCGCTGCCAGAAGCTGTGGCTGATGACCGCCACCGGCTGCGGATGGTCGGCCTGGTCATCGTCAGTCGTGAACATCCGGCCGAGCCGGGCCGGCACCCCGAGCACCGGGAAAAAGTTGCCGGTGACCTCCTGGGTGCGAATGGATTGCGCCTGCGTTCCGCCGATCTTCAGATGACGCCTGGATACATCCGAAGCAGCGAAGAAGCCGGCGAAATTGCGGCTGCCGGCCTGAAGCTGTTCATATAATGGGTAAGAGCAGTTATGTTCGGTGTCCTCGCCGTCGAAAGTGGTCACCAGGAGCAATTCGTTCGGTTCTTTGACCGGCAGCGAACGCAGCAGGAGTGCGTTGGTCACGCTGAAGATGGCGGTGTTGGCCCCGATCCCGAGCGCCAGCGTCAGCACGGCAATCAACGTGAATCCAGGCTTCTTCAATAATATTCGCGCACCATATTGAAGGTCTTGCAGAAGTGTGTGCATAGATATTCTTAACTTAATAATCGGGAGTGGATTGCCTGAACAGCATGTGTCCTCAGCGAGACACGGACATCTTCACGCGGAATCATAGTGAAGATCAAATGGTAACCATCGCGCCTGAGCGACGATCAACCCAAATGGGGAAAATCTCGATTTGTATAGGTCAAGTGCGAGATGCGGCAGGGCCATTCCGACTTTTTGTGAAGAATGTTTGACTGAGACAGCCATTGAGGCTCAGATCACGGTTCATTTCATCAACGGCATTAGGTCTCGGAGACGGGTTCCAAAACAAATCCGCCAAATATGCCTATGATGTTCGCGCCCAGCGCATTCTGAAAAGACGCCTGCTTTGAGCAGCGCCTCACTTTTGGTCAAGGATAACACCCAGTTTTTGGCCCAGGTTGAATGTTCATTGATGTCATTAAATTGGTAATTCGCAGAAATATTATCTTTCAGACCACGCCAGAGTTGATCCATGGCGTTGAGTTCCGAGCACTGCTTCGGCAACCAGGTCATCTTAATATTGAGCGCTGCTGCGAGTGCCTGACTCTTGGGAGCCGTGTGACATGGCGCTTCATCAAGCAGCAGCCAAATTGCACGTCCTCGGTAAGATCGACGCAGCAGTCGGAGAAAATCTTGAAAATTTGCCTGTCTCATATTCAGACGAGTCATTACGATCCGATGACCCGTCTGCGGATTGATCGTTCCGAAGAGTACCCGTTTCGCGTTTCTACCGGTGATGGGGACGCGCGCCTGCTCTCCACGCTGAGTCCAGGCTTTTCTCAATACCGGCAGCAGACGCAAAATCGTTTCATCTTCAAAGAGCAGGACGGATCCGGCAGGCATCCGTTTTAATCCTCTGATAATCGCCCTTTTTTCTGGGCTCGGTGTGGATCTTTCTCAGAATAGAAGTAGCGCGGCCTTGTACAAACCAGCCCCGATTCTCTCATCCGGCGTCGCAAGGTGCGTGGCATCACCGTACACTGATAACGCTGACTGAGATGATGCGCCAGAGTTTTGACCGTCCAGACGTTGGTCCGATAGCCGAGTTTCAGCGGAGACCGTTGCAACTCTCGCAGGATGCGCTCTCTGGTAATGGCCGGGGCCGCTGTGGGCCGACCGGATCGTGGTTGATCCTCCAAACTCTCGACTCGGTGAGACTGGAGATAGCGATCGACCAAATGATAAACGGATCGAAGGCTCAACCCGGTAATCTCGGCGGCTTCAGTCATGCTCCGTCCTGTTGCCACCAGCAAGACAGCTTGTACGCGACGGAAGACACGCGCATCGACTGTTTGATCTAAACACTTGGAGAGGCGTTGACGGTCCCGAGTCTTAAACCCGAGTTCAGACGGACTCAGCGACTTTCTCATGAGATCATGCTGATATCAAAGAACTATTTTTGCAAAAACTTTTGGCTATTCACTTAGAGAAGTCTAGAGAAGTCTAGACTTCTCTAGACTTCTTAAAATGCGATCCAGCGTGGTGGTGAAGAAGTCCGCATCGTCCCGCGTGAAGACCAGCGGTGGGCGCAGCTTGATGACGTTGTGGCGCGGCCCGTCGGTTCCCGCCAGAATGGCGTGCTCGCACAATCGATTGACGATCTCCGAGGCCTCCGTGTCGGCGGGCTCGAGGGTCGCACGATCCCGTACCAACTCGATTCCGAGAAACAGCCCTGAACCGCGAACGTCGCCGATCAACCGGTGTCTCTCCATCAATTCGCGCAGGCCGTTCAGCCAATGGCGGCCGACGTGGAGCGCGTTCTCCGGCAATCGTTCCTCGCGCAACACCTCCAGCACCGCCAATCCGGCCGCGCAGGCCACGGGGTTGCCGCCGAAGGTGCTGAAGAACTCCATGCCGTTGTCGAACGAAGCCGCGATCTCCGGCGTCGTGACGACGGCCGCCAACGGGAAGGCATTGCCGATCGGTTTGCCGAGCACCACGATGTCCGGCACCACGCCTTGCGTCTCAAAGCCCCAGAAATGCGTGCCCAATCGGCCGAAGCCGACCTGCACTTCGTCGGCGATGCAGACGCCGCCCGCGGTTCGGACGTGCCGATAGACCTTCGACAGGTAGCCCGGCGGAAACACGATCTGCCCGCCGACGCTGGGCAGCGATTCCGCGATATAGGCCGCGAAGCCCGCCGGCAGTTGGGCGATGATCTCCGCGACCGCTTGCGCGTACTTGCTTCCGGCTTCGGCGTCGTCTCGTTTGTAGGCGCCGCGATAGTCGTCCGGGATCGGCGCGACGTGCACCCAATCCTTTCGGCCGGCGCCTCCGGGGCCGTTGAATTTGTAGGGGCTGATGTCGATCAGCGCATTGGTATGTCCGTGGTACGCGGCGTCCAGCACGATGATGTCGTACCGCTTCGTGTGCGCGCGCGCGAGGCGTAGGGCCAGTTCGTTCGCCTCGCTGGCCGAATTGAGAAAGTAACAGACTTGCAGCGGTTCCGGCATCGACGCCGTCAGCTCTTCGGCATAGCGCACGATGTGGTCGTGCAGGTAGCGCGTGTTCGTGTTCAGCAGCGCCAGTTGTTGCTGCGCCGCCCGAACCACGCGCGGATGGCTGTGTCCGACGAGCGGCACGTTATTGTAGACATCCAGGTAGGCGCGTCCCGTCTCGTCGTAGAGAAACTGCCGCCAGCCCCTCACGATCTTCAGCGGCTCGCGATACGAGAGGCTCAGGTTGTGCCCGAGGTGCCGCCGCCGCGCGGCGAGGGTTTCGACTTTCGATTGCTCCCGCGGAAAACGAGCGGCCGGAATCCCGAGAATCAGGTTCGGATCGGGCGAGAGGCTCGTCCAGACCTCGCGCTGGCCGGCGTAGGCGACGCCGGGGAAATCGCGGTCCAGTTCGAGCGGATCGAGGATGATCTGAAAATGCAGATGCGGCGTCCAATCGCCGTTACCGGGAGGCGCGCCGACGCGGGCGAGGTGTTGTCCGCGCTCGATGGCTTGCCCGACCTGCAAGCCGGTCAGATGCTCTTCGCTCAGGTGCCCGTAGAGCGTGAAGAACTCCAGCCCGTCCGGGGTCCGGTGCCGCAGGATCAACAACGGGCCGTAATCCAATCGCGCGTCGTTGTTGGCCAGGCAGTGGACCACGCCGTCCAGCGGCGCATAGACCGGCCGGTCGGCTTCGACAAACAGATCTATGCCCAGATGAATCGTGCGGTGTTCAGCGGTCGGATGAACCCGCTCGCCGGGAGCGAAGGCGGACGTGGTATAGACGGACCGCGCCTCGTCGTAGCGGCCGACGCCGACGGTGACGCCTGCCCGTCTCAGCTCTTGCCGGATCTTTTCGGTTGCGGTCTCTCGGTCAAAAGCAGCCGGGTCGGCGCCGAGAAAGAGGCTGCCCACGCTCAAATCGAAGACCAGGCTCGGCACGAGGCGCAAATCCTCGTCCAACACGGGCGCGAACTCCGCCGGATGCTCCCGCAGCCAGGCGACGAGGCGTTCGTGGTGCGGCACGGGCGTTAAGCCGCAAGCCCGGCGAAACGTGTAGTGCGCAAAACGCGGATGGATCCGGGTGAGTTTGGCGAGCGCCTCCCAGGCCGGCCGCTCGCTGATCGTGAGGTATGGATCGTCCGGGGCCAGTCGTTTGCGCTGTGCCGAATTGACGACGCTGACCATCAGGCGCGAGCAGATCAGATCGTAGAGCAGGGCGATCTCGTTTTCGGCGAGCGGATAGGCTCGGTGATAGCCCGCGACGACTTGCGCCGCGCTCGCCAGCGGGTCGGGCTTGTCGAGCAAGGCATAGGCCGCGGCGATGGCCGCTTCGAACACGGTGCAGGTCTGCAGCAGGTCGCCGAAGTCGATCACGCTGACGACCCGTCGCGAGCCGCTCTTCGCGCCATCCACGATCACGTTGTAATCGTTCGCGTCGTTGTGAATGACGCTTCTTCTGAGGAGGGGCAACTGCGGCGCCACCTCGGCCTCGTAGCGGCGCAGAACCTGTTCGACCATGGCGCGGCGGGATTCGTCATCGATGCGGTCCAGATATTCTTTGATCCAGTCCGCGCGGGCCAGGTCCCATTTCAGGTCGCGCTGCGCGGCCGGATGCGAGAAGCTCTCGAGCGAGGCGTCCAACTGCCCCAACAGGCTGCCCAGGCTGAAGAGCAGTTCCGGGGGATGGTGATTCACCTCCGCCAACAGCGTGCCCGGGACGTAGTTGAGCATCCATACCCACCGCCTGGTCTCGTTCGAATCGCTCACCATCGCCATCGATTCGCCGTTCCGCGTCGGGTGGACGCGGGGCAGCGTCAGCGACGGAGCATCCTCCGCCAGATGCGCGAGCGCCCGGCATTGCAACTCGATCAGCGCGCGTTCCCGGTCCGGATGCATGACTTTCAACACGAACTCGGCGCCATCCTCCGAGATCAGATGAAAGTTATGATCGTACTCTCCCGGCAGGGAGCGGGCACGGCCGCGCAGGCCGTACAACTGCAGCGCCAAACGCTCAGCCTCGGCTTCGCTGAAACCAGGGTCGGGTCGGTGGTCGGTAGTTTCGCTGGTCATATTTTTCGTCGGCCTTCCCGGATCAGGGCTCGGCCCGCGGCCCGGGTGGAAGTTTCTCCGCGAGAAAACGGGTCAGCAACCCGTAGAGATGGCGGGTGGTGCCGCGGCCTTCGTAAATGCCATGTGATCGATTCGGATAGGCCATCATGGTGAAAGGTTTGTCGGCGGCGACGAGCGCATCGATCAGCGCTTCGGTCCCCTGATAATGGACGTTGTCGTCGCCCGTGCCGTGAACGATCAGCAGTTGTCCCTTCAGTTGATTGGCAAAGGTGACCGGCGAACTCTGCCGGTACTCGTCGGGATGATCCTGCGGCAGGCCGCAATAACGCTCCTGATAGATCGAATCGTAGTAGCGGATGTCGGGCACCGGGGCGACCGCCATCGCCATGCGATAGAGATCGGGGTAGCGGAAGATCGCATTGAGGCTCGAGGAACCTCCGCCGCTCCATCCCCAGATCCCGATGCGGGTCGAATCCACGAACGGCCATTTGGTGATCGCCCGGACGGCATCGGCCTGATCCTGCGAATTGAGCACCCCCATTCGGCGGTAGATCGCCTTGCGCCAGGCTCTGCCTCGCGGAGCCGGGGTGCCGCGATTGTCCACGCTGATGACGAGGTAGCCCTGTTGCCCCAGCATCAGGTGCCACATCCGCCCCGCCCCGCCCCAGCCGTCGAGCACGGTCTGCGCCCAGGGCTCGCCGTAGACATTGAACAGCACCGGGTAGCGTTTCTGCGGGTCGAAGTCGGGCGGCTCGATCATCCAGCCGTCGAGCAGCACTCCATTGCCGATCTCCACGCGGAAGAACTTCGTCCGGCATGGTTTGAGCCGGTCCAATCGTTCCTGCAGCTCCCGGTTGTCGATCAACGTTCTCGCCTTCTGATGCTGCGGCAACCGAACGATCTCCGTCAATGGAGGCCGCATGAAAGCGGAGTAGGTATGAATCGCCAGGTCGCCGCTCGGAGAGATGAGATAGCCGTGCAGGCCCGGCTCGTCGGCCGGAGAGAGCCGCTCGGCCGAACCGTCGCCCGTGAGCCGCGTCCGGAAAAGATAACGCTGGGTCGCGTTGTTGGGCGAGGCCGTGTAATAGAGCCAGCCGCCGGATTCAATCACCTGCTCGACGCTGATCACGTCATAGTCGCCCGGCGTTATACATTTCACATTCTGGCCGTCGCGAGACACGGAGTAGAGATGGCGCCATCCGTCGCGTTCGCTCACCCATAAGAATCTTTTGCCTCCGTCGAGCCACTCGACATCTCCGCGCGCCAACCCGTGCTTGTCCCAGTCGATGCCGCCCCATGCCACATCGACCCAGGCTTCGTCCTTCTCGGTCAGGATCGTGCGGACCCGGCCGGTGCGGGTCTCGCCGAGCATCACCAGGTTCGTGTTCTGAAGCCGATTGAGTTGTTGAATGACGACCTCGTCCGAATTGGCCGCCCACTCCATGCGGGCCAGGTAATGGTTGCGCGGATCGCCGGAAATCTCGAACCATCGCGTCGCCCCGCCCCGCGCGCTCACGACGCCGACGCGCGCGGCGGAATTCATCTCGCCCGCTTTCGGATAGGGGAACGAGGTGAGTTCAGGGTAGAGACCGGCCGTATTGTTGATGAGCCGGAACTCCTTGACGCCTTCGGAATTGAGTTGCCAGTAGGCGATCTGCTCGCCGTCCGGGCTCCAACGCCACCCGTCGCGGCAGAAAAGCTCTTCCTCGTAGACCCAGTCGAACGTGCCGTTGATGAGGTAGCGCGAACCATCCGGCGTCAATTGCGTGAGGCGGCCGTCGGATAAGTTCTCGACGTAGAGATTATTCTCTCTCACGTAGCCGGCCCGCGTCCCGTCCGGAGATAATTTCGCGAACATCAGGGTCGATGGCTTCGCCCCGGCCCCGAGTTTGCGCAATTCCCAGCTCTTCAGATCGAGCACCCAATAGTCGCCACGCGTGTTGCTCCGCCAGACGCGCTCCGAGTTGGTGAAGATCAGGAGCTTCTGCCCGCTCTGGCTGAAGTCGTACTGCTCAATCACCAACGGGGCAGAGGCGCCCGGCGGGACCAGTCTCTCGGCCGAGACCAGGATCGTCCTTTCGCCGGTCGCGGCCTCGTAGCGCGCCAGGTCGAGGGCGTCTTTTTTGCCGGGCGACGGCTCCAGCATCGAATAGCTCTTTCCATCGGCCTGCCACTGCGCCCCGTTCAGAGATTTCGCGCGGTAGGTGAAGACCGTGTCGAGGCTCAGCAGATCGGATTTGGGTTGATTGGTCTGCGGTCGTCCGGCGAGCGGCGCCGCGACCAGCAGGGCGATCAGAACAGGCATTGCCGAACAGATTCGTTTCATCTTCTTCCTCCAATGATCCTGAGGCTTGAACCGGCGCCGGTCAGAGCCGCGGCGCTACTCTCTCCGCGGCTTCGGCCGAAGTGATGACCGGATAGACTTCGAAATCGACCAGGTCGCTCCAGCGGGAGACCCACAGGTCGATCAGTTCAGGCTCCGCCGCCTCCATCAACTGAAAACAGCGCTCGAGCCGGTCATCGACCCAACTGGCGACATATCGCAGGCCGTCGGGAGCGAGCCGGCCCTGATCGCGGAAGCGCCGGTAGACCGGCAGCGGATCCCGATCCTTGAAGTTCTCGACGATCAGATAGAGCACGTCTATTTCTCCAGGCCACCGTTGATGAGTGCTTTGCTAATACCAACCGCGAAACACGCGGAACACGCGAAAGGTTGCCGGATATGATAGATTGGGATCGCCGGGATTTCCATGTCTTTTCAGGGCTCCGACCATGGGCGTGAAACCGAAAAACACGCGAAAGACGCGGAATCGATCGATTTCGCGTCTTTCGCGTGTTTCGCGGTTGATCCTGAAAATCTAAAGTGAGTGGGCTACCGCCATCTCTGATTCGCCGAGATCGCGCTGTCCGTGGAAGCGGAGGCTGAAGCCTGCAAGGGCTGCGCCGAGTTCAGCTCCTGGAGGAAGACGTCCAGGAACTCCTGAATATAGCCGGGGTGTTTACCGGTGATCAGGTTTCCATCGACATGCGTCAGGGCCGTTCCATCCTCGCCGAATTTGACGATCCCTCCCGCATTCTGAACGTCGCCGATCAAGTTGTGAGCACAGGTCACTTGCCGGCCTCTCAAGAGGTCCGGGGCGGCCGTGAACAACCAGAGGGAATGGCAGACGGTCCCGACCTTGACCCCGGCCTGCACGGCTTTGCGCAGAAATTCGACGGCCGGCGATTGGTTGGGCTGGCCCTCGCGCGGCTGCTCCTCATATCGCAGCCGGTCCATGGCATAGGCTCCGATGAGGATGACTCCCACGTAGTCCTCGATGCGCGCATCCTTGAAATCGAGCGGAACGGAGATGCTGGCCCGAGACTCGTTGCCGTCGAACGTCAGCTTCTTCTGGCCCCACAGGCGGCTGAGATATTCGACCTGATAGCCGTGAGCGGGCAAGAATTTATTGAACGCCAGGAACTCGGTGTCGTCGAAGTGGTCCTCGATCAGCACCGCGATCTTCCCGCGCGCCTGGACTCCCTGGCCGGCCGCGGCCGCTCTCTTCACCTGCTGATGGGCCTTGGTCCGGAACTCCACCGCCACGAAGCCTCCCAGATCGTTGTCATCCAGGGGGATCTGGAAATTGTCATGATCGACGCTGCTGCGTTTGACGCCGTTGACCGTGATCCTCCGGAGCTCGACCTCTCCCGGCTTGAAGAAATCCGGCAGCACGTTGATCGATTTCAGACGGCTGTTCGGGTCGGGTTTGAAGTAGAGACAATAGTGCTCCGCGCGGCTGATCCGGGTGTAGATGTGGGCCAGGAAGTTCAGCTCGAAGGCATGGTACCCGGCGATGGCGTGCCCCGCCTTGTTGCTGTAGCTGCCGTCGATCACCGGCACCCCGTTCTCATATGTGCGGAAGAAGACGCCACGATTGTTGCGATCGAGGAAGAAGATGTTCCAGAAAGTCTCCGCGTCGCGGGCCAGATCCAGGTACTCCTGATGGTCGGTCTGGTTGTGGAGGATCAGGTAGGCCAGAATACATTGCTCCTGCTGCCAGAAGTCCTTGGTCGATTCCCAGGGGAACTCCATGGGCAGTCCGTTCTTGGGATGGCGCTCCACCGCGTCGTAGCAGCCGCCGCGCGCCAGATCGAGGCCGGCCGATTTCATCGAGTCCGCCAGGCGACAAGCCAGTTTCACCATCCTCTCGGCCTTCTCGCGGTGACGAGTGGCCGCGGCTTCGCCCGCGCCGCCCTCTTCCAGGGCGCGCCCGGCTTCGACCAGGTAGTAGTTGGCCGTCCGCGTCAGATTCCAGGCGATCTTCAGGTTATGGCCGATGATGGCGCGGTCCTGTTGCCAATCGTATTTGTCGTCATAGGACCAGTCGGCGTTGAATCTCTCCCTGACGTATGGGCACTGCGGGTCCGGGTCCGGAAACTTTTCGACGATCAACTGGCTCGTCATGTCGAGCATCTTCTTGCACTTCGACAGGAAGCCGCCGAGCGCCGCCTCCAGCCCTTCCGGCAACGGCTCGAGGGCCAGGATCAGATTCAAGAGGTACGCCGGAATATGGTCCCCAATCGAATTCCAGTTCTTTTTCAGCCGGTTATTGACGCCCTGGGCCAGGTTGGGGGCATCCGGCCCCATGGTCACCGGGTCGATGTGGCTGAAATAACCGCCCGCTCCCTGCGCGCCGTCGGCGGCGCCGATTTCGTCGAGGAAGAGCAGATCGAACGCGGCGACAGTGCGGCGGATATCCTCGAGGACCTCCAGGCTGCCGGTGATTCGATAGTACTGGGTCAGGCCGGCGAGCGCATAGATCTGCTCATAGAGCGGGATGGTCCCGGCATCCCCGCCGTCGATGCTGGCGATCTGGAGCTGCGTCCCATACTTGCCGCGCTGCCTCGCGGCGGCCCACAGACACGACTTGCCGTCATGGCTCAGGCTCCGGAACGTCTCTCGCTGAAAACTGACTCCGGCGGTGGCCGCCGCCAGATACCGTTCCGCGCCGGTCAACAGATAGGCGGAAGAGAGCCCGTAGATCAATCGGGAGAGGGTCGCCATCTCCTGCGTGTTATCGTCGGTGGGCAGACCCAGGATGTTCAGGTTGGTCCGGTACAGCTCGACGAAGTCGTCGATCTGGTACGTTCGTTTGTCGCCGAAGAGGCTGTCGAGCCACTGATCGGCCAGCCGGGAGACCTGTGTCAACCACCAGTGCGTATCCTCGAAGGCAAATTCACCGGGCTCGGCATGCATCAGAATGACGCTCCGCGCCTCGTAATGACGCTTGCCGCCGTATTCGGAGACGATCCCGCGGGTCATGATCGTATCGTTCACCCGCAGGTACTTGGTCAGGCGTTGGGCGATGTCTTCATCGTGATAGTTGTCGGGATTCGGAATTCGGTCACGCGATAGCCCGTCGAGGTTCTCCAGAACCGAGAACTGGATCGTATCGCCGGCCCGCATCAACACTTCATCGCCGGTGCGAAGCCGGATCGTGAACTCCCTCCACTGAGGATTGACGGAGGAGATGATTCCAAGGAGCGTGTAAGTTTGGTGAATGTTGTTCATGGGAGATCTTCGAGATGTGGGTTGATTGAAAGCCAGCAAACGTCCATGAGACCCGACGTCCTGTCCTCGCGGCAAAAGCGAACCTGATCGAACGGAGATCCTGTGGTTAGCCGAACGACAAAAGAGTATCGGCTGGCCATAAATTTGCGAATGCCAGTTCTGTATATAGAGCGGGCCTTGAGAATGTCTTGACTTCAGCGGCGGAATTTTGTTGAAGGCCTGCTCACATTTTCACCCGCCCGGGATTCGCGGCTCGTCGCGCAAGGTAGCATTCCGTTTCGCCGACCGCTTGGCAAACTGAAGACCTCCTATTACAATTCAAATTCTATGGTCTAACTTCCAGCTACTCCTATGGAGGAGCAGTGATGTTCGGATTAGGTGCTCTCTCAGCTCTAGATCTTGGTGAAGAACCTCTGCCAGAACTCAGGCGCCGGTGGCTCGATCGTCGCTTTAATAATTAGTCGATTTAAAAGCTCTCTGTTACAGCGGTCTTTGCTGCAGTTCACGGTTTGAAAGAAGAACGGCGAGGCGACAAAGACCCATGGCTATCATTTGTGCGGCAGCCATCCGGCTACGTTGACGCATGCGATCAAACGCTTCTTTTTCAAGGAGGTCTGATGAACATTGGCCAACGACGCGCCATCTTGATCGGCAGCAGTAGCTTCAGCAACGAGCGAAAACTGGAGGCTTTGAACTGCCCGCTCAACGACGTTGACGGCATGCAGGAGATTTTGACGGAGAAGGAGTTGGGCAACTATCAGAACGTCTATCCCTTAAAGAATGTCGACAGCAATATCGCGATCAGCCGGATCGAAGAGGTCCTGAATGAAGCGGTCAGACAGGATCAGATCCTGCTCTACTATTCCGGGCATGGAGTGACGGACGACGACGGCAATCTCTACCTGGCCATGGCCAATACGGACCTCCGAAGGCTGGTCGCGACCGCCATCCCGGTGCAGATGCTCCAGCTATTGATGAGGAAATCGAAATGCCGGACCTTCATTCTGATTCTCGATTGTTGTTACAGCGGCGGCGTGACCTCCTCCTTGCTCAAAAAAAAGGCTCAGGAAGAGGTGAAGCAGACCATCAACCAGATCGCGAAGCATACCAGAGCCGGTCTCTACATCCTGACCGCCACCTCTCCTTCCGGATATGCCTACGAAAACGATTATTACAGCCTGCTGACGAAGCATATCATTTCGGGAATCCTGGAGGGTGCCGCCGATCTGAACCACGATGGGCAGGTCAGCATGGACGAGCTGTGCAACTATGTTTCCGAAAAGGTCCAGGGCGAAAGCGATCAAGAGCCGATGTGGTCCGCACATGGGGTGAGGGGTGGAACCCTGGTCTTCGCCTACACCAATCAAGAGTATGCGCGGAAACAGGTCGACCAGATGACCGAGAAGATGGTCGAGGTCAAGCACGCCTTGCCGCCCAAGTTGTTCAGGCAGTCGATTCGGGCTATTGAGGAGCGCCGCAAACCGTTTCATGATCTGATCGTCGCGTTGACCTATCACCAGTTGCCGGTTGACGAGTTCGTGCGGAGGTGGGACTTCCTCGAGGGGCTTGAACAGGTCCGTCCCCCGAAGCCCCGTCCCAGCCCGCCCGTCCCTCAACCGCCGAGTTCCGGCCTGAGAGCCTTCGTCAAGCGGCACCGGTTGATCTTCAGCAGCCTGGCGGCGGCGGTCCTCCTCTCCGGCGCCTTGACGGTGGGAATGGCGGTCGGCAGTGTCCTCTCGCCTCCGCCCATGCCGCTCTTACACTTGCCCTGCATGACGCCCAGTCCGTTCGAGACCAAGACGCTCGATTCCAAAGGTGGAGAGACGACTCGCGACTTGGTGGCGCAATCTTTCATCGAAGACGACCTGCCGGATGGGATTCAACTCAAAATGGTCAGGATTGACGGCGGGAAGTTCAAGATGGGATCGCCGGATAAGGAAGCGGGGCATGAGCGCAATGAAGAGCCGCGGCATGAGGTGACGGTTCCGGAGTTCTTTCTGGGCCGTTACGAGATCACGCGAAGGCAGTGGCGGCAGGTGGCCGGGTGGCAGAAGATCGAGCTGGATCTGAACCCCGACCCTTCGGACTTCAAAGATTCGGATGATCAACCGGTGGCGAAGGTGACCTGGGAAGAGGCCGTCGAATTTTGCAAACGCCTGAGCAAGAAGACCAGCAAAGATTACCGGTTGCCGTCGGAGGCCGAATGGGAGTATGCGGCGCGGGCCGGAACCGTCACCCCCTACGCCTTTGGACAGATGATTACCTCAAATCTTGTCAACTTTCACGCCTCGGACGACTCGCGTAACCGGCCGGTGGCGGTCGGCAGCTTGAAGGTTCCCAATGCCTTCGGGCTCTTCGATCTGCATGGCAATGTCTGGGAGTGGTGTGAAGATCACTGGCATCGTGATTATAACGGCGCGCCGGCCGACGGTTCTCCCTGGATCGATAGTCAAAACCAATCGCTCCGGGTCATCCGTGGTGAATCGTTCGTCAACGGCCCCCAGCGCTGCCGTTCGGCGCGCCGATACATGATGGATGCTCAAGCCACAGCCCCGGACATCGGTCTGCGGATCGCGCTCTCGGTCCGGAAAAAATATACGATGAGAGAGTTGTGGCAGGCGGCTCTTCCGGTGATGAACCGGTAACGCTCGCGGAACCGGCTCCATCGAGATCTAACGCGGTCGCGGGCCATAGACCGGAAGCTCGCTTCCGAATTCGTAGGCTCCGAGGTCGGGCGCGGCGCCCGAATATCCATCGTTGACGTTCGGCAGCGCCAGCCCGGAGTCGATGGCGGCAGACCCCGAGCGCAATCGCAGATCCTGCGGCGATCTTCCGGGCACCGCCGGCTTCGGGTACGGCGGCGTCTTCGCGAAGGTCGAATTGAAGAAGACCTGCACCGAGTGCCTGTTCGGCGTGAGGTCGAGCAGCTCGGAGAATCGATGGAAGCGGAGCCGGCCGTAATTGCCCTCGAAGCGTTGAGTCTCGCTGCCATAGGCGTTGTAGTCGACATAGTTCGAATCGTCGGCGGATCCCAGTTCGACGATGGATCCATTCCCGCTCTCATATCCGGCGTTCGTCTCTCCCGGCCCCCCGATCAGGAGATTGTTGGCAATCCAGGTCTGGGAGATCGGCCGGGGCGTGTTGGCCGAGAGGGCATCTCCATTTTTGAGCACCGTATTGTGGAAGATGACGGCGCCGACGCTATTCCGTTTCAATTTGAAGGCCTCGAACGCCACGTTGTAGAGGCTATTGTCGATGGCATAGGCGGGCTCTCCGAGCGCCGGTTGAAAGCTGATCCCGCACAACCCATTGGTGATGCGATTTCCGATCGAGCGGCAGTTCCCCAGGCAGAAATCCATCTCGATCCCGTCATCGACCGAATGACGAATCTCGTTTCCGATGATGTCGATCGAATACTGATTGGCGTCCCGGTCGTCTTCGCTGAAGGCGATGCCGTCGTCGAAACCTTGAACGAGGTTGTGCTCGACGACCGTGCCCGGGCCGGAGAGTTGAATCCCGGTCGCATCTCCATACCTGGGCAGCGCCGGTCCATCCCACGCGCGCATCAGCGGGCCGGTGATGGTCGAGTCCGCAATGTAGCAGTTCCGGCATCCGCTCCCTCCTCGGGCCATGACGCCGTAATCGGTCTTCGACGCATCGATCGTCAGATGCAGCAGCGCGATATCTTCGCATCCCTGGATCTGGACCGTTCCTTTGATGAAGACCCGATCGATCACGAGATGTTTTTGATCGTTCAGATCGAACCGGCTGAAGCTCGCCTTTCCGGTCGAGCGGATGACGATCGGCCGGTCCGCCAGGCCGCTCCGGCGGGCCCGGAAAGGACCGTAATTACCGGCGGCCAGTTCGAAGATCTCTCCGGGTGCGGCCGTCTCGAACGCGCGGCCGAAGCTGGCCGGAGAGACCTTCCGGATTCGCCCGGAGACCTGTGAGGTCGGAACCGGGCGGGTGGTCCCGATGAGAGTCTGCTGCCGCGACCCGCCGTCCGGATCGACGAGGTTCAGTTCCACTTCGTACGTCGTTCCCGGCTCGAGATGAAAGACGCTTCCCGAATGCTGATTCCGCCAGGAAAAGCCGGAACTCTCCCCCGCCGGAATCCGCTTCAACTGCAGATTCTCGCGCCATTCCCCGCCCGCCTGACGAAAACGAACCGAGACCACGCCGTTGTTGTTGGAGTCCCCCGAGATCGGCCATCGGACGGATAGGTGCTGCATCGTCGGATAGTAGATCTCCGGTACGCCCGGCATCGTCGCGGTCTCGCCCGCTCCCGAGGCCGGAGGGGCCGGGATGCGATGGGCCCGATCGGAATGCGGCCGGCGGACGCCGGTCGGCGTCTGAACGATTGAGAGCGCCATCATCAACACGAGGCATGATCGGCGGAGAATGCGAGTCGGCATGGTATTTCGCCTGTTTCGGGGTTCAGCTAAGAAGTCTTCAATTGTTCCCAGGAGAGATCGAAGCGCGCCAGGTACTTTCGTAATCGATCGGCATCGTTCACCGTCTTCTTTCGCTCACGCGACAGACCGAAGAGGGCGCGCCCGGCTTCCGAGAGCGAGCGTGATTGGCGGCAGACCCGAACCACTCCGGCCAACTGCAGGCGATCGAAGAGGTCGATCTCCTCGAGGCGCTCCCGGCTGAGCAAATCGCCGAACTGTTGATCCGTCTCTTCCGCCGGACTCTGCGCCGACCACATCGAGAGCAGCCGCTCGATCTCCTCTTCCACGATGGCGACCGAAATTCTTCCTCCCGGGGCGAAGGTCGCCATCCTGATGATCGCGCCGTTCAGATCCCGAAAGTTGCCTTGCCAGACGGCCTCGCCCGAGACCGCGAACTTCAGGAACCGCGCGCGGGCCTCCCGGCTGAAGGTGACGCGGACTCCGCTGCGCCGCGCATGCTCGTCCAGCTCGTATTCGAGATTGGGTTCGAGATCCTCCACCCGCTCCCGCAGCCCCGGCAAGCGAAAGGTCCACAGATTGATGCGGGCCAGGAGGTCCTCGCGGTACTGGCCCTTCCGGATCATGAGCGCGAGATCGCGATTGGTCCCGGCGATCAACTGAAAAGAGCTCTTCACCTCACGGTCTCCTCCCAGCGGCAGAAACGATCGCTCTTCGAGGGCTCGCAGCAGCATCGCCTGTTCATCGAGACCCAACTCCCCGATCTCATCCAGGAACAGGACTCCGTTATCCGCGGCGCGCAACAGCCCCGGGCGGTCGCGCAGCGCCCCGGTGAACGCGCCTTTGACGTGGCCGAAGAGCGCGGACATGGCCGCCTCGCCCCGGATGGTGGCGCAATTGATCTCGACGAAATCGCCGGAGACCTGATGCCGGGCCTTCTTCAGCTCATAGATTCGCCGGGCCAACTTGGATTTGCCGGCCCCGGTCGGCCCGACCAGCAGGAGCGGGTCGTGGGACCGGATCGCGACCTCCTCGATTCGGTCGATCAGGCGATTGAAACTTCGGTTGCGCGTCGCGATCCCCGATTTCAACCACGAGACGCTCCGCTCCCGCTCCTGTTGAAACCGCGAAGCGATCCGATCATATCTCGACAGGTCCAGATCGATGATCTCGAACGTCCCCGCCGCGTGCCGCTGTCTCCGATGCGGAGGCGGAGAGGTCTGAATCAGTTTGGCGGGGAAATATCGGGCCTCGGTCAGCAGGAACATGCAGATCTGCGCGACGTGAGTTCCCGTCGTGATGTGGACCAGATACTCCTCGCGCTCCGTGTCGAACTGATATCCCCGGGTGTAATCGTGCAGCGCTCCGTAAACCCCTTCGAAATCCCACGGATCATTGAATGAGACCGTCGTCAGATTGACCTCGGTCTCGGGCGAGATCGAGGCGATATCCTCTTTGATGCTCTGCGCCATCTGCCTGAACTTCTCGGCGATCAGGAGCTCGAAGCGCGAGACCAGCAGGTTCTCGTGCATGCAGATCGCCACCGACGGGCGCCACTTCTCCCATCTCTCGGCCCCCACGCCCGCGTCGAGCGCCGGCCCCAACAATCCAATAATGACGATAGCTCGATCTTCCATAGAATTAAATCTACATTTTTATCTATTGAGATAATAACCCGGCCGGCCGCCACCGCGCCAGCGGGGGAGCGAGGAGCCGATCCGAATCCGGATCCTGCGTGAAAACAATGGCTTAGCCTGAGAGGCGGGCATCCCGTCCGACTCTGGCACGGAGCGTGCAATATTGCGCGCGTCGAGAACATTTCATCGGAACCGAACATCGCATAGACTGAAGGAGGTGGTTATGGCCAGGAGACAACGATCGGACGAAGATTGCTTTCTACGAGCGGTCGAGCAAACGGCGGAGAGGCTTCCCATCTGAGACCTGCGTCAAACGGGGGATGAGAACCGTTCATGGCGATAAGGAGCTGATCGAGAAGCTCGGGCGAAACGACCCGTGCCCCTGCGGCTCCGGA
>DATEFT010000856.1:0-4689 GCA_035280505.1 Blastocatellia bacterium | reverse complement strand
CGACATTCAATCCGAGGTTTCACGCGGTGAGAATGCGGGCCGCCGGCTTCGTCACGGTACCGTCGTGCGCCGGCTCCAGGTCGTGGAGCAGATCAAGGACGCCCGGTCCGAACCGCTCGACGTCCAATCCGACGTGACGCTCGATCCCGGTTGGCGGCGCGAGCATCTGCGCATCGTCGTCTTCCTGCAAGAACACCAGAGCCGCAAGATCATCGGGGCCGCGGCTCTCAAGCTGGGTCCGGCTCAAGAAGCCGACTCCTGAATCCTAAACCGCGTATTTCGCGGTTTAAATCACTAGCGTTCGCGGTACTGTTCCCATTTGGGCTTCGCCAGATTCTCGCGCTCTCGCCTGGCCCGCAGACTGGCCCAGGCCGCCGCGCCGATCATCAAGGCGATGATCCCGACCGAAACGAGCGGCGGAATGCGAATCCATTGATCGAGCATCAGCTTGATGCTCGTGAAAGCCAGGACTCCGGCCAGCCCGTAGTGCAGGTATTTGAGCCGGGCGAGGCTTCGGGCCAGGACCAGGTAGAAAGAGCGGAGCCCCAGAATCGCCAGCACATTCGAACTGTAGATGATGAACAGCTCGCGGCTCACCGATAAGGCGGCCGGCACCGAATCGACGGCGAACATAATGTCGGTCAGTTCGATCCCGATCAGGGCGATCAGCAACGGAGTCGCCACGCGCCGGCCGTCTCTGACCGCGATGAATCCGGGTCCCTGAAGCTCCCGGGTCACGGGCAGATGCCGTTCCAGCCACACGATCACCCGGTTCTCCCGTTCCTCGGTCGGATCTTCGCGAAAGGCCTGCACGGCGGCATAGAACAGGACGGCGGCGAGGAGATACGAGCCCCAGGCCCAGCGATCGAGCGCCTGGACTCCGGCGATGATGAAGAGGCCGCGAAAGACCAGGGCCCCGAAGATGCCCCAGAAGAGCACGGAGTGTTGATGACGCTGGGGAATCTTCAGGGTTCGGAAGATGACCAGGAAGACGAAGAGGTTATCGACGCTCAGGCTGATCTCGATCAGGTAGGCGGCGAGATATTCCTGGGCGGCCTGTGGGCCGTGAGAGAGCCAGACGAAAAGATTGAAGCCCAGTCCCAGACCCACCCAGAGCCCGCTCCAGACGAGCGAGCCCCGGCTCGACTCCGCATCTTTTCGACGATTGGCGAAGAGATCGACCAGCAGCAAGACCAGAGCCACGAGGCCCAGCGTAATCCCTCCCCAAAACGAGAACGATCCCATCAGTCCACTCCTCATAGCCCGGCGCTTCGGTAGGTGATTCTGGCGATCGCCGCCCAATCGGCCTCGCCCAGCCCCTGGGCCAGGGCCGCCAGAAACCGATCATGAATCAGACTGGCCATCGGCATCGGGACCGCCGCCTCTTCCGCCGCGGCGATCACCAGACGATTGTCTTTCAATCCCAGCGGCATCTTAAAGCCCACCGGCTCGAACTTGTCGGCGGCGAGCATGCTGCCGTAAGTGCGATAGACCGGCGCGGTGAAGATCGAGCCGGTGAGAATCTCCAGGAACTGTTCCGGCTCCACTCCGTACTTTCTGACCAGGGCGAAGCCCTCGGCCAATCCCTCGATCACGGTCGTGATCAGGAAGTTGCCGGTCAGCTTGATCACGCTGGCGGCCGGGGCCTCTTCGCCGACGAGAAAGGTCTTCTGCCCGATCGCCTCGAAGAGCGGCCGGCAGAGTTCGAGTTGCGCGGCCGGGCCCGCGGCCACGACAAAGAGTCTGGCGGCGGCGGCGGCATCGGGGCGGCCGAAGACCGGCGCCGCCACATAATGCTGCGCCCGCTCGCGATGAGCGTCCGCCAGACGGCGCGAGAGGCTCACGCTGATGGTGCTCAGGGAGACATGAACGGCCCCGGCGGCGAGCGATTGAATGGCCTCTCCGGGCGCAAAGAAGATCTCTTCCAGAGCCCGATCGTCCGCCAGCATGGTGAGCAGCACCTCCGCCTCGAGAGCGGCCTCGCCGGGAGTCTCGGCAATCTTCGCCCCCAGTGACCGCAGCTCCTCCGCGCGGCTGCGCGTCCGATTGTAGACCGTCAATGAATGGCCCGCGTTGATCAGGTTGCGAGCGATGGGCAGCCCCATATTTCCCAAACCGATGAATCCGACTTTCATCCTCTCACTTCTCCATATTCCGAGCCGGCACCGCGAACGGGACCGGCTCAATCAAGATTTTAACTGAAACACATGCTCGCGGCGTTCGCGTCATTCGAGATTTAAGGATTCACCATGTTCACCGCCGGATCTTGATTGGTCAACGTTCGATTCCATTATCCCGCGGTTTTTACTCCTGATACTCCACGCAAATTGGGGGCCGATCCGAAGGCCTCTGCCGGAGTCTCCCGGCTCGGTCGATCTCTCAACCGCGAAACGCGCGAAAGACGCGAAAGCCGGGCCATTTCGTTCGCGCCTTTCGCGTGTTTCGCGGTTGATGAAAAAAAAGGGCGACCGATAAGTCGCCCCTCCCAAGTGCAATGGCGTTCAGGCAATTATTTAAAACGAATAGCGGACCTGGAAGCGGCCGGCGCGGCCGGCCACCATGCCCGTGCCCACCGGAATCAAGATTCCGCCATCGTTCAGACCGACGTTGTTGAAGTTACGATTCAGGACATTGCCGGTGCTCGGATCGATCGATCCGGGCCGGGCCCAGGTGTAGTTGGGGTGATTGAAGACGTTGAAGAGTTCCACCCGCATCTCCACCCGATGCCCCTCGAACGGCAGACCGAACCCTTTCGAGAGGCCCGCGTCCGCGCGGTTGGCCCAGTTCGCGCGCAGCGTGTTGCGGCCGGCGAGGTTGGTTCTGACCGTCGGATCGACCAGATAGTAGGCGTTGGCCAGTTGAATCGGCGCCCCGGTGATCGTGCAGTAGCCGGTTGGCGAGGTCGTGCCCAGCAACGCGCAGAGGCTGTTGGCGAAGGCCACCGAATTCCCCGGCGCATTGGGATTGTTGATCGACGGGCGATCGTTCGTCGCGTTCAGGTCGCCATTGAGGTCGATGCCGCCCACGTAGGGGGTTTCGACCGCTCCCGATTGCAGGGTGTAGATTCCCGACAGCGACCAGCCGCCGAGCGCCTGATGGAGCCAGCCGGTCTTCGGCCCCGGCAGATCCCAGACCGACGTCCAGACCAGGCGATGCGGAATGTCGAAGCTCGCGACGCTGCGGTCCGTCCGCAGGTTGAACGGATCCGAGGCCCGGCTGGTGCCGCCGCTCGTGTTCAAGACATCGCTGTTGACGTTGTCGATCGCCTTCGAGTAGGTGTATGCGAAGCGGAAGAAGAGGCCTTTGCTCAGACCGCGTTCGAGGCGGGCCTGCAGCGAGTGGTAGTTGGAATCGCCCGTGTTCGTCCGCGACAGCACGAGGCCGCGGGTCGGAATCGGCTGCACCCGGTTGATCCCGAAGTTCAGGTCCTGGTTCAGAAACAGCCGGGACCCGCGCGAACCGACGTAGGCCACGTCGAGCAGCATGCGGCTCGGCAATTCGCGCTGCACGCCCAGGTTCCACGTGTGGACCAGCGGATTGACCAGCCCCGGATCAATGGTGAAGATCATGGCTCGCGGATCGAGCGTTCCGACGGTCGGCAGCGAGGTGACGCCCGCGTTGGCGATCCCGCGGCCGCCCGCCGCGCCGCCCAGCGTGGTGGTGCCCAGCACATTGGGCGAACTGGCCGCCGAGTTGGCCAGGATGTTGTCGAAGAAGACGTCGTAGCTCACGGCATAGCCGCCCCGAATCACGGTCTGATCCTGCCCGAAGAGCAGGCCGCCCCAATGCGGCGTGTAGGCGAAACTGAAGCGCGGCGCGAAATTGTTGTTGTCCGGTTGCTGTTCCACCCGCGTCGTGATCGGAACGGCGAATCCCGGAAAGGCCGGGAAGGAGAGCTGGTTCGACGGCGCCCCGAAATTCTCATACCGAAGCCCCAGCCTGAGGGTCAGGTTCGAACGCAATCGCCACGAATCGTCGACGAAGTAGGCCTGTTGAAAACGGCTCGGATAGACCACCGGGCTCCCGAAGACCTGGTTGGCGAAGGCCCCCTGCGTCCCGGAGAATCCATCGACGAAGTTGCCGAAGGCCGGAAAGTTCGTGGCATCCGGCGGAACAGTCGGGGGCGGCAGATTCGCGGAGAAACTGAGCGTCCCGCGATTGTTGAACGGCACCAGCAGCTTGGCGTTCTGCCGAACGAGGTCCACACCCGCTCGAACCGTCTGGGCGCCCTGCGTATAGGTCACGGTGTCCTGGAATTGATAGTTATTGAGAGTGCGTCCCTGCGGAAGAGCGGGATCCAATCCGACACTGCTGATGGTGGTCCCGGCGAAGAGGAACTGCGGCCCGTTGAGCGCCACCGCCGGATTGTTGGGCTGGATCTGCGCGACGAACCGTCCATAAGCGAACCGGAATTCGTTGATCCACTTCGGCGAGAGAATTCGCGTATAGCTGGAGTGGAAGTTCTGCGAGCGGCTCGGCACATCGATGCCATACCCGTTGAAGGCCGAGGGGATCTGATTGACGAGAGTGCTGTCGCTGAAGAGATAACGGAACGCGAAGTTGTCGGCCGCCGTCGGCGTCCAATCGACGCGGCTCAACCACTGATAACTGTTGAGGGGCTGCGAGACGTTGGTTGACGTGACCTGACCGAAGGGCACCGGATTCCGGCCGCCGCCGAGCGGCACCAGC
>DATEFT010000855.1:0-4756 GCA_035280505.1 Blastocatellia bacterium | reverse complement strand
CAGCTTCCGCTCCACCTCTTCGAGCGCGGGCGCGGCTCCCGACAAGACGCTGAACTTCGGTCCATTGGCGGCTCCCAACCAGACGCCTCGGCCGAGGTAGGGCCGGACCTCCTCCTCGCTGAGCGCGACCGCCAGCATGCGGCCTGCGGGCAAGCCTTCGATCAGCCGGGCGCGCTGAGCGACGAGCCAGAGACCCTCCTCGAGCGTGAAGACACCGGCCAGACAGGCGGCGACGTACTCACCGAGGCTGTGACCGATCATGGCTTCGGGCCGCAGCCCCCACTTGATCAGCAGCTTCGCCAGCGCATACTCGACCACGAAGACCGCCGGTTGAGCCAGCGCCGTTCGATTTAGTTCAGACATCTCTCCGCCAACCGGCTGGGCGCCACGCCGTAACATCCGCCTTAAGTCCAGCTTCGCGCTCCCATTGCTCGCCTCCAGTGCGAGTTCCGGCGGCTGGAAGAGGATTTTCCGCAAATCCACTCCCAGCCATGGCTTCAGCAGCGCGCAACAATCATCGATTATCGCCTGAAAGGTGGTCTCGGCCCGGTACAATCCTCCGGCCATGTCGGCGTAATGCTCGCCCAGCCCCGGAAACATGAAGGCCACGGGGCGCTTTCGCACATCTTCGACTCGGCTCCACGTCTGGTCCGGCGGGAGATCCTCGAGCGCGCGCACGGCCTGATCGCGATCCTGACAGACTGCTACCAGGCGGTGATTGAAGACCCGGCGGCCCGTTTGGAGGGTGAACGCCGCATCCGCCAGCCTGGTCTCCGAACGCTGTCGCAGAGAATCGCTCAGATTCATCCTCATCCGTTCAAGCGCTGACTCCGTCTTGGCCGACAGGACCAGTAACTGCCACGGTCTGGACTCTCCGGACGGTTCCCTGACCGGCGCCTCTTCCAGTACCACGTGCGCATTGGTCCCTCCCATCCCCAGAGAATTGATTCCGGCCCGGCGTGGTCGGCCGTAACTCTCCCAGTTCAACAACCTGGTATTGACATAGAAGGGGC
Organism: Blastocatellia bacterium; assembly: GCA_035280505.1. Taxonomy (GTDB): domain Bacteria; phylum Acidobacteriota; class Blastocatellia; order RBC074; family RBC074; genus JAKEHZ01. The sequence goes on along the minus strand of DATEFT010000855.1, from coordinate 3,743 downwards.
TGTTCTCGAAATCGATTTCCGGGTTGGGCGATTCGAAGTGCAGGCTCGGCGGGATCTGACGATGCTGGAGCGCGAGGGCGGTCTTGATCAGGCCAGTGGCTCCCGCGGCCTTGTCCAAATGCCCGATATTACTTTTGACGGAGCCGATGGCGCAGAAGCTCTTCGCCTCGGTGCTCGACCGGAAAGCCTTGGTCAGAGCGGCGACTTCGATCGGATCGCCAAGTCGAGTGGCGGCTCCATGAGCCTCGACGTAATCGACCGTCTCCGCCTCCACCCCGGCTCGTGAGAGCGCCGTGGCGATCACTTCAGCCTGGCCGTCGACGCTCGGGGCCGTATATCCCACCTTTAGCGATCCGTCATTATTGATGGCCGATCCCTTGATCACCGCATAGATGAAGTCGCCGTCCGCCAGCGCATCGGCCAATCGCTTGAGCAGCACGATCGCTACTCCATCGCCAAAGGCCGTCCCCTGCGCCTGGGCGTCGAAGGTTCTGGTCCGGCCATCGGGCGAATCCATGCCCTCGCCGTCATATAGATGACCGATCTTCTGCGGCACTCGAATCGATGAGCCCCCGGCCAGGGCCATATCGCATTCGCCGGTAAACAGGCTTTGGCAGGCCAGGTGAACGGCGACCAGGGAAGTCGAACAGTGGGTTTGGACCGCGACGCTCGGCCCCGTCAGGTTGAGTTTGTAAGAGACGTTGGTCGTCAACGAATCCTTGTCGTTTCCGACAACCATCTGATAGATATTTACGGATCGCGCAATCTCGGGATGTGCATAGAAGCTGAGCCAGTAGCTGCTGATATTGGTGCCGGCGAAAACGCCGATCTGGCCGCGATAGTTTTCGGAATGGTACCCGCCGTTCTCCATCGCCTCCCAGGCGCACTCCAGGAACAGGCGATGCTGTGGATCGGTCAGCTCCGCATCCCGGGGACTGTAACCGAAGAAACGCGCATCGAACAGATCACAACCGGCGATGATTGGCCGAGCCTTGACATAAGCCGGATGGCTCAGCAGCTTTGGATCCACGCCTGAGGCTTTAAGCTCCTCATCGGAGAAGAACGTGAGTGATTCCACTCCCTCCGTCAGATTTCGCCAGAACTCGTCGATCGAACCGGCTCCCGGAAAACGGCCCGCCATGCCGATGATCGCAACGGCGCGCGAATCGACCCCGTGGACTCGTTGTTTCACCAGGGTCTGCGCCGGGCCGGGTCGATCGACTTCAGTTCTGGCGGCGAGGTATCTCCCTAATCCTCTCACCGTTGGCGCCTCAAACAACGCGACGGTCGGAATCCGAAGGCCGAACTCTCTCCTCAAATCATTGACTATCTGAAGACCGATCAGGGAATTTCCGCCGAGATCGAAGAAATTGTCATCGATTCCAACCTGCTCGTGACCCAGCCTCTCGCCGAAGATGGCGGCCACCTTTTTTTCAACCTCGTGTCCGGCGGGGGCATCGGCGGAGCGTCGATTCGCGCTGACACCATCCAGCGAGGCCACGGCGTCTTGGGTCTCCCCGGTCGCCTGCCCGAATCGGCTCCGCTTCGTTTGCGGCAGCTTCGCCATCCGTCCGGCCAGATATTTCCGGCTCTCGTCGATCATTCGCGTGAGGTCCCGCGGCGAAACGATCACTCTCTGATGTCCGGAAGCCACCACGCGTGCAAGGGCCTCTCGCCCCTCCTCAAAACTGAGCCCATATTGTCGCCGGTTCGTTTTGAAGTGTTCCTGCATCTCACGGTTGAATCCCTCCAGTCCTGCGTGCCAGGCATCCCACTGCCACTCGCTCCAGTTGATCGAGACGGCGGCGAGCCCGCTCCTTCGCTTCGATTGCGCGAAGGCGTCCAGGAATGCATTCGCGCCGCAGTAGTCGGCCTGTCCGGGTCCGCCTCCGATCAGCGTCACCACCGACGAGCACAAGACCATCAAGTCCAATCCCCGGCCGGAGAAGATCCGTTCCAGGACCAGCGTCCCTTTCACCTTCGGAGACAAGACGCTGGCTGCCCGGTCCGAACTCTTCAATTGCATCAAGCCCATCCCGGGGAGGCCGGCGGCATGAATTACCCCGTGGATCGTGCCAAAACGCTCGCGCGCCAGTTGCACTGCCGATTCCATCTGTTCCAGACTGGTCACATCCGCGCTTAACGCGAGGACTTTGGTTCCTCCAGCCTCCAGTTCCTGCAACTTCGCCAGCTTACGGCCCAGTTCACTCGATCCGGCTTCGCCGGCGAGTATCGCCGCCCACTCGGATCGCGGCGGCAGTTGGCTCCGGCCGATCAGCGCCAGCTTCGCTTTCCAGTTCACAGCCAGATACTCTGCCAGCGCCAGCCCTACTCCACCCAACCCGCCGGTGATCAGATAGACGCCGCCCTCTCGCCACCGGGCCTGACCTGCCGTCGGCTCCGGAAGCGAAATCGGTTCGAAGCTCTCGACCCAGCGCGTGGCTCCGCGGTAGGCCACGACCGGCTCCGCTGACGGCTCGCTCAGTTCGGCCAGCAGTTGCTCAACCAGCAGTTCGTTAGCTTCCCGGTCCGCTGCCGGTGGCCACCAATCTATATTGCGGCAAGTCAATTGCGGATATTCGAAGGGGATTACGCGACAGGGGCCCAGCAGTGTCGACTTCGCCGGACAGATCCTCTCTTCGCCGGTCACACGATGTAATTGGCTCGTCACGACGATCAGCTCAACCGTTCGATTCAGGTGATGATCGCCAAGCGCCTGCGCCAGCCAGAGCAGACTGTAGAACCCCCGCTCCTGGCCGGATTCTAGACCTTCCAGTTCACTCCATGTTCCATCCTCAGGCGGGAGATTCCAGAGTTGAATAATCTTCTCAGGCAGCATGGTGAGCGCATTGATCAGTCGGTGATAGTCTGCGCTCATCCCGGGGTTGATTAGATAGCGGTCGGGCGCATCCTGTTGAAAGACCGGCCCGCGCGCCACCGTTATCACCTGTTGGCCGTTCTGCCGCAATCTCTCCACCAGTCGATCTCCAATGCCCTGCTCATCGAGTAGGATCAGCCAGGAGGTCTGTCGGCCGGTCCGGGCCTCTTCATTCGATCGAGGCCTTCTCGGGGCCTCTTTCCACTTCGGCAGGTAGAAGGCCTCGGCAATCGCCGCTTTCGGTTCATGGTTCGGAGCCGGCAGCGACTCCCCGGCATCTCGTGAATCGATCCAATATCGCTGGCGTTCGAACGGGTAGGTCGGCAGCGGCACTCGCCGCCTTCGCTCTCCTTCATAAAACCCCTCCCAATCCACCTCCACTCCCGTCAGCCACAGCCTCCCCAACTGCTTGATCAGATATCGCTGGTCCTCTTCCCGCTCCTCCTCCGCTCTGAGGCTCGAGACCACCATCGCTCCCTGGCTGGCCTCGCACCTCGGATGCAACTTGACGAACGAGCCGAGGCTCTGCCCGGGCCCGACCTCGATCAGGGCCCTCTCCGCTCCCGACAACAGCTCTGCCACTCCCTCCCCAAATCTCACCGTTTCGCACAGATGCCTCACCCAGTACTCCTCCGACTGCGCCTCCTCCTCACGGATCCACCTCCCGGTCACATTCGACAGATACTGAATCTGCGGGGCCTTCATCTTCACCTCGCGCAAGACTTCACGGAATGGCCCCTCGATCTCTCTCATCATCTCGGAGTGGAAGGCGTGCCTCGTCGCCAGGCGGCTGACGGCCACCTCCCGCGCCTGCAGCTTCCGCTCCACCTCTTCGAGCGCGGGCGCGGCTCCCGACAAGACGCTG
>DATEFT010000854.1:0-3692 GCA_035280505.1 Blastocatellia bacterium | reverse complement strand
TCCAGGCCGAAGGTCAGACGGGTCCACTCTTCGGCGATCTGCCGGCTCGTCAAATCGGGATTCCAGGCCAGTCTGCCGAAGCCGTAGAGATTGGCCACGGCGAGATGATGGCCGAGCCAGTTCTGATCGCGCCCGACGTTGGAGACCGCCACGAAACCCCCGGTCGGACGGTTGAAGGTGCGGCCGGCGACCAGCTCCTTGACCGGCGTTCCCGCGCCTTTGGCCCGCAGGTCGAAATCGAGCGCCTCTTTCCACATCGGCACCAGGAAGCAGAGATGCCGCTGCTGGCCGGTGTACTCCTGGGTGATCTGGAGTTCGATGGCCTGGTTGGTCTTCTCGAGGCCGCCGAAGAGCGGGGAGGCCGGCTCTCGCACCTGAAAATCGATCGGTCCGTGCTTGATCTGCAGGATCACGTTGGCGTCGAAGCGGCCGTCGAGCGGATTCAGGTTGTCGTAGGCGGCGCGGGCGCGATCGTTCCTGGGATTCTGCCAGTCCATGTGGTGGTCGTAGACGAAGCCGCGATAGAAGATGATCCCGTCGTAGGGTTTGAGCGCGCGTGCGATCACGTTGGCCGCATCGGCGTGGGTCCTGTTGTAGGCGGACGGACCGAGCCGGCCTTCGGAATCGGCCTTGAGCACGAAGCCGCCCAGATCCGGAACCGCGCGGTAGAGTTCATTGACCTTGGTCTTCCACCAGTTGGCCACCCGCGGATCGAGCGGATCGAAGGTCTCGAGCCCGCCGATCTTCTGCGGGCTGCTGAAATCGATCGAGACGAAGAGCTTCACGCCCCAGGGGCGGAAGGTCTCGGCGACGCGGGCCAGTTCCGGCAGGAACTCGGCCGTGATGACCCGGGGATTGGCGTTGACGTTGTTGATCGAGCAGGCGTTGATCCCGACCGAAGCCATGAGGCGGGCGTAATCGCGGACCCGGCTCAGATCTCCGACCACCTGGTTCTTCTCGAAGAAGATCGAGAGGCCGGCATATCCGCGCTCGATCGTGCCGTCGAGGTTATCCCAGTGATTGAGCATGCGGATCGGCGCAGAGGGCTCCTGCCGCTCGTCGAGCGCCGCGGGAGCTTCACCCAGGCCGATCTTGCGCAGGAGCGCGAAGACGCCGTAGAGCACGCCGCGCTCGTTCGGCGCCGCGATCAACAGGCTGGACGAGCCGTTGACCGTGATCGTCTTGAGCAGATAGCCGTCCGGTTTCAAGTTTGCGGGGAGGCCGATTCCCGCCACCTGAGCCTTGACGGAACTGAAGGTCCCGAGCATGATCGCGCTCTCCGTGGGCAGCGAGTTCTCGACGCGCAGCCTCCGGCCGAGCAGGCCGTAGAGACCTCGAATCAGCTCCTGTTGTGCGGCCTGGATGACGACGGAATCGCCGAGCGCCACGACCGTGGCCGGCAGGGAATCGGACCGCCGTCGAACGGCATCGTTGTCGATCGCGGCGTACCGGAGCCAGGCCTCGGCTCCGGTCTCGGCCTTCGCCGCCGGCGGCAGGAGGAGACCCAGAAACAAAACCGACAAGATCAGCTTCATAAAAAGTCTAAATCGAAACCGCAAAAGACGCGGAACACGCGAAATAGATCAAAATTTCGTGTATTTCGCGTGTTTCGCGGTCAAGCCAAAAACTCCAAGAGAGAGCTTTAGTTTCCCAGCCGGATCACCAGCACATTGACGGACCGGCTGGAACTGCCGCCTGAAGAATCGGTGGCCGTCAGGGTGATGGTGTAGACGCGGTTGGTCGAGCCGCCGGGCGTGACTGCCGCTCGCAACCGGACATGGCGCGAATCGACCACCTCCCAATCGGGAACGGTCGGATTGTTGGCCGGTTGACTGCTGCGGACCGCGATCGACGGCACGATCGCGTTGTCGCAGGTGTCGGTCATCCCGTAATCGAGTTGCACCTCGACCATCTTGTTGGTCGGAGGATAGATCACCGATCGATCGGCCGTTAACGACGTGATGACCGGCGCCGGATTGGAGACCCGGACGTTGGCGGAGGCGCTGTTGTTGAGCGCCAGGTTCGGATCTCTGGTGGTCGAAGTGGCGGCGGCCGTATTCACGACCTGCGTGCCGTCGGGTGTGGAGCAGAGGACGGTCACGGCCAGTTTGAACTGGGCCGAAGCGCCGGAGGCCAGCGATCCGGTTGTACAGGCTACCTGTCCGCCGCTGCCCGCCGCCGGGGTATTGCAGGACCAGCCGGCCGGCGCGGTCAACGACTGAAAGACGGTCCCGGCCGGAATCGAATCGAGCATCGAGACGTTGGCCGCGGCATCCCGGCCGTTGTTCAGGACCGTGATGGTGTAGGAGGCGGTTCCGGAACTGGGGACGTTGGCGGTCTCGGCGCTGAGGCTGGTCATGACATCGGCCCCGGGCAACTGTAACGGATCGACGACGCCCCAATAGGCGTGTTTGGCCTTGAGGCTTTCGTCGAAGAGCAGCGGCAGATCCAGCCGCGTGATCGGGAAGGTCTTCAGCCACGTGTTGTCGTCGGCCAGCCCCCAGACCGTGACCGAGCTGATCTTGCCCTTCAACTGCCGGAAGGCATCGAAGAAGTCGCGGTACCGATATCCCTGCCTGATCAGCAGGTCTTCGGGGATGCTCGAGAACCGGTCGGTCGAGTTGTTGTAGACGCTGAGGTCGAACTCGGTGATCTGGTTGTCGAGCCCCAGCCCGGCGAACATGTTGATGGTCTCGATCGTGGCGGCGGCCGACGGGTAGTCGATGTTGTTGTGCATCTGGTGCCCGATGCCGTCGAGGGGCACTCCGCGGCTCTTCAGATCGCGCGCCAGGTTGTAGAGGAACATCCGTTTGACCGGGTTGGTCGTGTCGTAATCGTTGATGTAGAGCTTGGCGTTCGGCGCCACTTCGTGGGTGACCCGGAGCGCCGTCTCGATGTAGTCGGTGCCGGTGATCAGATACCAGGGGCTGCGGCGGAAGCCGTTGGCCTGGCCCGGATCGATGATCTCGTTCAGCACGTCCCACACATAGACGTCGTCACGGTAGTGCGAGACGACCCCGCGGATGTGGTTCTCCAGGCGTTGCAGGAGCAGCGCTTTATTCTCCGGAGTCGGCTGCATGTTGTTGCCGTCGGCATCCAGGAAGAGCCAGGCCGGATTCTGTTGATGCCAGACCAGCGTGTGGCCTCGAACCAGCATGTTGTTGTTTCGGGCGAACCCGACCATCACATCGGCCGGGGCGAAGTTGAAGGTGCCCTCGGTCGGTTGCATCGGACCCGGTTTCATGGCGTTCCCCAGGGTGACGCTGTCGAAGTGCTTCTTCAGGAGGTCGCCATGCACGCCCGTGATCTCGGTCTGTTCAATGGCCGCGCCGACGTGGAAGTAGTCGGCCAGCGTCCCGAAGACCGACGGGATATTCTGCTCGATCTCCGGCGGCGGAATGTAGGTCAGGGTGAAATCGTCGATATAGAACGAAGGCGCGCGCACGGGCGTGGTGCCCGCCGTCTCGACATAGAGCGAGAGGGCCGAATGGTTGAACGCATAGTTGTAGACTGCGGTCAGCAGCACCCACTGATCCGCCGTCACCTGCGTGTTGCCCACGACCGTGTGGAACGACGTGGCCGTGTCCAGGGTGCGCTGCAGGCTGACCCTCGCGGCGATCGGAGCCTCGCCCGGCGCCAGCTTGACCCAGACCGAGATGCGGTACTGGGAACCGATGTACATCTTGTTGGTG
>DATEFT010000853.1:0-6250 GCA_035280505.1 Blastocatellia bacterium | reverse complement strand
CCAGGTTCACCCAAGGGAGAAGTCCAGCGATGGAACTTCTCCCATTCTTTTTCCACCGGCCTCCATCTCAATCCTTCCAAAACAATTTTATCTAATGGATTCGATCGGGCTCTAATCACTTGTATCGGGCGGCCAACTGTGGCAAAACAGTATCAAATCCACAGATCATCTATTTCAGGAGCGAGGAAGAAAATGAACAGACGTCGTGATTTCATCAAATCGTCGGTTGCTGTTTCTGCCGCTGCCGCCACCCTGGGATTCAACATCAAGGCGTCCGCCGGGAGCCCGAACGACACGATTCGGGTGGCCGTTGTCGGCTTGCGGGGCCAGGGCAACGCCCATCTGGGCGCCTATTCGAGGATGCCGAATGTTGAGGTGGCCGCGCTCTGCGATGTCGATGAGTCGATTCTGACCCAGCGGTGTCAGGCGATCGAGAAGGGCACCGGCCGCAAGCCCAAGGAGTACGTCGACATCCGCAAGTTGCTGGAGGACAAATCGATCGATGCCGTCTCGATCGCCACCCCCAATCACTGGCACAGCCTGATGGGGATCTGGGCCTGTCAGGCGGGCAAGGACGTCTATCTGGAGAAGCCCTGCTCCCACACCTATTGGGAGGGCAAACAACTGGTGGCGGCCGCCCGCAAATACAATCGGATCGTGCAGCACGGCACCAACAGCCGGTCGAGCGTGGCCCTGCGGGAGGCCATGCAGAAGCTGCAGGAGGGCGTCATCGGCGAGGTCTACATGGCGCGCGGGCTCTGTTACAAGTGGCGCGACACGATCGGTCGGAAACCGGACGAGCCGGTTCCGGCGGGCGTTCACTACGATCTCTGGCTGGGCCCGGCCCCGCAGCGGCCGTTCAATCCCAACCGCTTCCACTACAACTGGCACTGGAACTGGGACTACGGCAACGGCGACATCGGCAACCAGGGCATTCATGAGATGGATATCTGCCGGTGGGGCCTGGGAGTGACGCTGCCCACGAAGGTCTGCTCGATGGGCGGACACTTCATGTTCGATGACGATCAGGTCACGCCCAACACCCAGATCTCGACCCTGGAGTTCACTCGCAACGGTAAGAAAAAGATCATCGTCTTCGAGGTCCGCCACTGGATGACCAACAACGAAGCCGGGATCGGACAGCGGCCCGGAGCCGACGGGCTGGTCAACGACAGCAACTGCATCGGCAACGTCTTCTACGGTTCGGAAGGCTATATGTCGATCGACGGCTACACCTCCTATCGAACCTTTCTGGGCAAGAAGCAGGAGCCGGGGCCGAGCCGCCGCGAGGGCGGCAGCAATTGGCAGAATTTCATCGACGCCCTCCGCAATCGCAAACAGGGGGGGCTCAACGCGGAGATCGAGGAGGGTCATCTCTCGTCCGCGCTGGTGCATCTCTCGAATATCTCTTATCGGCTCGGCCGGTCGCTCACTTTTGATCCGGTCAAGGAGCAGGTTCAGAAAGATTCCGAGGCGACGGCCATGCTGCGTCGCCAATACCGTCAACCGTTCGTAGTCCCCGAGAAGGTCTAGCGGATGAAACCCCGGAGACGATCGAGAAATGCGGCGCAGGCCCGCAGGATCGCTGTTCCGTTAGCTCTTTACAATCTAATTTCTCGATCCGCTTCAATCAAAATTTGAGGTTCTGGATTTTCATCTGGAGAGGAATGAGGCATAATGTGAGCAGCCCCGACTAATAATGTCTCCCTAAATCCCTAATAGCGAAGGTCGATGACAATGAGTAAGTTTATTTGTCTGGCGTGTTTTTCGCTCGTCGTTCTGTTGTCTCTCCCCACGGCCGCCAAAGCGCAGGCTCGGTTCACGGTTCAACTTGAGGCAACACCCGAACTCAGTGTCGCTCAGGACAAGGTGAAGCAGTACAAAGGGCAGGGGTTGGACGCTTACATCGTGAGAACCGAAGTTCCCGGCAAGGGGACGTTCTATCGGATCCGGGTAGGCCTCTTTGATACCCAGGCGGATGCCAAGAGTTATATCGGTCAGTTGCAGAAGCTTGGGTTTGGGAGCGATTTCTACATTGCCTCCTACGAGAGGGCAACCGAGGGTCTGGTTCCGCCGTTGCAGAAGGCCGTGAGCGTCGCTGACAATTCACCGTCCGGCACTTTGCCGCTGACCAAGGGTGTGGCCAAGGAGCAGCCGCCACAGTCGAGCAAGTCGAGCATCAGTTCGCAGGGCATCGTCAAGGGGTTGGCCAGCAGTACGGTGGCTTCGATCGTGCCGAGTGGAGCGGGCTCCGCGCCGGCGCCTTCGTCGCTCTCCGCGGTCAATTTCATCAAGTTCCAGGATCCGACGATCGGGTTTTCGTTCGAGCGTCCCCAGTACTGGGAGGGCGGTCCGTTAGATCCGAAGGACGCACAGGATCAGAAGGTCAACGCCGGTGCGCTCTTCAAGTCCTATCAGGATTCGGCGTTCATCAATGCGATCTGGAACAATCTGGATAAGGCCAACAGTCCTGACAACGACAACGATCTGATCGTCGAGCTGATCCTCCGGAGCATGGGCTCAGGTGATGGAACGCAGATGCAGGAGCTTTCACGCAAAGTCGTGAGCGAGAATGGGGTGATCAAGACCTATCTCGATTTGAAAGCGATGTTCAAGGCGCAAGGACCGCAGGAAGGACCGTTAGATTTCATGGGCAAGGCGGTGATCGTCCGAGCCAGCAAGGGAATTCTGCTGGTGGTCGCCTTCTATGCCAAGAATGGTCCCTCCTACGTCCCGAGCGTGGCCGAGCGGATCGTGGCTTCGGTTCGGCCGCCGGATTAAGCTCTGCGCCGGGATCGGTTAGCCGCGAATGGTCTGGCTGTGGCTCTTTTAAACTGGCTGGCGGCGTCAGGCGGCGCCTCCTATCGGAGGTGTTGACGAATTGGCGCCGCGCCGGGGTCGTCGATAAAAGAGCCGCATTCCAGCCGCCGTACTTCTCCATCTCACCTGTCCTAACTTAAAAAAAAGCCCTCCTTGCCTGCGCCGGTTGTCATAGGGTGCGCAGGCTTTACTGCGCCTGCCCGCGCGTGTCGCGCGCGTGGCTCGCATGTTTCACGGCCGACATCGGAAGCTGGCCGCGCCGCTTTTCGCTGTGAACCAGATGAAATTCAGCCGAATTGGCGCTATATTATATATTAGCTTTAAGATGAAGGTCCTGTCAGAATGAAATCGACTGATGTGACTCAGACGAATCGAGACTGGCTGCCCACCGGCAGCACGGAGTCGGAGTCTGCCGAAATTCAAAGTAATATCAAGCCCCGAGGGATATGAAAGACAATGCAAGCAAAAGCAAAACTTGAAGAACAGATCGGTCAATCCGACCAATACTCCACAGCGGTCGTCGACCATGATCCTCAAGAGACGGCCGAATGGCTTGAAGCCTGGGATCAGATTCTCTCCGCAGGTGACCCACAACGGGCGGCCTATCTGCTCGGTTCGCTGAGCGAGCGCGCCCGGACGGCCGGAATTCATCTGCCGACACAGTTCAATACGCCTTACTGCAACACCATCAATCCGGATGAGGAAGTCGCCTATCCGGGAGACCTGCCGCTCGAACGCCGGATCAAGAGCATCATCCGCTGGAACGCCATGGCGATGGTCGTTCAACAGAACAAGAAGGATCCGGGCATCGGCGGCCACATCGCGACCTACGCCTCGATCGCGACCCTGATGGAAGTCGGGTTCAACCACTTCTTCCGCGCGGCGATCGACGATCAGCCCGGAGATTTCGTCTACTTTCAGGGCCATGCCAGTCCGGGCATCTATTCGCGCGCCCTGCTCGAAGGCCGCCTGACGCTGAAACACGTCGAGAACTTCCGCCATGAATTGCGAAGCGATCCGGGACTGTCGTCCTATCCGCACCCGTGGCTGATGCCCGATTTCTGGCGGTTCCCGACCGTCTCCATGGGCCTGGCCTCCCTGAGCGCGATCTATCATGCGCGGTTCATGCGATACCTGGAGAACCGGGGACTGCTGCCCGCCACCGATCGCAAGATCTGGGCCTTCCTGGGCGACGGCGAGATGGACGAGCCGGAATCGATGGGCTCCCTGACGCTGGCCTCGCGCGAGAAACTGGACAACCTGATCTTCGTCATCAACTGCAACCTGCAGCGGCTGGACGGCCCGGTCCGCGGCAACGGCAAAGTGGTGCAGGAGCTGGAAGCCGCCTTCCGCGGCGCGGGTTGGAACGTGATCAAGATCATGTGGGGCCGGGGCTGGGACGAACTGCTGCAGCGCGACACCACGGGCCTCCTGCTCAAACGCATGGGCGAGTGCGTCGACGGCGAGTATCAGACCTTCCGGGCCAAGGACGGCCGGTTCATCCGCGAGCGTTTCTTCGGCAAATATCCGGAACTGCTCAAGCTGGTCGAACACATGAGCGACGATGAGATCTGGGCTCTGCGGCGCGGCGGTCACGACTCGATCAAGGTCTACAACGCCTATCGGCGCGCCTTCGAGCATCGCGGCCAGCCGACCGTCATCCTGGCCAAGACGATCAAGGGTTACGGCCTGGGCCCGTCGGGCGGCGAGGGGCGCAACCTCGCGCATCAATCGAAGAAACTGGACGAGGACGATCTGGTCAACTTCACGGATCGGTTCGAACTGCCGATCTCCGAAGAGGACGCCAAGGCGGCCAAGTTCTATCTCCCGCCGCCGGACAGCCCGGAGGTCATCTATCTGCAGGAGCGGCGCCGGTCGCTCGGCGGCTGCCAGTTGCAGCGCGATCCGAAGGCCGAGCAGTTGGAGACGCCGGAGGTCGAATTCTTCAAGGAGCAACTGGCGGGTTCGGAGGGCCGCGAGGTCTCGACCACCATGGCCTTTGTCCGCATCCTGACCAACCTGCTCAAGGAGAAGAATATCGGCAAACGCGTGGTCCCGATCATCCCCGACGAAGCCCGAACCTTCGGGATGGAGTCGCTCTTCCGGCAGGTCGGCATCTATGCCAGCCAGGGCCAGCTCTACGAGCCGCACGATTCGGACATGTTCCTCTACTACAAAGAATCGAAGAACGGCCAGATTCTGGAGGAGGGGATCACCGAGGCCGGTTCGATGTGCTCGTTCACCGCGGCCGGCACGACCTATGCGAACTATCAGATCGAGATGATTCCGTTCTACATCTTCTACTCGATGTTCGGCTTCCAGCGGATCGGCGATTTCGCCTGGGCCTTCGCCGATTCACGCGGCAAAGGGTTCCTGTGCGGCGCCACGGCCGGGCGGACGACCCTCGCGGGCGAGGGGCTGCAGCACCAGGACGGGCACAGCCAGGTGCTGGCCAGCACCATCCCGACCTGCGCCGCCTACGATCCGGCCTTCGCCTATGAGGCCGCGCTGATCGTTCAGGACGGCATGCGGCGGATGTATCGCGAGCAGGAGAACCTCTTCTACTACATCACGCTCTACAACGAGAACTACGTCCAGCCGCCGATGCCGGAAGGCGTCGAGGAGGGCGTCATCAAGGGCATCTACCGGCTGAAAGCGGCCAACGGCAAGGCCAAGGTCCATCTCTTCGGCAGCGGCCCGATGGTCAACGAGGCGCTGCGCGCCCAGCGAATTCTGGCCGAGCAGTACAAGGTCCAGGCCGATGTCTGGAGCGTCACGAGCTACAACGAACTGCGCCGCGAGGCGCTGCGCGTCGAGCGTTGGAACCGGCTCCATCCGGCCGAACCGGAGCAGAAGCCTTACATCCAGCAGGTCATGGAGGGCACCGACGGCCCGATCATCGCTTCGACCGATTATATGAAGATCGTGTCGGATCAACTCGCGCCGTGGCTGGGCGGACGTCTGGTCAGCCTCGGGACGGACGGTTTCGGACGCAGCGACAACCGGGAGTACCTGCGTCGCCACTTCGAGATCAACGCCGAATCAATCGTGGCGGCGACCCTCTCGCGCCTGGCGCGGGACGGCAAGTTCGCCGCGAAGAAGGCGGCCCAGGCGCTGGTCGATCTCGGGATCGATCCCGAACGGCTCGATCCGGCTCTGGCTTAAGCGCTCAGTTGATGAAAGACGAACCGCGAAACCCGCGTGTTTCGCGGTTCACTATTTGTAGAACCCGGCTTTTCGGTAGGATTCGTCGAGCAGTTCGACGATGTGGGTGACCCGGCAATCGGCCTTGAAGATTCTGAGTCCGGCGCCCAACTGCATCTGACATCCGGGATTGGCGGTCACCAGCACCTCCGCGCCGGTGGCCTTGACCTTGTCGATCTTGTCGGAGAGCAGGCTCTCGGACATCTCCGGCTCGCTCAGGTTATAG
>DATEFT010000852.1:0-3964 GCA_035280505.1 Blastocatellia bacterium | reverse complement strand
GAGTTTACGACCCCGTCCTAATTCAAAACCGACATGACGATTGCGTGAGAGGTGCCCGAAACAGGTCAAAACCAGGTCCCCGATGCCGGCCAATCCGGCCAAGGTTTGAGCGTTGCCGCCCAGCTTCACGGCCAGCCGGGTGATCTCAGCCAGCCCGCGTGTGACCAGCGCCGCCGCGCTATTGTATCCCAATCCCAGACCATTGACTGCTCCGGTGGCAATCGCCATCACATTTTTGACCGCCCCTCCGATCTCCACTCCGACCAGGTCCTCGTTGGTGTAGACGCGAAAGCGACCGGTCGAGAGGGCCTCCTGGGCCCGGAGCGCCCAGTTCGACTGACGGGCCGCGGCGACGATGGCGCACGGTTCATCGCGGGCCACCTCGACCGCGAAACTGGGGCCCGAGAGCGCGACGTATTGCGGCTCGAAATGGTCGCGCAGCACCTCGCGGACCACCTCTTCCATCCGCATCTGCGTCGCCATCTCCAGGCCTTTCGTGGCATTGATGAAGATCATCGTCGGCCGCAGGGCCGGGAGCATCTGCCGGTAGACCTCACGGCAGACGTGAGACGGCACGGCGGTCAGGACGATTTCGGCCTCGGTCAGGGCTTCAGCGAGATCAGTGGTTGGCTCGACGGCCTCGGTCAATTTGAAACCAGGGAGATAGACTCGATTCTCGCGTTCTTGCCGGAGGAGCTCGGCCACCTCCGCGCTATGCGACCACAGTCTAATTCTGTTTCCGGCTCTCGCCGCGACAAGCGCCAACGTGGTTCCCCAACTGCCTGCGCCGATGATCGCGATTTTATTCATCTTAAATCTTAAATTTTAAATTTCAAATCGGTTTTCCGTCCCCGCGAGCAGCCTTCGGATATTTTCGGAATGTTTGACGATGATTAGAGCTGAAGTGGCGCAGAGCGCCGCGACGATCGGGGCGAAATCTGGAGCCGGGCGAATCAGGGATTGTTCGGCGACTTTGCCCAACGGTACAAAGGCCGCCGTGACGATCGAGCCGAGCGAAATATACCGGGTGCGCCAGACGATCAGGACGAAGATGACCACCGCGGCCAGCACCAACGACGGCGCGATCATCAGAAACACCCCCAGGCCGGTCGCCACTCCTTTGCCGGCGCGAAATCCGAGCCAGACCGGAAAGCAATGGCCCACCACCGCCAGCACGGCGGCGGCGGCGACGGTCCAGGTGACTCCCACGGCTCCGGTCAACTGCTGGGCGAACCAGACCGCCGCCGCGCCTTTGAGCGCATCGAGCGCCAGGGTCAGGATGCCGCCGGCGGTTCCCACTTTGCGTTTGACGTTGGTGGCGCCGGTCCCGCCGCTCCCGATCTGACGGACATCGGCGCCGCTCATCAGTCTGACGAGCAGGTATCCGAATGGGATCGAACCGAGCAGGTAGGCCAGGGCGAGGGCGAGTGTCTCCATATCATTTGATCCGGCGGCGGAGCATGTCGAGCGCCGCATTGACCGAGAGTGTGCGGATGAATTGACGATCCCCGGGGAAGACGAACTTCCGAACCGTGGTCTGCGTGTCGTCGGAGAGGGCGATGTAGACGAGGCCGACCGGTTTCTCCGCGCTGCCTCCGCCCGGTCCGGCAATCCCCGTGATCCCGATGCCGAACGTCGAGCGGGCCAGGCGCCGGATCCCCTCGGCCATCGCTCCGGCCACCTCGTCGCTGACCGCGCCATGTTGGACGATCAAATTGTCGGGCACTCCCAGCAATTTGATTTTTGACTCGTTCGAATAGCTCACCACGGATTCGAGAAAATAGTCGGAACTGCCGGGGACCTCCGTGATCCTGCCGGACAGTAAGCCCCCGGTGCAACTTTCGGCGGCCGCCAGGGTGTAGTGGTTCGATCTGAGCAACTGGCCGACGACCTCTTCCATCGTCTCTTCGCGCCGCGAGAAGACATACTCGCCGAGCACCTCGTCCAGTTGTCCGGTCAGTTCATCGAGCAGGCGCTCGGCCTCCTCGGCCTGACGGGCCTGCGCGCTGAGGTGCAACTCGATCTGGCCGTCTTTAAAGAGGATGGTCGTCGAGGGATTCTGGTACCGGGTGTAGATCGGCGCGGCCAGTTCGTCCGTGCGAGATTCGGTCAGACCGAAGATGCTCAGACACCGGCGCCGGAGCACTCCCTCTCCCGCCCGCTCTTTGAGCCGTGGCAGGACCGCGGAATCGAAGATCGGTTTCATTTCCCGAGGCGGTCCGGGCAGCAGGACCACGGTGCAGGTGCCCTCTTGAATCAACATTCCGGGAGCGGTGCCATTCTGGTTCTCCAGGATCTCCGCGCCGCTGATGACCAGCGCCTGCCGCGAATTGATCTCCGGCATGGGGACTCCGCGCCGCGCGAAGCGCGCTTTGATCTGGTCGAGAATCTCATCGTGCAGGACCAGATGCCTTTTTAAGACTCGCGCGAAGATCTTGCGGGTGATGTCGTCTTCGGTCGGTCCGAGCCCGCCCGTGGAGATCACGATCTCGGAACGCCGCAGCGAGTCCCGGATGGTCTCTTCCAGCCTGGCGTCGTCGTCGCCGACGACCGTCTTCAACTTGACCTCGACCCCGATCGCATTGAGCCGTTCGGTCAGCCAGAGCGAGTTGGTGTCGAGCCGAAACGGCGTCAACATCTCGGAACCGATCGCGATAATTTCGGCATTCAGCATATGGGTTCAGTACTTTGAAAAGTACGTTTCTTGAATTTTTATTCGAGACCGCGAAATCCGCGAAATCCTGAAAATTTCGTGTATTCCGCATGTTTCGCGGTTAAGTCCAAAATTGGAGGTGAGCAGCGGCTTCAGGCTGTAACTATCCAAAAGGCCAGCGACAGAATTACCGCCGCATAGATTCCGGCCACGATGTCGTCGATCATGACTCCCAGCCCGCCCGTCAGCGACTGCAATTGTCCGATCGGATAGGGCTTGAAGATATCGAAGATGCGGAAGAGGGCGAATCCGGCAACCAGCCACCAGTTGCGCCCCGGTGTCGTCGCCGACAGATTCGGCGCCACCAGCACGAACGAGAGGACCTGCCCGCAGACCTCGTCCATGACGATCTGGCCGGCGTCTTTCCGGTCGAAGATCTTCTCCGCCCGCGTGCCCGACCAGATGCCGGCGGCGGCGAGCAGGATGCTGACGACGATAAAACAGTTCTGAATCAGCAGTGCGTCGAAGCTCCAGGCCGAGAGCAGGCCATAGGCGATCAGCAATCCGACCAGGGAACCGCAAGTTCCAGGGCCCAGCGGGATGAGTCCGGAGCCGAACCCGGTGGCCAAAAAGAGCGCGACATAGTCGGTCGCGCCGTTAAGCCTCATGACGCGCCCGCGCTTCGCCTGACTCTCCTGGAATTTACGATCGATCATGACCAGTCTAAACGACGCGTGCCACCAGGTCGTACTCGTGCGCCTCGGTGATCTCGAGATCTATGAAATCGCCGCGTTGTGCGTTGAACTCCTCCGGCGTCTCGTTGATCAGGACGTGTCCGTCGACCTCCGGCGCCTGAGATTCGAGCCGCGCCTGCAACAACAGATCGGTCTCTTGCGAGACCCCTTCCAGCAGGGCCGCGAACCGTTTCCCGACCAGCGCCTGGTTGCGCCGTTTGGAGATCTTGGCCTGCTCGCGCATCAGTTTGACCTGCCGTGAGCGCTTCACTCGCACCGGCACCTTGCTGTCGAGATCGTACCCGTGGGTTCCTTCCTCGTCGGAGTAAGTGAAGACTCCGACCCGGTCGAATTCGATGTCGCGAACGAAGCCGAGCAGCTCCTCGAAATCCGCGTCGGTTTCGCCCGGAAAGCCGACGATGAAGGTGGTCCGCAACGTGATCCCCGGGACGACCTGCCGGGCCCGGTTCAAGAGCTTCTCCAGCAGTTGCCGGTTGCCTCCGCGCCGCATCCGCTTCAAGATGCCGGCGCTCGCGTGCTGCAAGGGCAGGTCCAGATAGTTGCAGACCTTGGGCTC
>DATEFT010000851.1:0-6184 GCA_035280505.1 Blastocatellia bacterium | reverse complement strand
GATCGAGAGGCTCTTTGCGACCGCCTTCACCGCCAATCGGCTCAAACGCGGCAGCAGCGTCTCGGAATCGATGCTCTCCGCCGTGACGCGCGAGCAGGCGCTGGCCTTCTATCAGAACTTCTACCATCCGGCCAATACGATTGTGACCGTGGTCGGCGACGTCTTCTCGATCCAGGCGCTGGGCCAGATCCAATTACAGTTCGGCGGTTATCAGAAGGTGGGCGCGCCCGCCCCGGCCGCCAAATCGGGCGCGGCCGGCCGGCCCGGGTCAGCGGCAGCGGCAGCGGCAACGGAACCGGCCCCGCCGGCACAGAGCCCCTATGCGTCAAACCCCGAAGAGCCCGCCCAGGACAAACTGCATTATGCCAATTCACGGGCCGATATCGGTCTCAGTATCGTGACCATTGGATATCGCACCCCGGCCTTCAAACCGGATAAAGATGGATTGAAGGAGACCGCGACTCTGGAGATGCTGTCGGCCGCGCTCGGACTGGGCAACAGCTCCCGGTTGTGGCAGGGACTGCGCGAGGGCCAGGCGTCGCGCGACAAGAACAGCGTGGCCACGGAGATCGGAGTAACCCACTACTATCTGTCCGGCACCGGAATGCTGATCGCGAAATTGCGCGTCGATTCCGAACGCATCGATCGAGCCGAGGCCGAATATTTCCGCGAAATCGAGCGGTTCCGGCGCGAACTGATCAGCGATGGCGAGCTGCAGCGAGCCCGGATTATGCTGGAAAAACGCTACTATGACGTGCTGGGGCGAGTCGAGACCGAAGTCGATGCGCTGGCACGACATCAGGCGCGGTTCGGGGATTATCGACTCTTCGATTCGATCCTGGCGCGCGTCCAGAGCGTGACGGCCGCGGATGTGCAGCAGGCGGCAGCCAAGTACCTGTCGCTGGCCGATGCCACCGTCCATGAGTATGAGCCGCGCACCGCGCAGGCCCGAACCTTTACAGCCGAGAAGTTCGCCGAACTGATCGCCACTTTCGCCCCGGGCACCGTTCAACCGATCAAACCGGAAGAGGTCAAACCGGCCGTGCCGCTGAAGACCTTTGCCCAGGGGGCGGAACGCGCCATCGCCAGCGATGGGCAGAACATTATTGTCGCGTCGGTGCCGGTGCCGATCAAAGATTTTTCGGTGCTGCGCGGGCCGCGCGCCTACGTGCGCGAAGACCGCGCACTTCCCAAGCTGAGCGTCAGCCTGCTCTTCCAGGGCGGCCGGTTGATCGAAGATCAGACGACCAGCGGAACGACCGAACTGATGCTGCGCATGATGCTCAAGAGCACCACCGCCCGCAAAGCCGACCTGATCGCCCTGGAATTGGAGAGTTATGGCGCCGAGATCAAGATCGTCAACGATCCGGATCTCTTCGGATTCACCCTGGACGTGCTCTCCCGGAACGCGGAAAACGCCATCAAACTGCTGCTGGAGATCGTCGAAAGCCCCTACTTCGATAAAGACGAGCTGGGCAAGGAGCGGAGCGCCGTGCTCGCGCAACAGATTCAGCAGCGCGATAACGACCTGGCGCGGTCCATCGACCTGACCTGGGCCTCGCTCTATCCCGGCCATCCTTACGGTCTGCCCCGATACGGACTGCCCGACCCCGTGAAGGCCGCCACCGAAGAGAAACTGGAGGCCTGGTACGCCAAGACCATCAAAAAGCAGTACCCGCTGGTGGTCCTGGTCGGCGACACGGACGGATCCGCCCTGGTCTCGAGGATCTTTTCGGAAGGACTGAAACGCGACGAGATGGATAAATCGCTCAAGGTCAATCTGCCGACCGTCGCGCAACCACAGGAACAGATCGAACGCCGGGTCCGCCGGTTGACGGTTCAGACCCTGGGATTCCGCGTGCTCAATCAACCGAATGCCCAGTCCAACGATCTCCTGGCCATCTCGATGCTGGGAAATATCGCCACTTCGGGCAAACTGGCGGACGAGATGCGCGATAAACAGGGGATTCCCGGCGGGGCTTCGATCCGGATCGAGCAGCAACTGGCGTCGGGTGCCATCTTCGCCCAATTCGCGACCTTGCCCGAAAATGAGCAGAGCGCGCGCGAGGCGGCTCAGGGAGAGTTGCTGCGGCTGGCCGGGACGCTGCCCTCGGATGACGAATTCGAGCAGGGGCGTAATGCCACGATCGGCCGCTACGCGATCGCGCTGCAATCGCATCCTGACCGGGCCCTCGAATACGCCCGAACGATCATCCAGGGACGCAAAGCCACGGATGTCGAATCGCAACCGGATTTCATTCGGTCCGTCAAAAAGGCCGATATCAAACGGGTGGCCGAGAGCCTGATCAAGGCCAACCAGATCGGGCGCGGCGTCGTCCGCGGGGAGGGCGCGCCGGCGGCACCAACCAACGTCAGCGAGAAGAATTGAGGTCTTCTCTAACCGTGAAATACGCGGAATCCGCGTATTTCACGGTTCAGGAATAAGAAATAGATGCGCAGCGAGTTCGACTTTATCGACCGGATCCGCCGTCAGGCGGCCCGGCAACACAACTCCGAGACCATTCTGGGAATCGGTGACGACGCCGCGGTCCTACGGGAGCAGACGGGGCGCGAAACGCTGGTCACCGCCGATCTGCTGGTCGAAGGGATCGATTTCAAGCGAGCCTATATCCCTCCGGCCTGGCTGGGACACCGGGCCCTGGCCGTCAGCCTGAGCGATATTGCGGCCATGGGAGGGACTCCGCGAAGTTCATTGCTGACGCTGGCCATCCCCAAATCCGATCCGCCCTCCGAGGAGTTCTGGGAAGAGTTCCTGGCCGGGTATTTTGCCCTGGCCGAACAGCACGGAGTCACGCTGATCGGCGGCGATATCTCATCCACCCCCGATTGCCTGACCATCGATTCGCACGTGATGGGCCATTGTCGGGCGGGCCAGGCGGTGCGGCGGAGCGGGGCGCGCGTGGGTGATTCGATCTACGTGACCGGCACCATCGGGGCGTCAGCCGCCGGGCTGCGGCTGCTGTTGGAGGGAGCGCGAGTCGATCCGGAAGACGGCCATCAGCTCCGGCAGCGCGCCTTGCGCACCCATTTGAGACCCGAGCCGCGTGTCGAGTTCGGCCGCCTGATCGGCGAAGATCGACTGGCCCACTCGATGATCGATGTCAGCGACGGTTTAGGGCAAGATCTCGCGCATATTTGTGAGGAGAGCCGGGGCCGGGCCCTGATCGAATACGATCTGGTCCCGATTGCCGAGGAGGCGAGGATGGTCGCCGAAAGCGAAGAGGCGGCTTTCGCCCTGGCGATGGGCGGCGGCGAGGATTTCGAACTGATCCTGACCGCGGACGCCGCCGGCGAGGCCAGGCTGATGAAGATCGCCTCTGACTGCGGAGTCCGGTTGACTCGGATCGGGAAGATCGTCGAGGCTCACGGTCAACTGGCCACGGAGACCGTGGCGGTGCGGCGGGATGGCGAGATCAGGCCTCTCACGATCCGCGGTTTTGATCATCTGGCGATTTGACCTCCGCTACCGCCATAGCCTAATCTGTCCTCTCTTATTTTAATTATCGATCGGTCAGAGATGAGCAAGACGGAACAAGTGCAAAAGAACCTTTTACGCGGCCTGGGCGAGGCCATCGGCGACTTCGGAATGATTGCCGAGGGCGACAGGGTCATGGTCTGTCTGAGCGGAGGGAAAGACAGCTATTCGCTGCTCTCGCTACTGATGATCATGCAGCAGCGCGCCCCGGTCAATTTTGAGCTGCTGGCGGTCAACCTGGACCAGAAACAGCCGGGTTTTCCGGCGCATGTGCTGCCCGAATATCTGGCCGGTCTCGGGGTGCCCTATCGAATCGTCGAGCGAGACACCTATTCCGTGGTGAAACGCCTGGTCCCGGAAGGTAAAACCTACTGCTCCGTCTGTTCGCGCCTGCGCCGGGGCATTCTCTACAACGTGGCCGTCGAGGAGGGCTGCACCAAGATCGCGCTGGGCCACCACGCGGATGATATTCTGCAAACCTTTCTGCTCAACCTGTTCTTTGTCGGTTCATTGAAGGCCATGCCGCCGGTGCTGCGTTCGGACGACGGCCGCAACACGGTAATTCGACCCATGGCCTATCTCTGGGAGAAGGATCTGGCCCAATATGCCGAGCTGCAGAATTTCCCGATCATTCCCTGCGATCTGTGCGGCTCGCAGGAAAATTTAAAACGCCGGCGCATCAAACGATTGATCGACGAACTGCAGCAGGAGATCCCCGGGATTCGCTCATCGATGCTGACCGCCCTGGGCAACGCCACGCCGACGCATCTGCTCGATGTCGATCTGTTCGACTTCAAATCTCTGTCGCCGGGTGTGGGCAACCTGTCGGCCGAACTCGACGCGGCGGTCGGCGTTCACGACGAGACCGGCCGGGAGATCGCCGAACCGGCGCTGGTTTCGCTGGGACCCTGAATTTAAGCAATTGTGAGACGCCCCCATCGACCGGATTACTATTTTTGACGTCTCTATCGCGGCTCAATAATCACCCAAATTCCCCAAAATCGATCGCGCTCTAAACAGCCGTAACGAGTGAGGAGCAATGTCTATGCGTCATGCTCCTCGAGGAGGAAGCAATGATCATTAACATCGGAGCACCGATAGATAATGGTGAGCATGAGATCGGGAATGTCGAAGGCGTCGTTCTCGATCGGGATGAGTTCGAAGTGACCCATCTGGTCGTCAAGGGGGGAAAAACAGTCCGGACCGACCATTTATTAATGCCCGCTGAATGGGTGACGGGGAGCGACCGGGGCCGGATCCGAATTGAGCGGAAAGACGACGAGATCGCCGCGCTGCCCAGTTTCGAGGTGCGGCATTATGTCCGACTCGACCAGCTCGAGGAGGAGCATCTGGAACATCCACGATCCAAGGTCAAACCCTCAGACTGGATCAACTATTTCGTGCCGCTCTTCGCCAACGCCTTCGGCGACCCTCTGCACACGCCCGGGGTCCTGGTTACGGACCAATTGCTCTCGCCCTCCGAGAGCATCATCCGCCGCGGAATCAACGTCGAATCGAGCGACGGTCACAAGATCGGTGAGTTGCATGAGTTGCTGCTCAGCGAGCCCGACTGGCGGCTGAGCGGCATCATCATCTCGTGGGGGTTCGTCCTGAAACATCCGATGCGAGTCCCAGCGGATTGGCTGGCGAAAGTGGAACGCGAGCGAATTATACTCAACCGCTCGAAGAAACAGGTCGAAGACTGGCAACGCCAGCAATCTTAGGACGTTGCTCACAAAGTGGGTTTACAAACCGCAAAACACGCGAAAGACGCGAAAAGTATTTGATTCCGCGTCTTTCGCCGTTTCGAATAAAACTTCCAGAGGTTGAGATGAGGAAAAGATTGTCACTCAAATCTCCGGTGCCGGCGTTATTGATCATCGCCGCCGGCCTGGTCCTGCCCCTGACCGAGGTTCAGGGCTGGGGCCCGTACGGTCATGAACTGTCCGGACGGACCGCGGCTCTTAAAATGCCGAAAGAGATGCCGAAATTCTTTCGCCAATCGGTCGATCAACTCGCTCATCTCAACCCGGAACCCGACCGCTGGCGCGATCGAACGGAGTCCGACCTGGACAAATGCATGGATACGGCCATGGCTCCGGAGCATTTCCTGGACATGGAGCTGGTGCCGAAGCCGGCTTTCGAGGCGGTCAACCGCTACGACTTTGCGGCCGAGCTGATCAAAGCGGGCCAGAAACCGACGACGGCGGGGTTTCTGCCCTATCGGATCATGGAATTGTTCCAGACCCTTCGGGTCGAGTTCCGGCTCTGGCGGGCCGAGAACGATCCGGCCAAACGCAAATGGATCGAGCAGCGGATCATCAATGATGCGGGAATCCTGGGCCATTATGTGAGCGACGGCGCCAACCCACACCACACCACCATCCATTTCAACGGCTGGAGCGGCGACAATCCGAAGAACTACACGATCAATACCCGCGAGCGCGGGATCCATTTCCGGTTCGAGTCGGAATACGTGAGCGCCCAGATCAAACTCAACGAGGTCCTGCCCCTGGTGAGCCCGCAGCCGCGGCTTCTGGAAAATCCGCGGGAAGAGATCTGGAAATACCTGCGGGCCTCAAACTCGCTGGTCGAACAGGTCTACATTCTCGATCAGCAAGAGGCCTTCAACGCCGCCAACACCTCGGGGCCGCACAAGACCTTCGTCAAAGAGAGATTGGCCGTGGG
>DATEFT010000850.1:0-13862 GCA_035280505.1 Blastocatellia bacterium | reverse complement strand
GTCGGCCTCCGACCCCTTGTTTTTGAACTTCTGTTGATACTCGAGCAGGCTGAAGAACGACAGATGCTGGTTGCCGCTGACGATCGGCAACGCGCCCAACTGCGTTGAGAGCTCGGTCTCGGTCTGGAGCCCGTAATCGGGATAGGCCTTGCGTTCGATGAAGATGCCGCTGAAACCGGCGCCCGCCAGCATGACCAGCATCTCTCTGGCCGGTTTGGCCACGGCCTGCTGCTGCCAGACATCGGCATCGCGGCCCCGGATCGCGCCGAAGCTCCAGCGCAGGGCCTTCGAGTGCAGATATCCGACGAAAGGTTCCGACCGGCCTTCCGGGAAGGTCGAGAGCGGAAGCTGAAAGATCATGGCGCGCGGCGGCATCGCGGCTTCGATCCGGTGAATGAACTCCTGGTCGTTCAGGTACTCGGCCTTGGTGGCGACTTGATCGGGGATCATTCGTTTATGCGTTTGATCCAGGACCCCCAACACGATCAGCACGACGATCAGGGCGTAATAGACGATCCGGCGCCCCGGGGTCTGAAAATACCGGCGGAACGCGACATCCAGCAGCAGGGCCACCGCGAACAACGAGAAGAACGCGATGAAGATGCTCATCCGGTTGAAGCTTCTGATCTGCGGCGAAACGGCCTGGGAGAAGATCGAACTGAAACCGCCGACGGTCGCGATCAGCACCGCCGAACCGTTGAGGATGCTCAGATGGCCGAGCAGGGTCCTGGTTCGACCGGCGGCGTCCTTTCGATAGAGCAGCCAGCCGATCAGAGTCAGGAAGCCCGCGGCCCCGATCAGACCCAGCGAGGCGCTGCCGTTCTCGTTGCTCAGGGGCGTGCTGGTGTTGTAGTGCTCCTTGATCCGGGCGAATCCCCTGAGGCGATGATCGTGGATCGGCATCAACAACTGCGCGATCTTCATCCCGTAGAGTTCGGCCTCTCCCGGTCCCCGTTTGGAGACTTCGGCTTTTCCGTGCTGGCTGGCATACCTCAGATTCGGGATCACGTTGATCAAGAGGACCCCGAAGATCATCGCGACCAGCACGCCCGGCAGGATCATCCCGCGAATGGTTCTTTGATTGAACCAGGCATAGAGTCCGGCGCTGAAGAAGAGCGCCGCGGCGAAGAATCCGTAGTAGGCTCCGGCCGTCAACGCGATCACCAGCCCGATCAACAGGCCGCCGAGCAGCTTACGATCGAGGAGCGCGGACTTGATTTGGCCCCGGATCAGCCGCGGCCAGATCAACTCTCCCGAACAGATCCGCAACAGCAGCAGCGCCGTCAGCGGAATCATGTAGTAGGCCGACAACATCAGGTGAGATTCGCCGCGCCAGAAATGGTAGTTCTCGAAGGTGTAGAGCAGGCTGGCCAGGGCCGCCGGCGCGTACGAGACGCCGAATTGCCGCAGGACGTAGAAGGAGCAGAGCGTGATCAGCGGGAAGGTCAACAGGAAGAATAGATTGTGGACCACCGCGAAATCGGAGGTGAAGAGGCCGCACAGCTTGATGAGCAGGAAATGGAAGTTGTCCGGGGACGGCATGGGGAAATAGTACATCTCCATGACTCCCGGCAGGCCCAGCGAATCGTTGCTCAGATACCAACCCTTGGTGAGGATGGCCTTGATCACCATGCTGTACGGCAGCGCGTCGCCGCCATAGCTGAAGAGCACCGAGAGATCACATTTCCTCAATCGGAGAATTCGCTCCATGATCCAGAAGCATAATCCCAGCACGATCAGGTAGGCGGCCACCTCTTTCCAGCGTGGGTGGCGAAAATCGGTCTTGAACATTACTGTCCCGGCCTCCAGTAGATTTGATAGACCTGTACTCCGACGCGTCTCCCGTCGTTATTTCCCAGGGTGATCGCCTTGTCGGTCGAGATGACGAGTTCGGAACGCTGACCATGATGCACCGAGACCGGAACCTGATAACTTTTGGTGATGGTTTCGACCGGTGGGACGAATTTATCGATTACGGTTCCCGCCACCTCCAGGGTGACGTTCGCGCGAACTCCGTCCTCGTATTGAGGAGGGCTGAGCGTGATCTTCAATTCGGCATCAGCGTTGATGGCCGGCAAATTCATGACGGCGCGGGGCTCACTCCAGCGCCAATGGCCGGAAGGCGTGATCTCCAGCATGTGCCAGCCGGGGCCGATGAACTGGTTGAGATCGAGATTGATCAGCTTGGCGCCAGGGGCCGGCTGCCATTCCAGAGAGGTGCACTTGAAGCCCAGATCGCGCGTATCATCGCCGATTCCGTTCTGCTTCGGATTGAGGGCCTGATCCGTCTCGATGGTCAGGATCGACCAGGGGCTTTGCGAGTCGACCTTGGCGGTCACGGTCCGCTCGGTCTCGCTGGTGTTGGCGGTAAAGCGATCGATCTCGGTTCCATTGAGCCTCAAGATCACCGTTGGGAGGTGCTCGGAAGTGGCGGGGATGCTGGACCCGCGTAACCGCAGGACCATCGAATCGGCGTTACTGAAGAGCGCGACTTTTCCCTGGCGACCCATCCAGCGCCAGCTTCGTTCCAGATCGAACTCTTCCGAATACCAACCGGAGAGAAAAATAGCTCGCCGGCTGTGGGTCAACTCCGTCACGTAGGTGTTGAAGTAACGCCCCATGGTCAATCTATACAATCGCCGCAGGTAGTTCGGGTGGACACCCCAATGAAAGGACGCGTCGGATCCGCCCATGACCGGATTCGTGGTCAACCCGAAGATCCGGCCCGAGACGGCGGCCGGCGCGATCAGGTCGGCCTCCGGGCTTTCAACCCGCTCCAACAGGTCCGTTTTGACCTGGGGCAGATAGAATGCCACGTGCGGCCAGAAGAGGCCGCTGTAATAGACCACGTCCTGTTGCGGATCGACCCGGCCCTTGACGTAGTTGATGGCGCGGATGGGCGGGCTGGCCTCGTGGTGCAGCCGATTGATCACCGGATAGGCCCAGACGGCCATGCCGGCGGCGATGGCCGCGGCCGTTCCGAGGGCCGCCGGTTTCAGCAACCGCGGCGGTTCCGCCCGGAGGATCAGATCCCACCCGTTCAACAGTCCGTACCCGGCCATTCCGGTAAAGAACGGAATGTAAGGCAGCGAGTAGAGCGGCGCGCTCAACGGGGTGTTGAGGTAGAGCGTGAAGGCCATGAACGGCAGAAACACGACCGCCATCAACCCGAGGATCTGCCAGCGGCGCTTGATGACGAGGGTGATCAGGGCCACGGCCGTCAAGAGATACATCGTCCCCATAATCCACCCGCCGCCCCAGATCGCCAGGAAGAATCGGCCGAACCGGTAGGAGAGCACCCCGTTCTCGTTCTTGGCGAAGATCCCGTCCTTCTCCAGGGCGAAGCTGGAGTGGACGTTCATGACGAATCTGTAGACGGGCCAGGTGACCTTGAGGATGAACGGCACATACCAGGCCAGAAAGCTCAGGGTCCCGGCCGCTAACGAGACGGCCACGAGCCGCCACTGGCGGTGCCAGAGCCGGATCAAGAAGATCAGGGCGATGCTCGGCGCCATCAACGGCAGCAGCGTCACCCGCACCCCCATTCCCAATCCGAAGAGCAGGCAACCGGCCACCAGCGCGCGCCGCGATCGAAGACCATGAATGATGAGCGTCAGGCCGATCATCCCGATCACCAGCGCCACCTCGTCGGTGCGTCCCGCCCCGCTATGCAACCAGACGTTCGGCGCAAAACTGCCGAACAGGGCTCCCGCCACGGCCGCCCGCCGTTCCTGAAAGATTTCACGGTAGAGATAGAAGAGGGCCGGCGCCAGCATCGAGGTGAAGATCAGGGCGACTCCGGCCAGCGCCAGATGCTCGTCCTGCAGCACCCAATAGGCCAGCCGCGTCAGGACCACGAAGACCGGAAAACCGGGAGGGTGCGGGCTGTGCGTGATCAGGTCGTATTTGTGCAGCGCGCGCGCAAACAAGATGTCGTCCCATTCCCAGAGCGAGGCCGGGAGCGCCATCAGTCGCGTGATTGAACAGAGCAGCAAGAGCCCGAAGGCGATTCCCAGGTCGTAGGTCCGGGCCAGATCGGTCAGCCGGGCCATGAACGGAGAGGCCGTTCTCTCCTGCGCCTCCGAATCGACGCCCAAAACGGACGGGGTATCTTGAGTCTTCAATTGTGGCTTCCTTCCAGGGGCTTCGTACTTCGGAACGTAATTCTTTTGAAAATTTGTGTTTAACCGCGAAACACGCGAAATACACGAAAAATGCCTGATTTCGTGTATTTCGCGTATTTCGCGGTTTGAACCTCAAATCTCAAATAACTTGATTTCCAGAGTACTTAGTTCATTGAGGATCTGTGATTAACCGGTTTGGTGGCCTCGGCTGCGGCTTCCAGCGACGGGTACGTTTTACGTGTTTCGGCGAACGTTCGTTGCATGAGGTCGTCAGGCGAGTCCGTCCTCGTGCATTCGATCAGAATTTGATAGGCGAAGAGCGTGGGCCAGACTTTGGCTAACCAGGTCAGCATCCGGTCCGCGAGCTTGAGGATCCCGGAGTCTGTGACCGCCAGGTCTCTGAGCGGCGGTCCGAAGTTCGTGATCCGATCGATTCGAAATCCCGCATTCTTCAGCAGGCGCCGGAAGGAGCCGACCGTGAAGAGACGCCGGTGGGTCAGATCGAGAATTCCACGCCGGCCGTAATTGAACCAGCCGGCCAGCAGGGCCAGCCGGATCGGCAGATATGCGACATTGCCGGTGCTGGCGTAGAGTTTCCCGCCGCGCTTCAAATTCCGAAAGATCTCCGCCATGCCTTGTTCCGGGGACTTCAGATGTTCAATCACATCCAGCGCCAGCACGGTGTCATACTGCTCGGCCGGAAATTGGCGCTCCCAGGAATCGTCGAGGTCGACGGTGTATTGTTTAACCACGCGGTCTTCCCGATCCGCGTACTGGTCGATACAGGTCACCTGGACCCCGCGTTGGGCGAGAGCCCGGCTGACCGATTCTCCATTGCCGCCGCCCACGTCCAGCAGCTTGCTGCCCGACTCCAGCGAAACATTGCGCATGAAGTGATGGAGCGAGGTCGGCGCCTGTTTGGTCGTGTAGATCGATTGTGACGGCCGCCGGAGATCGAACTTGGGATCGTAGAAGATTTCGAACTGCATGAGCCGGTACTTCATCGCCGTCTTCACGCACTGCCAGGCATAGCGCATCCCGTTGACGTGACAGATCTCATCGCCGTAATAGGTCGGAATCGGAACCTCCGTGATCTGCAACCCGGCGGCGTGCAACTGGACGATGATATCCGCGTCGAAATCGAAGTCCAGACTGTTGCTGGTGAATGGAACCTGCTGCAGGGCGGAGGTCCGGTACGATCGATACCCGCTATGCATCTCGGACATCCGCGAACCGAGAATAAAGTTCTGCATCCTCGTCAAAATCCGGTTCCCGACCCATTTGTAGAGCGGCATGCCGCCCTTGATGGCGTCGCGCGGCCTGATGAATCGGCTGCCGAAGACTGCGTCCGTCCCTTCGGCGTAGGGAGCCAGAATATAAGGTAGCGCCTCCGGCGCATATTGGCCGTCCCCGTGCAGCAGAATCACGATATCGAAACCCTGCTCGATGGCATACAGATAGCCCAATCGCTGGTTTCCACCGTAACCCTGGTTGTAGGGAGTCCGAAAGATGCGGAGCGGCGCGTAGATCTGCGGCCAATCGACCTTTTGAGCCGCCTCCACGGTATTGTCCGCCGAATGATCGTCGATGATGAAGATCTCGGCCAACCCTTCCGCCACCCAGGCCGGAATCCGCCGCAGGACCTTCTCGATATGCCTCTCTGCGTTGTACGCTACAATGAAGATTGCTACACGATTTTGCTCCAACGTCCGTCGAGCAAGCTCTTCCCGAGGATCCAAAGAATTATTCATAATAATTAAGTGAATTTAAATATCGAATACCTGCGAAGCTCGGACTTCTGGAATCTAACCAATTAGACGCAGTGAATGGGCATCGCAGAATCCCGGTTATATGTCGAGGAGCAGATTGCATTCCGAATAATCTTACCTTAAAACTGGACCGCAAAGTACCGTTTCTCACAATTATAGACCCATAATTATAATAGCCGAAACGCGGAGTGCCTTCTTGACAACCCCGGAGATCCTCGGCTATGGTGAAAAAACCTCAGGCGATCAGCTTCTACTAGGCGGCATTGAGGTGTCCTGAAAACGAATTGTCTTTATATCTGAGTTTCCAAAGCAGAAGGCTGATTAATATATCCGATCCCGATTTTCCATGGCCGCACCACCCCTTGAGAGTCCATCGTGGCCTTCGAATCAGTCAGGAAGCTTGCTTTCATCTGACAAGATTTGCCGGAGCCGTTTTAGCGCAAACTTGTAACCCGTCAACGTTCAGATAGGCGGCATCACGCAACACCTGACCGTCGGCCGATCGATGGCTCGGGAGTCGCGGGCTCGCCTTAATTAAATCGTGAGTCTCATCATAAGGAGCCAATTGTATGTTATCTCCCCGCATACTTGCCGTTCTATACTCGCTCGATACTTCACCCTTCGACCCTTTACGTTTTCATAATTCAATAAGACAGAAGAGTCGCGTAATCTCCGGGCCAGACCTGATCGGAGATTCTGCCGTCCACAATGCCCCGTCTCTGAGTTCTCCATAGAAACAGTCAAAGTCCCTCTCAATCTCAAAGCCGGCTGAGTTAATCGTGTCTCGATGGGTGCCACCTCAGATACGGCTCAGACCTTACTTTGGCTACCCCAAAGCTTATTGGAGATAGGTCATGGCAGAGAAGTATTTAGTTATTCGTTATCTTCGCCCTAATATTTCACGTTTTTATCAGGGCTTTACCCGTGGGATGAAGAGGTGCTTCGTCTTTTCATCCGTGGTCGGCCTCGGTCTGATCCTGCTGGCCACGCCGAAAGTTAAAGACAGTGCGATTCTGACGTTGCTGAATGGTAACCGTAACGTCGTTACGGCCCAGACCGATTGCGTTCCGTGCATCCCTTCCGGTAATCAACAGGCTATTGTGCAGCGGCTGAGTGAAAGAGGGTATGCCAATCTATGCCCGTCTGCTACTTTCACCATCACCAACACCATCACTCTGGCCGAGAACCAGCGAATCTATACCGACACCTATCCGACGGATGACTCGAGAGCCGTGTTGCGGTTGGCGAGCGCCAACGGCCTGGATGGGGCGCCGCTGACCATGGCGCTGCTGGTCACCGGAGCCAACGTCAAGATCCGAAACCTGATCGTTGACGGCAACCGGCCGGTTCTGGGCCACGTCCGTCCCGGCGATTTCGGCGGGCGGAGCCTGATCGAGGTCTGGGGCAACAACGTGCTGGTGGAACAGGTTCGGGCTTTCGAGCCCCGAAGCTGGACGACGATCTACATCAACGAGATGGATGGCGGCTGTACCAACGCCCGGGTGGTCAATAACGAGGTGGGTCCGTCGGGACAACCGAACGGCACCTGGGCCGATGGGATCTCGCTGGCCTGCCGGAACAGTCTGGTCTCGGGCAACACCATCACCGACGCGACGGACGGTGCCATCGTGGTCTTCGGCGCCCCCGGATCCACGATCTCCAACAACACCATCAAGGCCCGGCGCCGGGCCCTGCTGGGTGGGATCAACATGGTCGACTACGGGCCGTACGATGGGGACTACAGCGGGACGGTCGTTCGCGACAACAAGATCGTGGCCGAGACGGCGCAGATCAAGGTGGCGATTGCGGTCGGGCCCCAGGTTTGGGGTTGGTGCGACGGGCCCCGCAACTACGGCGGAACCGTTCAGGGCAATATGCTGCAGGGGGCCTTCATGGGATACGGGATCGCGGTCTCGGGCGTGACGGGCTTCTCCATCCAGGGCAATGCCTCTTCGGCGACCCACAGCGGCAGCCCGGTGGCCGGGTGTGATGGGACCGTCAACAACTCGCCGTCAGCCTTTCTGATCAATCATCAAGACAGCGCCGGAGCTTTTCAATCCGAGTTTGTGGGCGGGCATGTTGAAAGCCTCCTGGGGTTGGGCGCTCCCAGCCCGGGGCCGACCTGGAGCCCGGTGCCCGGAGACGGCATGACCACGAGCGGGATCGCCGCCGCCACGGCTCCGGACGGCTCGATCTGGCTTCTGCATCGAGGCCGCGACAACCAGCTCTACTATTCCCATCCCGACTTCGTGAATCAATCCAGCGGGTGGGGCCAGATCCCGGGGATGAGCACCGATACCAAACCCGCCCTGGTCTTCGATAATGCGGGAAGGCTGAGAGCCTATGCGCGAGGCCTGGATTCGCGCATCTATCGCAGCACGCTGCAGGGAGGGAACTGGTCGGCGTGGAACGTGGTCCCCGGCGGCGGCTTTACCATGAGCGCGCCGGAGGCCGTCCTCTTCAATCGGCAGGTCCATCTGATCGTGAGAGGGTTCGGTGAAGAGATGTACTACAAAGCGGATGAGGACGGCGTCGATCCTTCCTGGTATGAAGTTCCGGGAGCTGGAGTTACACCCTCGGGACCCACGGCCGCGGTCAGCGGGTCTCAGCTCTATATCGTCCATCGCGGCTTTGACAACCGGTTCTATTGGGGCCGGGTCGATGGATCCTGGAACAATTTTTCCGGGTGGAGTCCACTCGACGGATTGACCGATACCGAACCGACCTCGGCGATCGATAAGGACGGCGGGCTGGTCATCTACCATCGAGGATTGAACTCGCGCATCTATGGCGGCACTCTGCGGAACGGATCTTGGTCCGGATGGTCCGAGGTGATGCCCACGAATGCCACGATGCAGGGGCCCGATTGCGCCAGAGATGGCTCTGCGATCAGGGTCTTCATTACCACGCCTGATGGATTGATGTGGTCGAGCCCGATCGGGTAACTTCAATCAAGTTATTTTTTTACCGTAGAACGCGAAACCTCCCGAGAGTTCGGGTGTTTCGCGTTCTTATTTATTTATGGCTCGTGTCTCTCGCGGGACTTCCCGAGATAGTAATCCAGATCACGGATGCAATTGGAATTAGTATAACTTAACAGGTCGATCTCGGAAACTACTGGCATTTCAAATAGCAATTGGTTACAGTCCAGCCGCTCATTTACACCCTCATAATTGTGTTGTTAACCGTTGTTTAACGCGTGGATGCGACTCTGGCAGCCCAGCCATGGTGAGCGCGCGGGATCGACCGGCTAACGCGATCTTCCCGTTTGGCGCGCTCATCTACGTCCAGCTATTTCGTAAATTCGGTCAGGTACCTTGGCCAGATAACTCAAGCCATCCGGTTACCTTCAAGGTAGAGTATGATGCTGTTGTCTATTAGCCGAAAGTTACTTGGATTTCGGCGGCATTTTGGAACGGAGATCTTTGCCCTGACGGTGCTGGTGATCTTTTTTGCCGCCATGTTCCAGGATGCGCTCTTCAGCGAACGATTCATCCTGATCGGAGATCCGCTGAAGGAGTTCTATCCGCTTCGTAAAACCGCCTGGGATTTGATCCGACAAGGTACGCTGCCGGTCTGGACTCCTTACATTCTCTCCGGGTATCCGTTGTTATCGATGACGCAGATCGGAATCGGCTATCCATTGACCTGGGGGTATCTTTTCCTCTCGGGGTATTGGGCCGAACAGGTCTATGTTTTGGCGCCGTACCTGCTCTCCTCGATCTTCACCTTCGCCTATTTGCGTCAGATCGGGCGAAGTCACGTCGCCGCGCTGTTGGGAGGGCTGGTCTATGGGTACGGCGGTTTTCTCTTGAGTCCGATCGGACTCATCGGATCGCACGCCAACTCGGCGCTCTGGCTCCCGCTGGTCTTGATCGGAATCGCGCGCGCGCAGACCGCGCCGTTTCTACCCTGCCTGTTGATCTCGACCGCAGGCTACACGATGTCGGTTTTGGCGGGCAGCCCGCAGATGTTCGTCTACCTCGGATTCCTGGCGCTCGCCTACGGGGTCTTCCTGGGTCTCTTTCCGGATCCGGATCGCGCGTTGGAATCGAAGCGGTGGCGACCTCTGGGGGTCATCTCGGGAGCGATGCTCTTTTCGGCGGGGCTGGCCGCCTTTCAATTGATGGAGACCTCGGCGATCGTCAGGATGAGCGTGCGCAAGGTCTATAGATACGATCAGGCCGGCGAGGGGAGTTACGAGCGACGGTTCGCTTTGAACTCGTTGCTGGAGCCGATCTCGAACTATTGGGACTCTTCCACCTACGTTCCGCTGCTGGCCGTGGGGCTGGCGGCGATCGCCGTCGTCTATGGAGTGCTGCGTTCGCAATGGCGGCGGCCGATCCTGTTCTGGGCGGGCGTCGCGGGCATGGCCTGGTTGCTGATTTTAGGCACACACAGCTCGATCTACAATCTCTACTTTCATCTCCCGCTGGTCTCGCGCTTCAGGTATCCCTCGCGCCACTCCATGGAGTGGACGCTGGCCATCGGCGTTCTGGCGGCTTATGGGTGGGATGTCATGGACCTCCTGATCAGGAGACCCGTCGCGCTCTCATTGCGGCAATGGCGGTGGCAGATGATCTCCGCCGTCGCCGGCGGCGTCTCGCTGCTGGCGGCCGTGATTGGCGCATACGCCTGGTGGAGCTATACGAAAAAGGCCGGGCTCGACATCATGACGGATCTGAATAATGCGTTCCGGGGTCTGCATCCCGCCTATCTCGGTTGGAAGGCCGGATTCACGTTGGCGATCATCGTCACTCTGCTGCTCTTCAATCGTTTGATCAACGGCCGGTTGCGGATCGGGCTCCTGGCCGGAACGCTGGCCATCTATTGCCTGGTCGAGCCGTATATCTGGGTCATCAGCCCGATCGCGGTGCCGCTCAGTTACACGGCCCGGGATCTGGACTCATTCGGAGAGACGACGCCGTTTCTGCGGGAACGACTCGGAGATCAGCACCGCAACTTCTCGCTGGTTCATCCATACGAGATCTCTTCCGGATCGGGGCGGGCCGTCGATGCGGTCAACTGGACGGCGCTCGCCGGGATTCAGGATCTCAACGGATACGAATCGTTGATTATGGAGCGGTATAGCCGCGCGCTTTTTCATCTGCCGGGGGAGTCGGTCAGCACGGAACCATTCGTCAGGCTGGATCAGACCGTTCTCGGATCGAGGTCGAAGGTCCTGGACCTGCTGAATACCCGTTTTATCACGTCGCACTCCAGCGTCCTGAGCATTCCGCCCAAAGTAGACGAGAAAGAGGGAATCAGATTCCATCCCGGTGATCGCACCGTGGATTTGAGGACGGATGCGGCGTTCCATCTGCATGGCGAGGAGATCGTTGCGGACACCCTGGCCCTGGTGACCATGATGACCAATTCCACCAAGATCGAACAGGGGGCGCCGGTGGCGAAGATCACGATCCGGACCGTCGAGGGCCGGGTCGTCGAACGGTTCTTGCGGGCGGGGATCGATTCGTCGGAGTTCGCCTGCGACCGTCCCGATGTCCAGGCCAAAATCCGGCATGCGCGCGCCCCGATCTATGACAGTTGGCCCGGCGATCCGCAACACAGCTATTCCAATCATCGATATCTGGCCCGGGTCGATCTCGGCGAACGGTTGCCGGTGAGGCGAATCGAGATCGTGAAACTGGTCGAGACGGGCGGCGTGCTGCTCTGTAAGACCTCGCTCTACGATTCCGCCAGCCGCCGCTCGGAACCGTTGCCGGTGCTTTCGCCCGAGCGTTGGCGGCCGGTGTATGACAAGAATGGAATTACCATCGTCGAGAATCTGCACGCCCTTCCGCGCGTCTGGCTGACCACCTGGGCCGAAGCGCTTGGTTCAGACGAGATCCTTCGGCGGATTCGCGGGGATAGCGAGGTCCCCTTCGATCCGCGGATGACCGCGTTGGTCGAGGTCGAACCGCATAAATTGCCGGCCCTTTCCGGGGCCCCGCTCTCAGCCGAATCTTATGCCCGGGTCGTCAGTTATGAACCCAATCGAATCGTGATCGAGACCGAGAGCGATCAAGCGGCGGTGCTGGTCGTGAGCGAACTCCATTACCCCGGATGGCGGGCGATGATGGATGGCGAGAAGACCCAGATTCATCAAACCGACTATCTGTTGCGGGGCGTCTTCGTGGAGCCGGGGAAACATACGGTTGAGATGAGCTATCAGGCGCCGGGACTGCGAACAGGCGCCCTGGTTTCGCTCGCGACCCTCTTGTTGATCGGGGGATTGATCGTCTTCACCAGATACCCGCTCAAATCGATCTTCTCCGTCTTCAACCGCGAAGTCCGCGGAGTCCGCGAAATCAAAGGCGTCTAGCCGATTTCGCGATCATTTACTTGAGGCGTAAGGTGGCCATGAGGCTGACGCCGATCGGCAGCGGGATGCGAGTGACCAGGTGCTGTTCGGCCGCGAAGATCGCGGTCAGCAGCTCGTTGGCCAATCCGGGTCGCGAATCGGCGAAATCGCTGCGGGCGCGCTCAGCCAGGCCCAGGGCGCGCCGGGTCCAGCGCACTCCGGCGATCGGAGGAAAGAGCAGGGTGTTGAAATAGGTGGTGTGCGGCGCGGGAAGTCCGGCGCGGGTGAAGAGATCGGCGAAGGTCTGTTTGACGTAGCGGCGGCGATGATGGCTGACCACGTCCTGGCCTCCCCAGAGGCTCGGCAGAGCCGGAACCGTGACCAGCAGCAGCCCTCCCGGCTTTAGCAGGCGGGCCGCATCGCGCAGACCCGCGGCATCGTCGTCCAGGTGCTCCAAGAGGTCCAGAGCCAGGACCAGGTCGAACGACCGTCCGGCCAGCGGCAGGGCGCCGACCTGGCCAATGATGAACTCGATTCGCGGGGGCCTGGGATGTGCGTGGTGAGGCTCGGCATCGATGCCGACGATGCGTCCGGACGGCGCGGCGAATCTCTCGAGCCATTGCAACCCGGAGGCGGGGCCGCATCCCAGCGAGGCGATCGCCAACGACTCACGCCCGTTCAGTTCGTGGTTCAAGACCGTCTCGAGGATGCGCTGGCGACCACGAAACCACCAATGCCACGACTCCAGACCGGCATATTGTTCGGCGAACTGATGTTCCATTTCACGAGTCCACACTCCGGTAAAAACTTCAACCAACTTACTTTTCGAACCTCCGGACCTCCTCGGTTTCGGAGCCGCCGAAGCCCACGCGCGATTTGACCACGTAGAGCGGGCGTTGCCGCACCTCGTCGTAAACGCGACTCAGGTATTCACCGATCACGCCGAGCATCAAGAGCTGGACTCCGCCGATGAACATGATCACCGCGATGGTCGAAGCCCAGCCGGTCGGGCTGTAGATGCCGGCCAGCTTAGTGAAGACCGCCCAGGCGGCGGTCAGAAATCCCAGGCCCGCCGCGCCCAGCCCCAACCAGGTCGCCATCCGCAACGGAATCGCCGAGAACCCGAGATAACCCGAGAGCGCCAGGCTCACCAATTTCCGCAGCGTATATTTCGAATCGCCCGCGTATCGCACCTCGCGATCATATTCGACGCCGATCTGTTTAAACCCGATCCAACTGCGCAAGCCGCGAAGAAACCGGTTGCGTTCCCGCAGCGAGATCAGGGTCTCGACCACCCGCCGATCCATGAGGCAGAAGTCTCCGGCGTCCAACGGCACATCGATCTCGGCGATGAATTTCATGGTCCGGTAGAAGAGGGCATAAGCGGCGCGTTTCCAGAACGACTCTTTTCGCCGCTTGCGGACCGCGTAGACGACGTCATATCCGTCTTTCCAGAGTTCGATGAACTTACTGAGCAGCTCCGGCGGGTCCTGCAGGTCGGCATCCATGAGAATCACGGCCCGACCCGCCGCTTCGTCGAGCCCGGCCTGCAGCGCCGCCTGATGGCCGAAGTTGCGGGAAAAATGGATCGTCTTGAACCGCGAATCCCGCTGATGGATTGCGTCGATGATCCGTTCGGACCCGTCGCGGCTGCCATCGTCGACG
>DATEFT010000849.1:0-13723 GCA_035280505.1 Blastocatellia bacterium | reverse complement strand
GCCGGGCGGCGCGATCTACGGGACCAATTCACATGGCTGGAAGAATGCTTTCCTGAGACCGGGGAATAAGGACCGGCGTTACGCGGGACTCTATTATGTCGGCGGCAGCACGCATCCCGGAGGCGGCACGCCGACGGTTCTGCTCTCCGCGCAGATCACCGGCGAGCTGATCGAACGGTACGAAACCACCACTTAGGAACATGGATTGATGAGTGCACGAAAGCTGGTGATGGTCGGTTTGACCGGGGCCTATCTTCTGATGTGGATCGGCGGCGTCGGCCATTATGTGTTGCTGGGCGGGCCGCCGTTGGATGCGCCGTGGACCGCCTCGCTCTTCCTGCTGCTGGCGGGCGCGGTGGTGGTCGCGACCTCGGGGAAGAGGGAACTGCGGGCCCTCTTGACGGCCGCGCTGGTCGGGTTCGCCGCGGAGGTGCTCGGGGTCAAGTACGGATTCATCTTCAGTCCTTATCGTTACACCGAGACGCTGCGCCCGCAGTTGTTCGGCGTCCCCCTGGTCATGTTGAGCGCCTGGATGGTGCTGGTCGCCTACACCCGACAGCTCTGGATGAAGGTCCACGCGCCGGGATGGATCGGGACGTGGCTGGCGGCGGGCTGGATGACGGCGATCGATCTGGTGATCGATCCGCTCGCGGCCAACCGGCTGGACTACTGGCGATGGGTCGAGACGGGGGCCTATTACGGAATTCCGGTTCACAACTTCGCCGGGTGGCTGGCCGTCAGCCTGGTGATCTTCAGTCTGGTTCGGCGGCCGGTGGAAGAGAACCGCTGGGCGCGATCTGTCGGACTGAGCATCGTCCTGTTTTTCACGGCCATCGCCCTGGCCTCGGGATTGATCCTGGCGGGCGGGATCGGGATCGCCCTCAGTCTGGTTCAGCTCCTGGTCTGGAGGACGGGGCGGTTGAGAAGTCCCGCCGGGCTCGCGTCCGAGCCGTAGTTTGCGGTTCGGAGAATAAAATCGCCGGGTTGGTAAATTATGTTACAGACGGGGCGATTTGACTGCCGACAGGTCAATTTTATCTTCAATGTGCCCTCTGAAGGTATTGCAACAGTCCTGAAGCCTCATTATACTGCGCCAGCTTTAAGAGCTATACTTCCTCTATCCCCTCGCAAATCGGAGATGATGTCAATCGGTGGAGGCGTCTTTACCGCGGGGAGACCATGGGGATCAGCCAGAGAGTTGTTGTCGGTCAATAAGTGGTGACAAGAGAGACCATGGATCGGGCGGTAGGGCCGATCATAAACCTGGATCAAAAATGTTAATTACAGTACTCAAGGAGACGGAACCCGGCGAGACCCGTGTGGCGCTGGTGCCGGAGTCGGTGAAGAAACTGGCCGGCATGCAGGCGGTAGTGGCCATCGAGAGCGGGGCTGGGCTCGATGCCGGCGCGAGCGATGCCGACTATGAGGCTGTGGGGGCCACCATTCTGCGGGACCGAAGGTCGTTGCTCGAATCGGCCGACGTCCTGGTCGCCGTCAATCGCCCGGGATTGGACGATCTCGCGCAGATGAAACGGGGAGCGGTCCTGATCGGGTTTCTGCGACCGCTGGACGAGCCGGAGATGTTGCATCCGATGGTCGAGCGCGGACTGACCGCCTTCGCCATGGAGCTGATTCCCCGGACGACTCGCGCCCAGTCGATGGATGCGCTCTCGTCCATGGCGACCATCGTCGGATACAAGGCCGTGCTCTTGGCGGCCGATCATCTGCCGCGGATGTTCCCGATGTTGACGACGGCGGCGGGGACCGTGCCCCCGGCCAAAGTGCTGGTGCTGGGAGCGGGAGTCGCCGGCTTGCAGGCGATCGCCACGGCCCGCCGGCTGGGCGCCATGGTTGACGGCTTCGATGTCCGGGCGGCGGCCGGAGAGGCGGTCCGTTCGCTCGGGGCCAGGTTTCTGGAGGTGGATCTGGGCGGATTGCAGACCGAAGACTCCGGCGGTTATGCGCGCGAGGTGACTGAAGACGTCATGCAGCTCAGCCGCCAACTCATCGAAAAACAGGCGAAACAGAGCGATTGCATCATCACTTCCGCCCAGGTGCCGGGCAGACGCGCGCCGTTGCTGGTCACCGAGGAGGCTGTCGAGGGGATGAAACGCGGATCGGTGGTGGTCGATCTGGCCGGGGCGACCGGCGGCAACTGTGCCGTGAGCCGGCCCGGAGAGTCGATCGAGATCGGGGGCGTCACGGTCCTGTGTCCGCTCTCGCTGGCGGCCACCGTGCCCGTGCACGCCAGCCAGTTATATTCGCGCAATCTCGCCTCCTTTCTTAGTCTCATGATCAAAGACGGCGATCTCAATCTCGATTTCAATGACGACATCATCGGGCCGTCCTGCGCCGTTCATCAGCGCGAGGCGAAGCATCCGCGCATTCAGGCGGCTTTAGCTGGGACCACATAGAGTGATTCGAGATTTGGGATCACACGGCAATCCGTGATCTCAAATCTCAAATCTCAAATCTCAAATCTCAAATCTGACAGGGGGGGTCAGCTCATGAGCACAGAGATCTTAATCTCTTCGTTGTACGTCTTCGCCTTGGCTGCATTTCTGGGTTACCAGGTCATATCCCGCGTCCCGCCTTTGCTTCATACGCCGCTGATGTCGGCCACCAACGCGATCTCCGCGATCTCCGTGGTCGGAGCCATCGTCACGGCCGGAGCGAAATATAACAACGTCAGCAAGGTCCTGGGGCTGCTGGCCGTGATCTCGGCCACCATCAACGTCGTCGGCGGATTTATGATCACCGATCGGATGCTCAAGCTGTTCAAGGAGAAGACCGGCGGCGATCAGAATTCGGGCACCAAGGAGGAGAAGCATTGATGAACAACTATTACCTCATCGAATTCACGTACCTCCTGGCCTCGGTGCTGTTCATCTTCGGCCTCAAGAGTTTGAGCCACCCCAAGACGGCGCGGCGCGGCATGAATATGGCGGCGACCGGGATGCTGGCGGCCGTGATCGGGACCCTGTTCCATCACGAGATCGTCAGCTACGAGCTGATCCTGATCGGATTGGCGGTCGGAGGGGTGATCGGCGCCGGGATGTCGATCTGGATGCCCATGACCGCCATGCCGCAACGGACCGCGCTCTCGCACGCCTTCGGC
The DNA here is from genome assembly GCA_035280505.1 of Blastocatellia bacterium. GTDB lineage: Bacteria > Acidobacteriota > Blastocatellia > RBC074 > RBC074 > JAKEHZ01. Next base: position 10,605 of record DATEFT010000849.1, on the reverse strand, counting down.
GCGCTGGCGGCCTCCCTGGTCGGGATCTCGGAGTATTATCGCCATGTGGTCGACCTCAACGAAACCCTCCCGGCCTACAAGATGGCGGCCCTCGGGTTCGAGGTGCTGTTCGGCAGCCTGACCGTGACCGGCAGCCTGATCGCCTTCGCCAAGCTGCAGGAGTTGATGCGGGGCACGCCGATCACCTACAAGGGGCAGAATGTGGTCAACGTCCTGCTCTTTGCGGCGGCGGCGGTGATCTTCGGCTACCTGATCTACGATCCCACGGCGAGCCTCTACTTCTACATCATGGTCGGTTTGTCGTTCCTCTTCGGCGTGCTGCTGGTGATGCCGATCGGCGCGGCCGACATGCCGGTGGTCATGTCGTTGATGAATTCATATGCCGGGCTGGCCTCGGCCGCCACGGGCTTCGCCATCGGCAACAACGTCCTGATCATCGCCGGGACCCTGGACGGTTTCTCGGGGTTCATTCTCTCGATCCTGATGTGCAAGGCCATGAACCGCTCGATCACCAACGTGCTCTTCGGCGCGTTCGGCTCGGCCTCCTCCGATGCGGGGACGGTGACGGAGGGCGAGATGCACGAGGTGAGCGCGGACGACGTCGCGCTGCGGCTGGCTTTCGCGCGGCAGGTGGTCTTCGTCCCGGGATACGGCATGGCGACGGCTCAGGCCCAGCACGCCGTCCGCGAACTGGCCGATATGCTCGGGCACCGGGGAGTCGTGGTCAAATATGCCATCCATCCGGTGGCTGGCCGCATGCCCGGTCACATGAACGTGCTGCTGGCCGAGGCCAACGTCCCGTACTCGGCGCTCTATGAGATGGAACAGATCAATCCGGAGATGACCGGGACCGATGTCGCCGTCGTGATCGGCGCCAATGACGTCGTCAACCCGGATGCCCGCGATAATCCGAAGAGCCCGATTGCCGGGATGCCGATTATTGAAGTGGATAAGGCGCAGTCGGTGATCGTCCTCAAGCGAGGGCGGGGGAAGGGATTCTCCGGACTGGAAAACCCGCTCTTTTACAAATCGAATACGGGGATGTTATACGGCGATGCGAAGGCTTCACTCTCCCGGCTCGCCCAGGCCGTGCAGCAAGCCTGAACCGCGGGGAGATCCGGGATCGCTACTCTTCGTTGTTGCGGACCAGATTCGAATAGAGCACCCATTTCCCGTCGACCAGTCCGGCGACCAGGATGTAGTTGTTCACACGGTTATCGATGCGAACTTTATAGCGTCGCAGGACATTATCGGGGGGAATACTGGGCAGCGTGATGACGTGTCCGGGTTGTTGAAAGATGGCGTGCGCGAGATCCGCCAGTTCGCTTTCACGCGCCGATTTACTGAGCATGGTGGGGACCACCGACTCGATGACGGAACTCTGCTTGGAGGCCTCGACCGAGTACTTCTCCAGCGTCGCCTTCTTCTCCGCCAGGTCCCGCCGGGTCTCCTGGAGCGTGCTTTCCAATTGTTCCACCTTCGACTCGGCAGTTCTGACCTCGCTGTCGGCGCTGCTATAGCGGCGATACATCCAACCCATGGCCAGCAGCGAGGAGGCAAACAATACGGTCACCACGATCAGTGCAAATCGCAGCACAGCGCGCTTCTCGGCCTCGATCTGCATCGTCTGTCTGCGGACCATATCGTACTCTTGTTGACTATACATCATAGTGTTTGCATTCCACCTCTGGTTCGGTTACACCCCTTTTGTTGTCCGGGAAAATTTAGACTACTGCTTGAGCAGGCCATTCTAGCCTTTGAATCTTCCACTGGCGAGAGGAAATTTTCAGAAAACCCAATTCCTGATCATTTTTCGGCAACTGGTCCTCAAAGATCCATGTACATAAAATTATGTACATCAATCTGCACCCGAGACTATAATGAAAAACCGCCAATTTGGACAAGATCCAAGATCTGGCGGATCGACAAATAGAGAGTGAAATGAACCGAAAATTTGAATCCCTATTTATCTTGAAGATTGCTTTCCTCCTTCTTTCGAGCGGATGCAGCGGTCGTGAGGCCCAGGTCGCGGCCTCGAAGGGCGCCGGGGCGGCTTTGCCCCCCAAGCCCGTCAAGTTGGCCCAGTCCGAAGCGCGACAGTTGACGCGCACCGTAGCCGTTCCCGGCACCCTGGCGGCCGACGAACAGGCGACCCTCAGTTTCAAAGTCGCCGGTCGTCTCAGTGTTCTGAAAGTCGATCTGGGGAGTCAGGTCCGTAAAGGGCAGACCGTGGCCCAGCTCGAGACCCTCGATTTCCAGGTCCGGTTGCAGCAGGCGGAGGCCGCCTTGCAGCAGGCGCGAGTCCGGTTGGGCTTGCCGCCGACGGGCGACGACGACCGGGTCGATGCGGAGCAGACCTCGCTGGTGCGGCAGGCGCGGGCGCTCTTGGATGAAGCCCGGCAGAATCGCGAGCGGACCAGCCAGCTCTACACCCAGGGGATCCAACCGAAGGCGGAACTGGACCGCGCGGACTCGGCCTTCAAGGTGGCCGAGAGCCGTTACCAGGATGCCGTCGAAGAGGTCCGGAATCGCCAGGGGCTGCTCTTGCAGCGCCGCTCGGAACTGGCCATCGCCCGCCAGCAACTGGCCGAGACCACACTCTACGCCCCGTCCGATGGGGCGATCCGGGAACGCCGGGCCTCGATCGGAGAGTACCTGGTGGCCGGCGCCCCGGTCCTGACGGTCGTCCGGTTACATCCGCTGCGGTTGCGGGTCGAGGTTCCGGAACGCGAGGCGCAGGGCATTCGCGTCGGGCAGTCGGTTCGAGTCACGGTCGACGACCAGGCTCAGGAGGGCTATTCGGGCCGCGTCGCCCGGTTGAGCCCGGCCTTCCAGGAACAGAGCCGCACCCTCATCATCGAGGCGGAAGTCGATAATCGAGAGGGCCGGTTGCGGCCGGGCTCCTTCGCCAAAGCCGAGATCGAGACGGGCGCGACCTCCGACACGGTCATGGTCCCGACCTCCTCGATCGTCACCTTTGCCGGAATTCAGAAGGTCTTCCTGGTCAAGGATGGGAAGGCGGCCGAGAAGAACATCATCCTGGGCCGGCGGGAAGGTGATTGGGTAGTGGTCGAAGGCCTGGAGGCCAAGACCTCGGTGGTCCTCTCACCGGGTAATCTGGTCGCCGGCCAACCGGTCATGGTCGTTCCCTAATCGTATTTACTAATCATAATACGTTCATAATCTTTTTCGCTTGACTCCATATACCGGATGCCGGTAAGTTTATGGCTGGTCGGCAATCCTTACCATGTAAGGCCGGCCGAAGGGGATTGGTAGTTCAGACCTGCTTATCATTAAGTATCCCCCCTCATGAATTCCGGATGAGTCTTACCTGGTGCGAACTATTAAGGGTGTGATCGCTCTCTGAAGTTTAGATAGCCGCCTCGACATGAGGTTTCCTCTTAAGGTCTAAATATCAGCATGGGAGAGGTGTCTCCTCTTAAAAGTACCTTTCGAGAAAAATGTTCGGCCTCCGGGGGGAGCGGCGAAATAGAGTTTGAAAAATTACTTATTTGGGGTAAGCTATGGTCCCCAGTTTGGTTATGAATCTTGTGCGCAGTCGGCGCAAGCAGTCAGCAGGAGGAACAGTCTTGTCTACTCACAAAAATTTAAGTCGGAGAATCGGAACTTCAATATTGGCGCTGGCCTTGAGCGGGTGGGGGGTGATGAACACCGCCGTCACCGTCGGAGCCAGGGATGCCAGAGATGAAGTCAAGATTGTGGGCCAACTGTCTGCCACCGGTTCGGTGACGATCAACGGTAAGACGGCGATCAGCGGGTCCTCCGTCTACACCAACAGCCTGATCAAGGTCGGCTGTGCCAAAGGGAACAGCGCCGTCATCAATCTGGGCCGGATGGGTCGGATCGAACTCGCTTCGGGAGCCCAATTGACGCTGCGCTTCTCCTCCGGAACGATCAGCGGCGACCTGAGCGGTGGAGACATCACGGTCAAGTCGTCGCCCGGCGTTAAAGTGGCCATCGCGACTCAGGATGGCGTGGCCGCCAGCGACGGTCGAGACGCCGCCGTGCTGCCGGTGAGAGCCCCGCAGGGGGGCCGCGGCGTGCGATGTGTTCCGCTGGTCGTCAGCAGCACCACTCCCACCGGAGCGATCGGGGCCGGACCCCTGGCCGCCATTCTGGCTGGAGCCGGCGGAGCCGCGGTGATCGCGGCAGTGGCTGCCAACAACGGCGACGATAATACTGCATCCAACACCGTGCCCTAAAGGGCGCGGTGTTTCGGCGCGGTTCGGACTCTCTCCTCAGCAAGTGATTGGATAGATCGACTACCTCCCTTAATACTCTGTTAATTGAGACTCCGGCTTTAATTTGAAAGAACGGGAGCAGGCGGAACGGCATGAGGTCACGGGGACCCGGGCTCGGGTTACTCGGTGATCTCCGAACGTCCCGTAATCTCTCCCCGCTTCTCGTGCACTTCGTCTTTAAATTGGATCATCTGGTTGGGCGGTTGGCGCTGGCGGTCGCCGCGGCGTTGGTCTGCGGCGCGCTGAGCTGGTTGACCTATGCGCATTTCGTGATCAGGGGCGTGGCCGATCCGCGGCTCTCTCTGAGCCGCGAGGCGCTGGCCCTGACCGCGCAGAAGTTTCCGGACTCGCCGCGCGTCTATCTGCGGTTGGCGCGAGCCGAACTGGCCAATGCCGGCGGTCAGGAACCGATGCTCGACCAGGCGCTCGCACATGCCAAGCTGGCCGCCGATCTCTCCGGCTGGGACTACCGAATCAGGTACCTGCTCGGCACCTTAGAGGAACTGGGCGGAGATTCGGAGCGAGCCGAAGAGTCGCTGCGGGCCGCGGCGCGATTGGCTCCGCATCACGCGGAGGTCAACTGGGCGCTGGCCAATCTGCTGATCAGAAGAGGGAAGCCGGGCGATTCGCTCGACTCCTTTCGTGAGGCCACCAGGAACAGCGACGATCTGCGGCCGCTCGCTTTCGAGTTGCTCTGGCAGTCGTCGGATGGAGATCTCGAGCTGCTGAAGCGGCTGGCGGGCGCCGATCCGGCGGCGCGGTTGTCGCTCGTGCAATTTCTGCTCGATCAGAAGCTGTCGTCCGAGGCCCTGGGCATCTTTCACCGGATCGACCGCGAGTCGAAGTTGAATTCGCCGAAGAGCGCCGCCTTCATCAGGTCCTTGATCGACGCCGGACAGTATGAATCGGCGCGGGCGTTGTGGGTGGATCTGGCGGCCGTTCCGACGGACGCCGGTTCGCCGCCGGGCGGGCTGCTCTGGAACGGCGGTTTCGAATCGGAGGCGGTGCGAGAGCTCGATCATTTCGATTGGATCCTCGCCCGCAGCGAATATGCGAGGATCACGACCGAGACCGGGATGGCGCACAGCGGCACTCGCTCCTTGAAGATCGCCTTCGCCGGGCGCGATACCACCAACCTGAATGGAGAGATCAAGCAACTGGTCGCGCTCCGCCCCGGCCGCCGCTACCGGCTGGAGGGCTATGCCCGAGCCGGTGATCTGGTCACGACGGAGGGGCCGCGACTGGCTCTGCTGGGGCCGAACGGCGTGATCGCGACCTCCGAACCGGTCGTCGCGGGGGCGTCCGATTGGCAGCGGCTGGTGATCGATTTCGTCGGGCCCGACGATTCGTCGGAGCAGCCAGCGGCAAAGTTCATCGGGATCGTCAGGATTCCGAAGTTCAGTTACGACGACCCGACGCGAGGCGTGGTCTGGTTCGACGATTTGAGCCTGACGGAGCGGGACTCGGCCGGCAAATGAGTTTTCTGGAGATCAGGTTCTTGGGAATTTGAAATCAAACCGCGAAAAACTTTCGCGTGTTTCGCGGTTCAGAAAGTAGTTTAGAAAGTTAGAAAGTAGGATGGCACGACGCGAGAAACAACTCGGCGACAGAATCGGCTGGATCATGACCGCCGGTCTGTGCGGGCTGATGGCGGGTTCGACCCTGGCTTTCGGCACGGTCGAACCGTGGTCGATCGCCCTGCTGGGCCTGACGGTGACCGGGCTCCTGCTGTTGTGGGCCGTCAAGTCGCTGGTCGAACAGCGGGTGGAGTTGAGAGTCCCCCCGGTGCTGCTGCCGCTGGCGGCTCTCTTGATCTATGGCGTGCTCCAGAGCCTCTCCTACACGGATGGAACCGGACAGCGCCGCGGTCTCTCGATGGATGTCGAGGCCACGCGGTTGGCTCTGGAACTGGTGGCCGGTCTGCTGATCGTCTCGTTGATCGCGGCCCGGATTCTTGAAGAACGCAACAAGCTGTCGGCGGTCGGAAATTTCCTGATCTTTTTCGGCCTCACGCTGGCCGTCTTCGGATTGATTCAACACTTCACCTGGAACGGGAAGTATTACTGGATCCTGGAGCCCAGCGCGCCGCCCACGTCGCCGTTCGGCCCGTTCGTCAACCACAATCATTTCGCCGGTTACCTCGAGATGATCGTGCCGATTCCGATCGCGCTGGTCCTAAGGCGGGCCGTGCGGGGAGAGAAGGCGATCCTCTATGGGTTCGCCGCCGTGATCATGGGGGTGGCCGTGATCGTCTCGCTCTCCAGGGGCGGCATGATCAGCCTGCTCTCCGGCCTGATGTTCGTGGTCATTCTGAGTTTCAGGTCGTCCGAGTCCGGCGAGGAGTATTCGACGGGCCGCCGATTCCCGCGCGCTCTGTCGCGGCTGGCCGCCGCCGCCCTGATCGTCTCGACCATCGGGGCCGGGGTCTGGTGGGTCGGGGCCGATTCGGTGGTCAGGCGCGTGGAACGGACCGACCTGGCCGGAGGCGGCCGCGAGCCCGGCGGCGAGACCTTCTATCAAAGTCGAGGCTGGATCTGGCGGGATACGACGGCCATGATCCGGGATCATTGGCTGACGGGAGTCGGGCTGGGCGCCTATCCGACGGCCTATCCGATCTATAACGAACGAAACGGGCAGTTGGCGGTCAAGCAGGCGCACAACGATTATCTGCAGATCGTGGCCGATTGCGGGATCCTCGGCGGAGTGGCCGCCCTCAGTTTCATGGTCTTGGTGATCCGCGATATACTGCGGGCTCTGCGTCATCGAGATCGGAACCGATCCGCCTGGGCCCTGGGCTGTGGAGGCGGGGTCTTGGCGATGTTCGTCCACAGTTTGTTCGACTTCAATTTACAGTTGCCTTCAAATGCTTTACTTTTCATGGTGCTGACGGTTGTCATCTCCAATATCAGTTGGGCTGCCATGTCAAGCCAGGTCGATAGCCCCGGTTTTGATCGAGATCCTCGCGGAAGAGGAGTCGCGCAGGAATTGGAGGTCTATTCTTGAAGATTCGACAGATCCTAAAAATTAGCAAATTTCTGACCTTGCCGCTCTGGTTGGGTCTGTGGACCTCCTTGACGGTCGTGGCCTTCGGGCAGGGGCCGCCGGGTCGTTCCGAGGATTCGGGGCCGCGCCGCGAGGGCCGGGAAGGGGCCGATTCCAGGTCACGCGCCGGAGGGCGCGGCAATCAGGACGTCATCGTCTCTTCGGATGAGGATTATCAGCTCGCTCCGAGCGATGTGATCGGCGTCAATATCGAGGACGCCCCCGAGCTGTCGGGCAAGTACCGGATCAACAAGTCCGGGAAGATCCCGATGAAATATCTAGGATCCATGGAGGTGGCCGGCAAGACGCCGGAGGAGGTCTCCAACCTGATCTCCGAGGGGTTGCGCGGCCGGTATCTCAAGGATCCGAAGGTCTACGTGACGGTTGAACAGTACAACAGCCGCACCTTCTTCATTCAGGGGGCCGTCAAATCGCCCGGGGTCTACGTGATTGAGGGGCGTCCCTCGCTCTTCAAGCTGATCACGATCGCCGGCGGATTGTCGGAGAATCGCGGGTCGGTGGCCTATATCGTCCGGGAGACCAAGGTCGATCCCGAGAAGATCGAGCGGCGGCGGGCCGGAATGGAGCCGGATTCATCGACGGACGCGAATCCGGCGGCCAAGTCGGGCACTCCCCTGGCGCAGGCGATCGAGGAGATGAAGGGCGGCAAGACGGCGATCGAAGGCGAGAGTGAATACGAGGTCCTCACGGCCCAGATCGGCGGGTTGGTCCGGGGCCGCTTCGAGCAGAACATGATGGTCGAACCGAACGACCTGGTCTACATTCCGCCCTCGGATGTCTTCTTTGTGGCCGGTGAAGTGAGGACGCCGGGGCAGTTCCCCTTGCGGGAAGGCACGACCCTCCGGCAAGCCATGTCGCTGGCCCAGGGCACCTACTTCAAGTCGGCGACCAGCCGCGGCATCATCTTCCGGCAAGATCCGGCGACCGGAAAATTGACGGAGATTTCGGTCGATATCGCCTCGATCATGAGCGGCAAGAAGGAGGATCTGCCGATCATGCCGAACGACGTGATTATGATTCCCAACAGCAAGGTGAAGACTGTCGGCGGAGCTTTATTGACGGCGCTGGGGACCAGTATGATCTACCGGATCCCATAATCCGCCTCCATCTTTGATGAGGTTAATGTCTAGTGTTGATGAGGAAGAAGGCCTGGTATGAATGAAGATAAAAAAGAGGTGGAGCGACCGCTGACTCAGGAAGAGACGGCCATCATACGCCCGTTTACAGTAAGCAGACCAGGCAGCCGATCATCCGATTACGGATATGGGTATGGATATGGCGAGGGCGCCGATTCCGATCAGGGCATTCACCTGCGCGAGGTCTGGCGGGTGATCCGCAAACGCAAGTGGCTGGTGATGGTGATCGCCGCCATTACGACCATCGCCCTGACCATCGAAGTCTATCGCACGCCGTCGATCTACCGGGCCGAGACCATCATCGAGATCACCAAGGATTCGGCCACCGTGGTCAAGACCGACGCCAAGGTCATCGAGATCGACGACTCCGACAATATCAACACCAATAAGATCATCTTTAAGAGCCGCCCGCTGCTGGAAGATATCGTGGTGCGGTTGCAACTGGATCAGAATTCCAAGTTCATCGAGAGCCTGCATAAGAAATCGATCCTGAGTTCGCTCAAGGACATCGGATCTCGCCTCTCGGGCGGGTCGGTCGGCGAAAAACCGAAGCCGATCGAGGCGCCCGTCTCCGCGCAACTGGCCGTCTTGAACGAACGGACTCCCGAGGAGAGTCAACGCCTGGGCCCCTACGTCAACATTCTGCGGAACAAACTGAACGTCGACGCGGAGCCGGGCACCCATGTCCTGCACGTCTCGTTCGACCACACGGATCCGGCGCTGGCCTCGGCGATCGTCAATGCCTCCGCCAACAATTTCATCAGCCGGAGTTTCGAGCGCAAGACGGCGCGGTTCTCCGGCGCCTCCGATTGGCTGGTCCGCTCGACGCGCGAACTCAAGAGCAAAGTCGAGCAGGCGGAACAGGCCCTCGCCGATTACACCCGGCGGAACGGCATCTTTTCGGGCGACGGCAAGGAGAGTCTGACGACCGATAAGTTGTCGGCCCTGCACTCCCAGGCGACCAAGGCCGAGACGGATCGCATGCTCAAGCAGTCGCTCTACGACGACGTGCTCAGCGGCCGGGTCGAGCAGTTGCCCGAGGCCTTCGCCGACCCGAAGACCAGCAGCCTGCAGGGAGAGCTGGGAAAATTGCTGACCGAAGAGGCCGAACTGAACACGAAGTTCGGCCCGGACAACCCGCGGCTGGCCGCCGTCAAATCGAAGATCGCGTCGCTGCGCCAACAGATGAATGAGGCGCGGTTCGCGCTGGCCGAGACTCTGAAGGCCAACTTCGAACGCGCGCTGCGCGACGAGCGGTCGCTCAAGGTGGCGCTCGACAGGGCCAAGGCCGAGGCCCTGCAGGAGAATCAGGCCTCGGTTCAATACAGCATCCTCAAGTCCGATGTCGATACCGCCAAGGCGTTGTACGACGACTTCCTGCGCAAGACCAAGCAGGCCGATCTGGAACTGGCCGAACAGCATAACAACCTGCGGGTGATCGAACCCGCGGAGATCCCGACCTCGCCGGTCGGGCCCATGCGGTTCCGCACCATCCTGATCGGGCTGCTGGTGAGCCTGGTCGGCGGCATGGGGCTGGCGTTCTTTCTGGAATATCTGGACAACACGGTCAAGAGCGTCGAGGACGTGGTGCGGGTGGCGCAACTGCCGACTCTGGCCGTCATCCCCTCGATCACCACGATCTCTCATCGCGCCCTGACGGCCAAGAAGCGGGGGAAATACCAGTTGGTGAATATCACTCCTCCGCTCGAGATCGATACTCAGACCGGAGACACCGGCAGCCTCTCCAAGATCACCTCGCTCGATAAGCTCTCGTCGGTCGTGGAAGCCTACCGGATGCTGCGAACGTCGGTCCTGCTCTCGGCGGCCGGTAATCCGCCGAAGATCATCCTCTTCACCAGCGGCCAACCGGGCGAGGGCAAGACGACGACGGCGATCAATACGGCCATCTCGCTCTCGCAACTCGGACTCTCGGTGCTGCTGATCGATGCGGATCTGCGGCGCCCGACGATTCATCGCGCCTTCAAGATGAATCAACAACAGGGGCTCTCCACCTATCTCTCGCGTTCGGTCGAAGTCGAACCCTTGATTCATAAACTCTGGATTCCCAATCTCTCGGTGCTTCCTTGCGGTCCCATTCCTCCCAATCCCGCCGAACTGATCAGCTCGGAAAGAATGAAGGAAGT
>DATEFT010000848.1:0-9260 GCA_035280505.1 Blastocatellia bacterium | reverse complement strand
CCAGGTTCGCGACCTCGTTGATGTAGCGGCTGGTGTGGGTCAGGAGCTTCAGTTTGCCGTCGGGCAGACACCGGCGGTTCAGCTTCAACTCCAGGTTCGGGATCACCGAACAGAGGTTGGCGTTGCCGCACCGCTCGCCGTAACCGTTGAAGACGCCCTGCACGTGCGAGGCTCCGGCTTCCACCGCGGCGATCGTGTTGGCGACCGCCAGCTCGCTATCGTTGTGACAGTGGATTCCGATCCTGACCTGGGGCAGCCGCGAGCGCACGAGCTGCACCGTCTCGGAGATCTGTTCCGGCAGACTGCCGCCGTTGGTGTCGCACAGAATAATGGTCTCGGCGCCGCCCCGCGCCGCCGCGTTCAGCGTATCCAACGCGTATTCGGAATTGGCTCGAAACCCGTCGAAGAAATGCTCGGCATCGTAAAAGACGCGGCGCCCGTACACCTTCAGATGGCTGATGGTCTCGGCAATCATCCGCAGATTCTCTTCGAGAGTGGTCTTGAGCGCGATCTCGACGTGAAAGTCCCAGGACTTGCCGAAGATCGTCACGATCGGAGTCTCCGCCGCCAGCAATCCCTGCACGATGGTATCGTCGGCGGCGATGGCGTCCGGGCGGCAGGTGCTGCCGAACGCGGCCAATTGGGCATGACTCAGTTGCAGCGATTTGGCTCGCTCGAAAAAGTCCACGTCCTTGGGATTGGCGCCGGGCCAGCCGCCCTCGATATAGCCCACGCCGATCTCGTCCAGCACGCGGGCGATCTTGAGTTTGTCTTCGACCGAATAGGCCAGCCCTTCACCCTGCGCTCCATCGCGCAGGGTGGTGTCATAGATCTCTACGAAAGATTCCTTCATAAACAGCTCGATTCCCGCGGTGCTAGTTCTTGGCTTTATCGACGAGCTTGTTGGCCGAGAGCCAGGGCATGAGACCGCGTAGTTTTTCGCCCACCTGTTCTATCTGATGTTTCTTTTCGGTGTCGGCCAGCCGCGTGAACTTGGCTTTGCCGGACTCCGCTTCGGCCATCCATTCGTCCGCAAACTGTCCGGACTGAATCTCGGTCAGAATCTCTTTCATCTTCTGCCGGACTTCGGGGCCGATGATGCGTTTGCCGCGCGTCAGATCGCCGTACTCCGCGGTATTCGAGATCGAATAGCGCATGTTGGAGATGCCGCCCTCATAGAGCAGATCCACGATCAGCTTCATCTCGTGCAGGCACTCGAAGTAGGCCATCTCCGGCGCATAACCGGCTTCGACCAGGGTTTCGTATCCGGCCTGGATCAGCGCCGTCAACCCGCCGCACAGGACGGCCTGTTCGCCGAACAGATCGGTCTCGGTCTCTTCTTTGAAGGTCGTCTCGATGAGGCCGGCGCGAGTCCCGCCGATCGCCCGCGCATAGGCCCGCCCGACCTGTTTGGTGTCGCCGCTCGGATCCTGGGCGATCGCCAGCAGGCAGGGCACGCCGGCGCCGCGCTCGTACTCGCGACGCACCAGATGGCCCGGACCTTTCGGCGCCACCATGAAGACGTTGACTTCGGCCGGCGGCACGATCTTCTTGAAATGGATGGAGAAGCCATGGGCCGTGGCCAGGTACTTGCCGGGCTTGAGGTGCGGTTGAATGTCGCGCTGATAGATTCCGGGCGTCAGTTCATCCGGGGTCAGCATCATAATGATGTCGGCCCGCTCCGCCGCGTCGGGAACCGGCAACACTTCCAGACCGGCCGACTGGGCCTTGGCCACCGAGGCGCTGTCGGGACGCAACCCGACGATCACATCGCAGCCGCTGTCCTTCAGGTTGTTCGAATGGCCGAAACCCTGTGAACCGTATCCGATGACCGCAATCCGCTTGCCGGTCAGAAATTTCGGATCGGCATCCTTATCGTAGTAGATATTCATTGAGGCTAGCTCCTTTAAATTAGTCTAGAGAAGTCTAGACTTCTTCGATTTAGACTTTTTCGTTAAGCGACCATTGCGAAAAGGTCTCTTCGTTGCCCTTCGGCTGATAGATCTTGTGGGCCGCCACCCGGGTGATCGCGACCGTGCCGGTGCGGACCACCTCGCGGATGCCGATGGGCTTCAACAATTCGATGAAGGCTTCGACCTTCTCGGCATTTCCCGTCAACTCCAGGATGAAGGCATCGGCCGAGACGTCCACGACCCGGGCGCGGAAGATCTCGACCAGGCTCAGGACCTCTTGCCGCTGCTCGCCCTGTTTGGCGTTGACGGTGACCATGACCATCTCTCGCTCGACGTGCGGGCGCCCGGTCAGATCGGTGACCTTGACCACCCGGATCAGTTTGCGGAGCTGTTTGATGATCTGCTCGATGACTTGATCGTTGCCGTGAGTGGTCAACGTCATGCGCGCGATCCCTTCTTCGAGCGTGGGACCGACACAGAGCGTATCGATCTGATATCCGCGCGCGCTGAACAGGCCCGCGATGCGAGTCAGCATTCCATATTCATTTTCGACCAGAATTGAAATTGTGTGTCGCATATTCAGTTTCCAGTTTCGGTTCTCAGTTTTCGGTTCACGCCAGGATCATATCCTTGAGCGCTGCGCCCGCGGGGACGATCGGGAAGACGTTCTCTTCGCGTGCGACCTTCATTTCAATCAAGACCGGGCCGGGCAGGTTGAGGCCCTTTTCAATGATCCGGGTCACCTCGCTCCGCTTGGTGGCGCGGAGCGCGCTCACGCCGTAGGCTTCCGCCAGCTTGACGAAGTCCGGCGCGACCTCCAGGTCGCTCTGTGAGTAGGTGTGGGCGTAGAACTGCTCCTGCCACTGGCGCACCATGCCCAGATAGCCGTTGTTGATCAGCAGAATCTTGACCGGGATGTTGTACTGTTTGACCGTCGCCAGTTCGTTGAAGGACATCTGGAATCCGCCGTCGCCGACGACGGCCACGACCAGGTCTTTCGGGCGCGCGACGGCCGCGCCCATGGCGGCGGGAAATCCGTAACCCATGGCTCCCAATCCGCCGGAATTGAGCCATTGCCGCGGGTCGTCGAAGCCGTAGAGCTGGGCCGTCCACATCTGGTGCTGGCCCACGTCGGCGGAGACGACCGCCTTGCCCTTGGTGATCCGGTGCAGTTCGTGGATCACGTACTGCGGTTTGATGATCTCGTCCTCTTCTTGGTATGAGAAGGGATGCTGGCGTTTCCAGGCGTCGATCTGGTCGAGCCACGGTTGACGATCCACCAGATTGGCGCCGCCCTCCAACTGCCGGGCCGCCTCGGCGATCAGTTGCTGGCAGACGGTCCGGGCGTCGCCCACGACCGGAATGTCGGTCTTGACGTTCTTGCCGATGCAGGACGGATCGATGTCGACGTGAATGATCTTGGCGCCGCGGGCGAATTCGTCGAGTTTGCCGGTGACCCGATCGTCGAAGCGGGCGCCGATCGAGATCAGCAGGTCGCTGTTGTTGACCGCCATGTTGGTCCAGTAGCCGCCGTGCATGCCGAGCATCCCCAGGCTCTGCGGATGGCTGGCCGGAAACGCGCCGAGACCCATGAGGGTGCAGGTGACCGGCAGCTTGAGCTTCTCGGCCAGCAGGCGCACCTCATCGTAAGCGCCGGCCGCGATGGCGCCGCCGCCCACGTAGAGCACCGGCCGCTCGGCGTTCATGATCGCGGTCACGGCCTTCTTGATCTGCGCGGGATGGCCCTTGAGCGTGGGATTGTAGCTGCGCATGGAGAGCGTCTCGGGATATCTGAACTCGCAGACCTGGGCCGTCATATCCTTCGGCATATCGATCAGGACCGGGCCGGGCCGTCCGGAGCTCGCGACGTAGAACGCCTCTTTGATGGTCGGAGCCAGGTCTTCGACCTTCTTGACCAGATAGTTGTGTTTGGTACAGGAACGGGTGATGCCCGTCAAATCGGCTTCCTGGAAGGCGTCGTTGCCGATGAGATGGGTCGGAACCTGGCCGGTGAAGACCACGACCGGAATCGAATCCATGAAGGCATTGGCGATGCCCGTCACCGCGTTGGTCCCGCCCGGACCGGAGGTCACCAGCGCCACCCCGGTCTGGCCCGTGGCCTGGGCATACCCGGCGGCCGCAAAGAGCGCCCCCTGCTCGTGGCGCACCAGGAAATGTGTGATGCCCAACTCCTCCGAGCTCTTCGCTATTTCGTCATATACGTGCAGCACCGCGCCGCCCGGATATCCGAAGACATGTTTGACATTTTCGCAACGCAATGCCTCGATCAGTACTCGCGCGCCACGCATTTTCATATGTTTCCCCTCGATGATGATGATGCTTGGTTTGGGTCAGCCATCGTGATGGTCCATCAATCCGACAACTTGGCAACCCGAAAATCAAAAACCCCGGCGATCTCTTTTCAGCTCGCCGGGGTTTGGAATCTCTCAACCTTGCTCCTGGTTCAGGTTGTCCAATCGGCGAACTGTGCCGATCTAATAATTACAGAAACAGTAAGGCTAATCGCGATGATAGTAACTAGCTGTAGACGACGATTGGACATACGATTGATCACTGAATTTCGGTGCTACGCCTTTCAAATCAATATCTTTCTCAGTATATGGCATCGTCGTCAACAGCGTCTACTTAATTGTTTTTATCAGTAAATAAACCTGTTTTATGTGCGACCGCATCGTCAGGCGGCGAGGTGCCGGCGAATGATGTCGCCCATCTCAGTGGTCGTCGCCCGCTTCGGCTGGCTCTTCAGGTCGGGCGTGCCGTAGCCTTCGTGCAGGACCTGACTGATGGCCTCTTCGAGCGCCTTCGCTTCGCGTTCGAGCCGGAGGCTGTGGCGGAGCAGCAGGGCGGCGGAGGCGATCGCGCCGACCGGGTTGGCGATCCCTTGGCCCGCGATGTCGGGGGCCGAGCCGTGCACGGGTTCGTACAGGGCGACCTGGCCGCCGAGGCTGGCCGACGGCAGCATGCCGATCGAACCGGTCAGCACCGCCGCTTCGTCGCTCAGGATATCGCCGAAGAGATTTTCGGTCACGATCACGTCGAAGCTGGTGGGACGGGTGACCAGCGCCATCGCGCAGGAATCGACGTACCCGTGTTCGAGCGTGATCTCCGGATAGTCGGCGGCGACTCGCGTCACCACGCGGCGCCACAACTGCGAGCTTTCGAGAACGTTGGCCTTGTCGACCGAGGTCACCTTCTTGCGCCGCCCGCGGGCGATCTCGAAGGCCGCCCGCGCGACCCGTTCGACTTCGGGGGCGGTGTAGACCATGGTGTTCAGGCCGCGCTCGTCCGTGATCTCACGCGGCTGGCCGAAATAGGCTCCGCCCGCCAGTTCGCGGACGATCAACAGATCGGTGCCGCGGATGATCTCGGTCTTGAGCGGCGAGGCTTCGATCAGCGGCTGGTGCAGAAAGGCCGGCCGCAGATTGGCGAAGACGCCCAACCCGGCGCGCAGTCCGAGCAGACCCGTCTCGGGTTTGAGCTTCGGCGGATTGCTGTCGTACTGCGGCCCGCCGACCGCGCCCAGCAGCACGGCATCGCTGGCCAGACAGGTTTGCAGCGTCGCCTCGGGCAACGGCACTCCCACCCGGTCGAGCGCCACTCCTCCGATCAACTGCTCGTTGAACTCCCATTGATGGCCGAATTTTCGAGCGATGGTCTCGAGACAGGCGATGGCTTCGCGCGTCACTTCCACCCCGATTCCGTCGCCCGGCAAAACTGTGATCTTGGCTTTCATAATTTTTCAATAGTCTAGAAAAGTCGGGGAAAATCCCGCCTTCCCAGGTTCTCAGTTTTCAAACTTTTCGTTCTTCAGTCGGTTCTTCCGACTCTCCTAGACTTCTCTAGACTTCTCTAGACTTCTCTAGACTGCCTTGGCTTTCTTTTGAATATGCGGCAGGAGACCGCCGTCTTCGATCAGTTCGCGGGCGAACTCGGTCAGCGGAACGAAGTTGACCGTTTGACCGCTGGAGAGGTTCCGCATGGTTCCGGCCTTGAGATCGAGTTCGATCTGATCGCCGGTCTTGACGATCTCGACGGCTTCCGGGCACTCGATGGCGAGGAATCCGTTATTGATCGCATTGCGGAAGAAGATGCGCGCGTAGCTGCGCGCGATCACCACTTTGATGCCCGCGCCCCGCAGCGCCCAGATGGCGTGCTCGCGGGACGAGCCGCAGCCGAAGTCGTCTCCGGCGATCACGAAATCGCCGGACCGGACCCGCTTGATGAAATCGGCGTCGATGTCCTCCATGGCGTGTTTGGCCAGTTCGGACTCTTCGTGGACGTTGAGATACCGCGCGGGAATGATCTCGTCCGTGTTGATGTGGGCCCGTTCGTAAACGTGCGCGGACCCTTTCAGATTGGAAGGTAGTTCTGCCATGACATCTCCTCTTCGCTCTCAGGCGGCGACGGATTGGGCCGCGGATTTGAGAAACTCGCGCGGATCGGTGATCGTGCCGGTGATGGCGGTCGCGGCCGCGGTCGCCGGGCTGGCCAGGTAGACCTTGCTCCGCGGATCGCCCATGCGTCCGACGAAGTTGCGATTGGTCGTCGAGAGGCAGGTCTCGTCGGCGCCGAGCACTCCCATGAAACCGCCCAGGCACGCGCCGCAGGTGGCGGTCGAGACGACGCAGCCCGCGTCGGCGAAGATCTCGAGCAGTCCCTCGCGCATGGCCGTCTTCCAGATCTCGGTCGTGGCCGGGACCACGATGGCGCGGGTGCCCGCCGCCACCTTGTGACCCTTCATGACCTGCGCCGCGATGCGGAGGTCTTCGATGCGGCCGTTGGTGCAGGAACCGATGTAGACCTGATCCATCTTGACTCGCTCGACCTCGCCGATGAACCGGCCGTTCGACGGCAAGGAGGGCAGGGCGACGATCGGTTCCAGCGAACCGACGTCGATCGTCAGGGTCTCGGTGTAGACCGCGTCCTCGTCGGAATAGTAGCAGGTGTACGGTTCGGACGTGCGCTCTTTGACGTAGTTCTCGGAGATGGCATCGACCGGGATGATTCCGCTCTTGCCGCCCGCCTCGATCGCCATGTTGGTGATCGTGAACCGGGCCTCCATGGTCAGCTCCGGGAGCGTCGATCCGCGATACTCCATCGCCCGGTATCGCGCGCCGTCGACCCCGATCTTCGAGATGATGTAGAGGATGATGTCTTTCGAGTAGACGCCGAACGGCAGGGGGCCGTTGAGTTCGAAGAGCATCGATTCCGGCACCTTGAACCAGAGCTCGCCGGTCGCCAGCGCGGCCGCCAGATCGGTCGAACCGACGCCGCTGGCAAAAGTCCCGAGCGCGCCCATGGTCGTGGTGTGCGAATCGCCGCAGACGATCGTCATGCCGGGCAGGACGTGGCCCTGTTCCGGAGCGATCGCGTGGCAGATGCCGTGATTTCCGATCTCGTAATAACGCTCGATCCCCTGTTCGATGCGCCAGGCGCGGAGCTGTTTGGCCAGTTCCGCACTCTTGATGTCTTTGTTCGGGACGAAGTGATCGGGCGTCACCAGAATCTTCGAGGGATCGAAGACTTTATCGATGCCGATCTTCTTGAGCATCTGGACGGCTGGCGGCGTGGTGACGTCGTGACAGACGATCAGATCGAGTTTGCTGTTGACGATCTCTCCCGGCACCACGCGGTCGCGGCCGCTGTGGGCGGCGAGGATCTTTTCCGTGATTGTCATGCCCATCTTGTTTATTCCAACCTCACTTTATCTGAACTTTCAGGCGGCCGCGTTCGTGGCCGGGGTCGCCGGCGACGATTGCTCGGGAGCGAACTGCTTGCGCTCCTTGGCATACAGGGCTTTGTTGACGGCGTTGAGATAGGCCCGGGCGCTGGCATCGACGATGTCGGTGCTGGCGGCCTTGCCGGTGTAAGAGGTGCCGTCGAACTCGACGTGCACGAAGACCTCGGCCACGGCGTCTTTGCCGCGCGTGATCGACCGCACGTTGTAATCGACCAGACTGCCTTTCAACCCGGTCAGCTTATCGATCGCCTCGTAGACGGCATTGACGGGGCCGTCGCCGGCCGCCGTCTCGGTCCGGCTCTCGTCGGTCTGGGTGTCGGCGAGCGTGACCAGGGCGGTCGCCATGGTCGAAGTCCCGGCCGTCGCCTGGACGCTGCGCAGCTTGTGCCGTTCGGGAATCTGCGGGATGCCGTCCTGGAGGATCGCCATGAGGTCCTCCTCGAAGATCTCCTTCTTCTGGTCGGCCAGTTTCGTGAAGAGCTTGTAGGCCTTGTCGAGTTCGGGGCGCGAGAGCTGATAGCCCATCTCCTCGTACTTCTTGCTCAAGGCATGCCGCCCCGAATGTTTGCCGAGCACCAGGCTGTTGGTCTTCACCCCGACCGATTCCGGCGTCATGATCTCGTAGGTCAACCGGTTCTTGAGCATCCCGTGTTGATGGATGCCAGCCTCGTGGGCGAAGGCGTTCTTGCCGACGACGGCCTTGTTCGGTTGCACGTGGACCCCGGTGATGTTCGAGAGGGTCTGGCTGGACCGCAGAATCTCCTCGGTCGTGAGCCCGGTCTCGTAAGGCATGAGGTCCTTGCGCACCCGCAACGCCATGACGATCTCTTCGAGCGAGGCGTTGCCCGCCCGTTCGCCGATGCCGTTGACGGTGCACTCGATCTGCCGCGCGCCGGCGGCGATGGCGGCCAGCGAATTGGCGACCGCCAATCCCAGATCGTTGTGGCAATGCACGCTGATGGTCGCCCGCTCGATATTCGGCACCCGCTCCTTCAAGGTCTGAATGATATGCGAATATTCCGAGGGAATGGTGTAGCCGACCGTGTCCGGAATGTTGACGACGGTGGCCCCCTCCTCGATCACCGCCGCGATGATCTGGCACAGGTACTCGAGGTCGCTGCGCGTCGCGTCTTCGGCGGAGAACTCCACGTCATCCGTGAACTTCTTCGCCATCCGGACGGCCCGGCTGGCCATCTCCAGGACCTCTTCGCGGCTCTTTTGTAATTTGTATTGAAGATGGATGTCGGAGGTGGCGAGAAAGGTGTGAATGCGTGGCCGCGCGGCGTCGGATAAGGCCTCCCAGGCGCGCTCGATGTCTTCCGGAGTGGTCCGGCAGAGCGCCGCAATGACCGGGCGCCGACAGGTCCGGGCGACCTCTCTGACCGCCGCAAAATCATCGTCCGAGGAGATCGGAAAACCCGCCTCGATGACGTCTACTCCGAGGAGGTCGAGCTGCCTCGCCATCCGCAGCTTCTCTTCCAAATTCATGCTACAACCGGGTGATTGCTCGCCATCGCGTAAGGTCGTGTCGAAAATCGCTACCCGCTCGCTCATCCAATCTTGCTCCTTCCTGGGGATAAATTGCG
>DATEFT010000847.1:0-9126 GCA_035280505.1 Blastocatellia bacterium | reverse complement strand
GGCGGGCCGCCTCGATCGGACCGATCGTTCGCCGTTTGAAGTAGACGTAGACGGCGCCGCGATTGAGCCCGTCGCTCTTGGCCGGGACTCCGACGACCCGATCTTCCAGGCCGTCGCCGTTGAGGTCGCCGGAGACTTCCGTGACCCCGTTGGCTGCATACAATTCAGGCCGGAAGTTCAGGCCGCTGTCGGTGGCCACGATCTGCACGGCCGTCGAGTCGCTGGCGTTCGGCGTCCCATCGTCCGTGACCCGGAAGGTGATGTTGTAGGTCCCCTCCGGGACATTGGTCCAGAGGAAATCCGCGGTCGTGGCGGTCTGTTTGGTGAGCGTGCCGCCCGGTAAGGTATTGACCGTGTCGAAGGTCAGGGTTTGGGTCGTGTTTCGATCGGTGGCAGTGAGCGTAAAGCTGACCGTCTGGCCGGCGTTGACCGTTTGCGTTCCCGGATCGGACAGGGTCGGCTCGGTGTTGGGAATTGTGAAGATGATCCCGTTCGAGTCGGAGAGTCTGGGCGTTCCGTTGTCCGTGACTGTCGCGGCGAGCACATAATCTCCGGGAAAATCGAAGTCCGGGGTCCAGGCGAACTCCGCCTTGCCGGGTGAAAGCGGAGTAAAAGTCGAGCCGGACGGAAACGCCTTGAAGGGCGTGAGGGTCAAGGTCTGGGTCTGGTCCGGATCGGTGCCCGAAAAGATGAACTTGACCTCCTGGCCCTCGCTATACTCCTCCTGGACTCCGATCAGATCCAGTTGAGGCGGGTGATTGATTCCGGTAACTCTGATCGTCACTTTCGCGATGTCGCTGGTGCTGACGCCGTCACTGACCCGGTAGGTAAATTCATCGTTGCCGGAGAATCGAGGTTCCGGAGTGTATTGCAGCAAGGGGGCCGATCCGCTCAGCGCTCCGCTCCTCGGTTGACGGACGATGGTGTAGATCAGGGCGCCTCCCTCAGGGTCGGAGGCGTTGAGCGTGAAGGTGACGGACGATCCCTCTTCGACCGAGATGAATTGATCGCGGGCGACCGGCGGGAGGTTGACATCCCGCACCGTCAGCGCGATCTCCTGGGTGGCCGAGGCCCCGAGATTGTCCGTGGCCGTCACGATCAGCCGATACTGGCCGGCGGAAGAGACGCCGGGCGCGAGCCTCAGGATATAGCTGTTCGGCGTCGCGGTCCCGCCGACGATCGACGCGAAACTCGCGCCGTCGACTCTGACCTCCACCGTCTGACCCACGTCCGGATCTTTCACCTGGATTCTGAAATCGGAGGTCTGGCTCTCCGGAATATCCAATCTCGGCGGTGCCAGGATGACCGGCGCGCGATTCTGGTCTTCACCCGGCAGGACCACATCGGGAATCTTGGTCGTTCGATCCGGAAGGGCCGGCACGCTCTGGCTGAAGACGCGCTCGACCCGGCCGCTGGGCCGCAGATAGTTGATCTCGACCGAGACCGATTCGTCGAACCCGATCGGGACATCTCTCAGGACATAGCTGCCGTTGCTGTCGGTGATCGCCTCCTGGCCGCGGAACAGCGCATTGACGCGAGGCACGGGGACCAGTCCATCGCTCTGGGCCAGGCTGCCGGGGAGCGAGGGCTGCCCGTTGCTCTGCAACACCCGTCCGACCAGGGTCGTGGTCGGCCGCTGAACGGCGACGAAGTAGTAGCTGGTGATCTTGATGGCGCCGGGCTCAGTGACGACTCGGAGGCCGTCATCGGAGACGAAGGCCTTGGCGAGATCCTTCACGAATCTGCCGGCCAGCGGATCGTACCGGAAGAGGGTGGCCTGCGTCCCGGGAGCGAGCCCCTCCGAATTCGGAAAAGTGAGCGTGCCGCCCTCGGCGATCTGAACGTTGAACGGAGTGATCTGGACGATGGACGAGCTGTGGAATCCTCTGGGCAGCGGGACCGGCGTGCGCGCCTGGAACAGCGGCGTCAGGGTGACCGCGCCTCTCGTGTCTCCATTGGGAAAGATCGCCGAGACGTCTTCCGGGAAGGTCAGAATGAAGTCGCCGGTCTGAATCGTGATCGCGGGGTTGGTCAGAGCGAGCCGCCCCTTGGCGGTGGTGTTGTTCTGGCTGACGCCGGTCGAACTGCCGGTGCTGCCGATGACGGCGCTGGATCCGGTCTGCTGTTGCAGCGAGATCGGGTGAGTGAACTGGTTGTCGCGGTTCGATTGGGCCGTGATCTTGACCGTGACCGTCGGATAGGGCGGATCGGTCAGGATCGACCCGCCGTCGATCTCGACGAAATGCGGGCCGGGTGGAACGTCCGGCAGCACGAACCCGCCATCCGAACTGGTGACGGCCGAGATCTCGGTGTCCGTCACTCGGACCGACATGCCCGCCATCGCCTGCCGGGCGGTGTCTTCGACCACTCCGCTGATCGAGGTTCGCACCGCCAGGGAACTGGAACTGACCCCCTCGCCCTGCGGCGTGCGAACGCTGACGGAGCCGGTCTCCGCTCCATAAGGCACCGTCACGGTCAGGGCCGAAGCCGTGGCGGCTGAAACCCTGGTGTCGAGACCGGTGATGCGGACCGCGTTGTCGGCCGGATCCAGGGCGAAACCGCCGCCGTTGATCTGAATGGTCTGTCCGGCGAGAGTCGGGCTCGCGCTAAAGCCGTTGATCTGCGGGGGCGCCGGTCCGGCCGGGCCCGCGATCTCGATCTCGACCGGATTCGAAGCCGTAAATCCGGGAGCATTGACCGTGATATTGATCTTGCCGCGTCCGATCAGGGTGCGCGGGAGCTCGACGTTGATCTGGTCGAGCCCGGCAAACTGCGATTGGCGTCCGGCAAACGCCGGGGTCAGCTCATCCGTATCGATCAGGACTTTGACGTTTTCGTTCAGGTTGCCGTCGCCGTTGGGATCCTGGGCTTGCCCGATCCCCGACAGAAAGAGAATCAGGAATACTCTCTCGCCTGCCGGTCCCAGATCGATCGGTTTGGTGAGGAAACGTCCGGCCGTCTGATCGAACTGCGCGACCGGTTCATTCGACTGCGAGCCGTCGATTTTGACGCGCAGAATGCCGGCCGCGGCCACTCCGCTGCCGTTGGCGTTGGCCGTGAAGATGGCGGGCGCCACCGTCGAGACTTCGACCGTTCCGCTGGAGATCGTTCCGTCTCCGGCGCTGACCGTCACCGTGGCCGCGCCGGTCTGCGTCGCACTCGGGATCACATAGTTGACCTGTTCCGGCGAGACGAAGAGGAGCCCCGCCCGGAGCCCGTTGACCTCGACCGTGGTCCCTCCCAAATTCTCCGGGAGTTGGATGCCTGGCGTGTTGGGATCGACATCGACCGCGGCGGCTGTCTGCGTCGCCAGCCGGGCGCCGAAGGCCGAGACGATCGAATTGGGGGCCACCGGCGTGTCTTCAAAACTCGCGGCCGAGACCGTCGAGGCCGGAGAATTGTTGCCCTGGCCCGACGAGATCCGGTTGAGGCCGAAGGCCAGCACCGCCGTCAGCGCTAACGCGATATACCAAAGGCGAGGCTGGCTCGCCGATCTGCGGAGAAGCCGAACCGGACTTCGCCCGTCCATACGTGAAAACATGATGACCTCCCGAAATGGATTAGTTGTCGTGTGTTGGTGATGGTTGGCTCTTAATCGAGGGGAACATCCAGGGCTTGAGACACTGAGGTATGTGGACAGGCTATCCAGTCAGTGGGCGGAAATGGACGTTTCGAGGCTCGCTTTCCTATCTTTGTCTATCGGATCTGACCATCGGATCCAAGCGAGTTGTCAGAGCGAAGATGCCGGTTGCCCGGCTCAGTATAGCCGACCGGAGCTTTGATGCAAGCATAAAAGATTCTCCGCGGACTTCCCGCGATCGCCCCGGCGATGGTGCGCGCGAAATGCGCGGAACCCGCGGAACCCGCGAAAAATCGGGCGATTCCGCGCCTCTCGCCTTGAGGATCTCAGGCGCGAAACAGCTCGTTCAATTTCCCGGTCTTGGGTTTATATTCCGGAAAGATCCGGTTGAGGTTGGCGGCGCCGAGATGGGTCTTGGCCACCTCCGCGAAGACATCGCGGAAATCCGTGGTCAGCGCCAGATCGCGGCGTTCATTGAGTTGCTCGGGCTTCAATCCCGGCCACGAACCGTGGATCCGGCCGCCGTTGACGGCGCCCCCCAGCATGAACATGACGCTGGCGTGGCCGTGATCGGTGCCGCGATTGCCGTTCTCCTTCGCGGTCCGTCCGAATTCGGTCATGGTCAGGATCACGACGTCTTCGGCTCTGGCTTCGAGGTCGGTATAGAGCGCCGAAATGCCCTGGGCCAATTCGGTGAAGCGGAGGGCGAGCTGGCCTTGCCCGGCTCCCTGGTTGGCGTGCGTGTCCCACCCGCTGATGTCGGTGAACGCCACCTCGAGTCCGATCTCGGCCTTGATCAGTTGCGCGATCTGGCGCAGGTTTTCGCCGAAACGCCCGCGCGGATAGTTGGCGCCGGGGGCCGGTTGGTAACGGGCGGTATTGATCTGTTTGAGCGCCTTGACGGCATCGAAGGTCTCTTTTCCGGTGCCGCGCAGCGCGTCGTTGATGGTCTGAGAGTACATGGCTTCGAAGCCGCCCTGAACCGCCTGCCCCATCTCGCCGCCGCCGGCGCGGATCGTAAAGTCGTTGATGCTGGTCATGGCGATGCAGGGAGTCGTGCCCTGCATGGTTCGCGGCAGATTGGGGCCCAGGGTCACGGCGCGGAACGGCGTCGCCTTCGCGTCCGGTTTGGCCTGCAGATAGCGGTTGATCCAGCCGTCGGCCGTGCTCTTCACGCCCGGAGTTCCCGATTCCATGTAGTCCTGGGCGTCGAAATGCGAACGGGTATTGTCCGGCGAACCGACCGCATGAATGATCGCGAGTTGACCCGAATCGTAGAACGGTTTGAAGGGCGAGAGGGCCGGATGCAATCCGAAGAAACCGTCCAGATCGATCGCGGTGCCCTGATTGCCGCCCGGCCGGGGAACCGCCAGGCTGGGCCGCAGGTTGTAGTACTCCTGCTCGCCGTAGGGCACCACCGCGTTGAGGCCGTCCATGGCGCCGCGTTGAAAGATCGCGATCAGAATCTTCCGGCGCTTCTCCTTCTGGTTGCCGCTGTTGCTCTGCGCCAGCGTCCGGGTCAGGAATGAAGGCGAACAGGTGGCGGCGCCCAGGCTGGCGAGCGCCAGTCCGCCGTGCTTGAGAAAATATCGGCGATTCAACGTCATAAACGATTCCTCCGCAGAAAACTTCGAATCCGAAATTTTCATTGCCTCTGAAACTCGGGGGAGCCCAGAATCAGCCCGATCACCCTGGCTATGTTAGCACTATTTCTCTTTTCTTCAGCCCGGCCGGCGACATTTTCGGCCAGGGCCCGATCGATCTGCGCCTTCGATTTCGGTGAGATCTCGTCGTGCAGCAGCAACTTCACATATCCATCGACGGTCTCGGCGGCCAGCGGTTCCAGGTTGACTTGCGATCCCGGAATCCGGTTGGCGCTCAACGCCAGCGCGAAGTTCATGCGTTCGAGCAGCGTGCCGCTGTTGACCCAATGGTCGGCGGTCTCGGGATAACCGGTCGGCGGTTGCGCCATAAACAGCCCCTCGCCCATGCGGGCCATCCAGCGATGAAAGGCCGGGCCGCCGTCCGTCTCGGCCCCGACCGCGCGCACCGCGCTGACGGTCATCTCGAACGGCGTTTTGATCTTGGCGCGATAGTTCTGCGGCGCCCAGAACTCCGGAGAGTTGAACAAGACCTGCAGCACCTCGCCGATCTTACCATCGGACATTGAGAAGGTCTGGGCCAGCCGCTCGACCAGCGCCGGCGGCGGATTGTCCGAGACGAACTTCCACGCCAGCTTACGGGCGATAAACCGGGCGGTCGAAGGGTGACGGGCCAGAATCTTGATCACCGTCTCGCCGTCTTTGCGGCCGCCGCCGGCGGCGATCTTGTGACCCAACACGATTTTCTCGCCGTCGTCGTGCAACCGCGGATTGAAGAAAAAATCGCCTCCCAGCCGCGGAGCGCGAATGGTCCAGCCGGTGAAACAGCGCGCGACCTCCTGAACATCCTTCTGGGTATAACCGCCGTCGACTCCCAGCGTATGGAGCTCCATGATCTCGCGCGCGTAGTTTTCGTTGAGGCCGCGGCGCCGGCCCTGCGGCGTCTCTCCGTTTTTGAGGACCGCCGCCGAACTCATCCAGTTATCCAGATAGAAGAGCATGGCCGGGCTTTGGGCCGTCGCCAGCAGCAGGTCCTCGAATTTGCCGAGCGCCCGCGGGCGGATCGCCTCGCGCTCGTACGCGGTCGTCAGGATCCGGTCGGCGCCTTTCTGAATGTAGACGTTGAAGTGGTTGAACCAGAAATCGGTCATCACCTCCTGCAGTTGCCTCCGGCTGTAGACGGCGCGCAGGATCTTCGCCTGCTGTAACTCCTGAACCAGCCGTTGCTGGGGCTTGTAGCCCATCTCCAGCAGCGCCAGGCGCACCTCGCGGCGTTTCTCGAACTCGTCGGTCTTGGACGGCGTGGGCGCCTCGTCCGGTTGCTTGGAGGCCGAAGGGGCCTCCGTCGATTCAGGTCTCTCCAGCCCTCGGGCCTTCAGCGCCTGGCGAATCATCTGCGGCGATTGGTAACGTTGGGCCAGCTCCTGGCTGCTCAGGTGGATGCTCTCCAGCGATTTCAGCTTCTGTTCGACCAGCTCGTCCGAGAGGCGTTCGGGGTGCAACTGCTCTTCCAGATACTTCTGCCACCCCATCTTCATGACTCGCTCGAGGTCGCCGGATCGGGGACCGAACGCCGTGCGGTCGAGCAGATGGAGCGCCTTCTGTTCGGGGCTTAAACTCTTGACGGTCTTCTGGTCGGCGCCCGCGCCGGACTGGCCTTTCGGACCGGCCATTTGGGCAAGGCTCGCCGGCGAACTGCACGCCATCAGCAACGCCAGGGTCGATGCGCAGAGCCCTCTTGTTGGTCTCTTAATCATGTTACCTCCTAATTGGTGCTGAGTTAGACGCCGGGTATGTTTCTTTGGCCGAATAAAGATCTGACAAAAGTAGGTGTAGAAGCAAGAATGGCTGCTCAACTCCGTATAGCCTCCCCCAAGAACTATGCGGAATCGAGCAGCCATTCTATCTCTCAACGGAAAAACAACTGCCTTTTACAGCAACTGCTTTAAGATGTCCCCCAACATCTTCCGTATTCGAGTTACCTAAACTGCTGAAGCATTGCTTGTCGATTGATAATAGAGCAATGGCCGTACCATTGGCTCATGCGCTCCCGATTTTTTCCGGACGTCGCTCTAACCTCTTGCCTGACAAGCAATAAATCACTCGGTTCCGCCTGCCGCCGGATTCCGCCCCTTAATCTGGAGGGGCTCGATTGACGTGAAATGGTACAATAGAAATAAGTGCGTGAACGCTTTTTGTTCAGACTACAGAATTTGCTTGTGCGGAGCAGTATTTATCCATCCCGGTACTCCCATTATTTATGTTAGTTTAGCGAGGTCGATCAGGGTCAAAGATTGGCCTGGCCATAATCACAATGTTCGATCAATGAACACTTCTCGCATTTCGGGTCTCGAGGGCGACAAATGGTCTTCCCATGGCGGATCAAATTGATGTGAAGTGAGTAGTGCTTTGTAGGTGGAATGACAGATTCCATTAGTTCGTGCGCCTCTTGATCGGTACATTTTTCCGGAACCAAGCCGAGGCGCCTGGTAATGCGGAAGATGTGAGTATCCATGGGGAAGACCGGGCGCCGGCAGGAGAACAGCAGAACGCAGGCCGCGGTCTTGGGCCCCACTCCTTTGAGTGAGGTCAGAAAGGTTCTGGCCTCGTCGATCGCGACAGTGCGTAAAAATGACAGATCCAGCCGTCCGCGCCGTTTCTGAATCTCGGCCAGCACGTTTTTGATGACCACCGATTTGGTGTTGGCCAGCCCGCCGGATTTGATGGCGGCGGCGATGCTGGCCGGCCGCGCCCTCCTGACCGATTCCCAATCCGGAAAACGCCTCTTCAAACTTTCGAAGGCGCGATCGCTGTTCACGTCGGTGGTGGATTGCGAGAGGATGGTCAACACCAGTTCGTCGAGCGGGTCCTGCGGGCCGTGGTGGCGGGGAATGCCGTGGGTGGCCTCCAGATTTTGCGCAACGTATTTGGTACGTAACCGGTTCTCGATCACTTCTTCCGAGGTCATCGAGGAGGCAGGGGATTTTGATCTCATAAATTATCGTTGAATCAGCGCGCGGGCCGCGGCCAGGTTGGTCAGATCGTTGGTTTGATCGTCTTGCGGAGTCTCGAGAATGAACGGGAGCCGGCGCAATTGCGGGTGGTTCAAGACGCGGGCCAGTCCTTCATCTCCGATCTCGCCCTGACCGATGTGCCAATGGCGATCTACCAGAGAGTTGAAGGCGGCTTTCGAGTCGTTGAAGTGCACGGCCTTCACTTTATCGAATCCGACCGTTTTCCCGAGTAGGGTCAGGGCGCGCTTCGCGGTCTGTTCGTCGCGCCAGTCGTAACCGGCGGCGAATGAATGGGCGGTATCGAGACACATGCCCATCGGCAGGTCCGGACACCGAGTCAGGATCTGTTGAACCTGCTCGAAACTGCGGCCGATCTGGTTACCCTGACCGGCCGTATTCTCGATCAGGATTTGAAAGTTAGATCGCCACATCCGATCTTCCAGGCCGGCCGCCGCTTCGTGCATCGCCGAGGCGCAATTTTCGATCGCCTCCTCGAACGAGGCGCCGCGGCTGCTGCCGGGATGGACCACCAGATAGTCGGCCCCGATGGCCAATCCGCGCTCGATCTCGTCGCGGAACGCGATGATCGATTTGATCCGAATCTCGGAGGTGGGCGCCGCCAGGTTGATCAGGTAGCAGGCATGAATGATGCAGGGGGTCAATCCGGACTCCCGGTGTTTCTCGTGAAAGAGCCGGATCTCCTCTTCGGTCAGCGGCCGCGCCGCCCAGCCGCGCGGATTGCGCGAAAAGATCTGCCAGGTCTGACAACCTTTCTCTGAGGCTTCGATGATCGACCGATGCAGCCCGCCTCCGATACCGGTATGAACACCCAATCTACGTTTCATAGACCTTCTTTTCTTCAACCGCGAAAGGCACGAAATACGCGAAAAGTCATTGATTTCGCGTATTTCGTGCCTTTCGCGGTTGATAA
>DATEFT010000846.1:0-4268 GCA_035280505.1 Blastocatellia bacterium | reverse complement strand
GTTATCATCCTGGTTCGGTACCGCTCGCGGTACTGATTCGTAATTTATGGCAACGTCACTCTTCAATGTTAAAGTTCTGAGCAA
The DNA here is from genome assembly GCA_035280505.1 of Blastocatellia bacterium. Classification (GTDB taxonomy): domain Bacteria; phylum Acidobacteriota; class Blastocatellia; order RBC074; family RBC074; genus JAKEHZ01. Next base: position 4,184 of record DATEFT010000846.1, on the reverse strand, counting down.
GCGGGAAGCCGTGTTGGTCCTGCGACTACGCATCATTTCGGCCGAACAACCCGACTTTTGCCGAAGTAAAAGCTTCGCGCTGATGTTACTGCTCGATCCGATCGTCTATCGGATGGTTGAAGATGCGCCCCTCGCACAGCAGGTCTCTTCCGAAAACATCCTCGACGTCAACTGGGTCTCTCAACATCTCGACGAGTACATCAAAGAGTGCCGCCTCTCCAACATTGAAAACCATCCGTTGACCGTCGATCTGGAGCGACTAACCCCGAAACAACAGAGAGACTTTTGGAAATCCTCCCGGACTCCCAGCGCGATCTTCGAAATCACCGCCGCCAATCCCACCTGGATCGAACATCTGAATAAAGGGATGGAGTGGCGGAGCGCGTCATTCGACCTGATCAAATAAGCTAGAGGACGACTCGGGCCTTCACCCGATGAAACTTCGCCAGGTACCTCGCCGTTCTGATTCGCCCATAAACAGGCGCCTGTGCGTTAATAAACGCTTCGATCTCATCGACGCTCTTCAGTTCAACGCCATTCCGCACCAGATCCGTGACCAGCGTCTCCCCCAACTGCGTCGCCTTGGCCACGGCCCGGACCGAGTCCCTTGAGCGATCTCCGGCCTTGATAATGGCATTCAGGGTTAAGGCGCTGGAGGTGAGTGCGGGATAGGGCAGGTCCCCGCCGCTTTTCTCAAAGACGATGGTCCCGCTTGAAGGCGTCGCGTATTCATTATTATTCAGTGGCATCTCCGCGGCTTCGGCCTTGAAGTAGCTGACAAAATGCTTCTTGACGTCTGGCGGGTGGTTTCGGGCGATGGTGAATCGCATCCAGGTGACCTTCTTCTTCTGATATAGATCTCCCCGCACATGGCTATCAAAATTTCCATCCATCGCTTTATTAACAGCCTGCGGAATGGGGATGAGGTTTGAATCGACCGCCAATCCCCCGAAATCCGCATTGAGCAGATGGCCGCTCTTCCAATAGTCCCGCGAGATGCCCATTTTGGTCAGTTCCTCCCAGGCGCCGCCCAGCGATTCGCGTCCGGTGGTCCCGGTGCCGGGCCGATGGTTCGCGGGATCGTTGAATAAGAACTTCACCACCGTGTTCGAGGCTTTCTGGGAAGAGAATCCCGGGGAGACCACCATGCGCGGGACCGGCACCTCATCACCCGAGAACCCGAGAATCCTGGCGTTCGCGGCAATCCGGCTCAGTAACCCTTCGACCGCCTGCTCCTGGGTCGGAATCTTTTTGGGGTCCGGCGAATAGACCAATTTGCCGATGGCCCGCAAATCGGCGCTGATTCCGTCGTATGCGGCTTTCTTACCCGCATCGAAGAGATTCTGTTTCTCCAGCTCGCTCTTTCTACGGTTGATCCACTTTCCGATGTGCTCCGGAGTGCTGGCGACCATCAATTGGGGCTGCCGGGCGGTCCCTTCAAAATATAAGGAATGGGATTCGTTGCCGGCCTTAAAGGTTTTCCGCAGCTTAAGCCAGTTCATAACTTTTTGAGCCGCGCCCTTGGCCCCCTTGACCAGACCGCCGCCCACTCGCTTCACGACCGCCACGATCTTCGCGATCACCTTGTCGATCGCCTGGTCCACCCGCTGTTGAATGCCCTGGATGATCGATTTGACCTTCTCGCTGATGCCGCCCAGCCCGAGCAGGTTGGCGAGGAAACTGATGATCACCGGCACGGTGCGGGCCATCGCCTGCTCGATCCAGTTGGCCGCCGCGGCGATGTTGCCCGCCACGATCTTGGCCACCGATTCGACGATGGCCTCGACCAACTGCAGGATCTGTTCGATCCGTTCGATGAAGAAGGTGACCACGCCGTAGATCGCCTGGATGGCCTTGAGCAGGGCCGACGCGGGATTGAAGAGGCTGATCAACCAGATGACCGCCTGTTTGACGATCTGGGTGATGACCCACTCGCGAATTCCACTGAGCACCATCTCCTTGAAATCGCCCAGGTACTCTTTGATCTTCGACCATAATCCGGCCGGCCCCTCCTTGATCAGCACCGAGACCAATTCCCAGGCCTTCTCGATGCGCTCGACGTTCTTTTCGCCGATCAGCTTGGCGACCTTGGCGCGGATGCGATCCTTGGTGATCCCGAGGATCTGGAGCACCAGCCCGAAGATCGACTTGACGCTGAACTCGGACGGAATCTCGATTCCGGCGCCGGAGAGCGCGCCGAAGAGCCAGCCGAGCAGCCCGGCCTTGAGATGCGTCAGGATGTTCTTCGAGAACTGGTTGAATCCCAACTTGACGGCATCGAGCAGATGGCCGAGAAACTTGATCGGGTGTTTGACGATTTGAAAGATGACGTCCCCGGCCTTCCCCAGGAGACTGGAGATGCGCCGCTTGAAGTTGCGCAGGATTTCGATGATCTCTTTGAGCTTGTCGAGGAAGGCATCGACCAGCCCCTTGTTCTCGGCCTGCAGCTCTTTGATCCGCTCGTTGAGCTTGTCGCGCGACTCCTGGTAGCGCCTGGCCATCTTCTCCGCCAGCTCTTTTTTCTTGGCATCGACGCCCTGCGACAGTTCGTCGAATTTGGCGGAGATGTTCTTCTCGCTCTCCTGACCCGCCTTCTTCAAATCGCCCGAGAGGGTCCCGACATGGTCGTGGATCCGCTTCTTACCCTCGGCGATCTCGGTCTTGGCCTCTTTGAGCCGGGTCTCGACGGTATCGGCGATGCGGACCAGCACGGCATCCATCTCTTGAAGATAGACGTCGCGCCCCTCTTCGTAGAAACGATTGACCTCGTCGGGCAGGCCGAACAGCTTGTCTTTGGCCCAGAGCACAGAGCCGCCGAGCCGGTCGTAACGCTCCCGTTTGTAATCGGCCATGTGGCGATCCACATAATTCTCGAACCGGTCGCGCGCGGCCTTCTCGCCGTCGTCGAAGATCCGGTTGACCTCCCGGTCCAGGTTGTTGAGCTTCTCCTCGACGTTCTTCCTGGTCTGGACGTACATGCCCTCGATCTGGTCCGCGACCTTTTTGCGTTCCTCTTCCTCTTTCTTCTTGGCCTCTTCCTGGCGGCTCAGGACCTTGCTCTTCGCACCCGCGCGCCGGGACTTCATTCCGCCCTTGGCCTCTTTCTCGTCTTCGGCGACCTTGGCCCTGGCATCTTTCAGAACGCTCTGCTCCTCCTGGCGATAGGCGCCCGGCACCTGGTCGGCATGAGTCTCCAGTTCCTGCTTGGCGCTGAGCGCGGCATCGAACTTCGGCTCATTGGCGTTCTCCAACTGTTCTTCGTCGATCTCGTTCTCGGCCATCATCCGGTTGGCCTTCTTCTTGTTCCCCTCGACCGAGACCTGGGCCTCGGGCTTGGGTTGGGGCAGGATCTCCTGCGAACGCAGCGCGGGCAGCGGCGCGTCCGTGGGCTCCGGCGGCAGTGGAGTCGTCTCTTTCCCCTCGACGCGGTCGGGGTCGGGCGTGGCCTTGGTCGCGCCCTCGATGTTCTGGGTGGCCGTATCCTTGCGCTGATCGACCTGGCCCGTCAAAGTTCCTTTGAGCTGCGCCGCCTTCCCTTCCTTCTTGAAATCCTCGGTCTCCTCCATGTTCTTGGGGGCGATCCGGGCGATCTCTTTGCGCAGCATGGTCAGGAAGTCGTCGGTCTTGGGCTTCTCGGCCTCCTGTCGATCCATGACCTCGACCTGATTGGCCTGGGCCCGGCTGCTCCGGTCGTTGGCGGGCGCGACGGAAGCGGCGCTGGCATCAGCCACCTTCTTGGAGGCCGGCTCGTGAACCTTGCTCTGGCGGGCGGCTTGACCCAGGCGCTGCATGACGCCCTGGAAGCGAGGATCTTGCACCGGCGAAGACTCGGCGGCGCCTTCCGCCGAAGGCTCCGGCGCGGCCTGATCCTTTCCAGCCGCCTTCTCCGCAACCGGCTTGGGTCCGGCCTTAGCCTTGGCCGCGGGCTTCGCGGCGGGCCTGGCCGGCGCGGCCGCGGAACGATTGGGCGCCGGTTTGGCGGCCGGGGCCGGCGACCGGAGCTCGCGCTGAATGAGCCGTTGCACAAAGACATTGCCGTGGGATCGCTGGAGCCTCAGCAACGCCTGCGCGCCCGGCATCAGGTGCGCCGGCGAAAGCGGCGTGGAGACCGGAGCCGCCTCGGCTCGGCGCTGAACCGTGGCCGCTCCATCGAGAACCGCGTCCGGACCGGGAGCGGCCGATAG
>DATEFT010000845.1:0-2996 GCA_035280505.1 Blastocatellia bacterium | reverse complement strand
TCCGGCGCTACGAGCGCCGTTCCATCCTGCCCCGCCGTCGCCGTCGAATCCGACGTCGTCAACGCGAGCAGCAGGCACAGAACGCAACCGAGTGTATACCTGGCGAGCATGTTCTCCCCTTTCGTTGGAGCCTGATTCCAGCGGGGAAAAAGGGCCAGGCCCGGGTCTCTATTCGGACTATTCGGATTTATCGAGTCTGGGTTATTGATCTTTATGCAGGAGAGTTGGTGATTAGAGTATACAAAGGATGGGTCTCTGTCAATCCGAGCCCTGGCGGCCAGGCTGATGCGCTCGGCCCGGCCGCCAGAGTTGATCGGGCGAACTTTCAGGCCCTGGGATATTTCCAGGCTCCGCGGTATTTGCGGCTGAGCAGTCTGTTCGCTTCCTCATCGCCGATCACCTGTTCTCTGGCGCTGTCCCATTGGATGCTGCGGCCGAGCCGGTATGAGAGCATGCCGAGCAGGCTGGCATTGGTCGAATAATGAATCTCTTCGATGTCGCTGACGGGTTTGCGGCCGGTTTTGATGGCGTCGAGGAAATCGGCCCACAGCTCTTTGATGTTCTGGGCGTCGGGTTGATTGAGCCGGGCCTCTTCGTGGATCGGCGGCGCCTTTGGATCGACCGGATAGAACGTCCAACCGTCGAGCCATCCCATATGGAAAGTTCCGTTGGTCCCATAGAAATAACAACCGACGGCCTGTGCCGGGTGGGTCTTCTCCGCGTTGTTGCCGGCGAAGCGCCGATGTTCCCAACTGACGGTGAAGTTCTCGAATTCGTAGACGGCGACCTGATGGTCGGGCGCGTCGGGAGTTTGAGCCTCCTTCGTGTTGACGGCCGGGCCGGCAATCTGGCGCCCGCCGGTCGAGAAGACCTTCCGCGGCGCCCGCTCGCCGGTGATCCAGAGAATCTGGTCGATCCAATGAACGCCCCAATCGCCCAGCGTCCCGTTGGCGTAATCGAGGAAGTTACGGAAGCCCCGGGTGTGAATGCTCTTGTTGAAGGGGCGCAGCGGGGCGGGGCCGCACCACATGTCCCAATCGAGACCTTTCGGCGGCTCGGTATTCGGCACGGGGGTCTCCGGTCCGCCTCCATAATGGACGAAACACCGCACCATCCCGATCTTGCCGAGCCGGCCGGACTTGATAAATTCACGGCCCGAAACATTGTGCGGCGAGATGCGGCGATGGGTCCCGACCTGGACGATTCGTTTCGCCGCGCGGGCGGCGTTGACCATCGCCCGGCCCTCTTTGATCGTGTGTCCGATGGGCTTCTCCACATAGACATGCGCGCCGCTATTGACCGCGGCGATCATGTTGAGCGCATGCCAGTGATCCGGGGTGCCCACGATGACGATCTCCGGATTCTCGCGCGCCAGCATTTCGCGGTAGTCCTTGTATCTTTGGGGCTGGTCGCCGGAGAGTTTTTCAACCTCGGCGGCGGCCGGCGTCAGCATGTTCTCATCGACATCGCAGATCGCCACGACCTTGGACTCGCCCGCGGCCATCGCTTCACGCAGAATATTCATTCCCCACCAGCCCGAACCGATGAGCGCGGTCCGATATTTCTTGTCTTTCGATTGGAGCCCCAGGATCGGAACGGGAAAGATCGCGGCGGCGGCCGAGGCGGCGAGAAAGTCACGGCGGTTCGTTTTCATAGATGTCCCCCCAGGTTTTGGATCTATTCTTAATTAACGTGAACTATCATTGTTGAATCATCAGCGAAATCCGTCAAGATTGCGGGAGTCCGGTTCGGCTTGTTACCATCAATAACCTGGAATAGCCAAAAGATTCGTAAGGGGGATTTAAGAAATCGACCATGCTGCAAGAGATCCGAAACATCTACCTCTCCGGCCTGGGGGCTGTGGGTGGTACTTATGCTCTGACCTTGTCTTCCTGGGGCCCGGACCGCTTCAAGGTGATCGCCGACCCGGAGCGGATCCGGCGGTATGCCGAGGGCGGAATCAGTATTAACGGCGCTCCGGTCGCCTTTCGATATGTGCAACCCGATGCCGAGGCGCCTCCGGCGGATCTGATCCTCGTCGCCGTCAAACAGCATCAATTGGGGCAGGCCATTCATGAGATGCGGAGATTTGTGGGTGAAGAGACGATCATTCTCTCGCTCTTGAACGGTATCGACAGCGAGCAGGTGATCGGACGCGAATTCGGAATGGAGAAGCTGCTCTACTCCTTCGTCGTCGGAACGGATGCGGTCAGAGAGGGAACGCAGATCCATTTCACGAAGGTCGGGACGATCGTTTTCGGAGAGCCCACCAACACGGTCCACTCTCCGAAAGTGGTCGCGGTCAAAACCTGCTTCGACCGGGCGGGCATCCCCTACCGCATTCCGGAGAATATGATGCGCGAATTGTGGTGGAAATTCATGATGAATGTGGGGATCAACCAGACCTCGGCGGTCATGAAGGCCAACTACGGCGCTTATCAAAAGATCGAAGAGGCTCGGTCGGTCATGGTGATGGCTTGCCTGGAGGTCGTTCGCATCTCCGAACAGGCCGGCATCAATTTGACGCCGCAGGACATCGATCAATATTTTCAGGTCATCCAGAAGCTCTCGCCGGAGAGCAAGACCTCGATGCTGCAGGATATCGAAGCCTGCCGGAAGACCGAAGTCGAGATCTTTGCCGGAACCGTGATGGAACTCGGGCGGCGATATGGAATCCCGACGCCGGTCAACGACCTGCTCTACGGAATGATCCGCACGATTGAACGGACCTATCTGGAGGGGTGTCACTGAAAGACGCGGAAGACGCGAAAGGTATTTAATTCCGCGTCTTTCGCGGTTTAAGATCAAAACTTCGAGAAACTCACCGGGCGCCACGCATACCTGCCTTCGGTCCAGTACAGGAAACCTTCTTCGCCCGCCACCCGTTCCTTGACGACGTCTCCATGGAACATCCGCCGGTTGGTCGCGGGCTCGAGACCGGCGGGAGACTGCAATTCCATTGGCTCCCCGACCGCATTCTTGAGCAGATAGGCCTG
>DATEFT010000844.1:0-6162 GCA_035280505.1 Blastocatellia bacterium | reverse complement strand
TCACCGGCGTGGAGTTCGATCCTGGTCCTGAGGACTTCATGTCTGCTGACGACGAGATCGATGGCGGAGCCGAGAGCGTGCAGATTCAGGAGGCCGTCGAGGCGCAGAGCGCCGTGGCAGTTGAAGACGGGATTGCCGGGGTCCAACTGCTCCATGAACCAGAGCCGCTGTTGCGCGAACGACAACTGCAGCCTCTCATCTCTGGAGACCCTCGTCAGAGGCGGCGGCGCGGCCTCTCCGTTCTCGAATCCGGATCCCAGGATTGCCGCCAGTTCGCTGACGGTCGGATGTTCGAACAACTCCTTCAGCGGCAACTCAACCTGGAATGCCCCCCTCACTCGCGAGACCGCCTGGGTCGCCAACAGCGAGTGCCCACCCAGATCGAAGAAATTGTCATTGCGGCCGACCCGATCCAGGCCGAGCACCTGAGACCAGATTCCCGCCAAAATTTGCTCGGCGGGTGTGCGCGGAGCCACATAGTCCGGCTCCACGCCGGAGCGTGCCGTTTCGGGGATGGGCAGCGCGCGGCGGTCGAGTTTGCCATTCTCCGTCAACGGCAGAGCCTCCAGCATCACGTAGGCCGCAGGCACCATGTATTCGGGTAGTTCCGCCCTCAGGAAATCGCGCAGTTGGCCGATGGAGACTGTTGCCTCCGGCCTGGCCACCAGATAGGCCGCCAGACGCTTCTCGCCAGGATGGTCTTCCCTGGCCAGGACGATGGCCGCTTGAAGTGCCGGATGCCGTCCGAGTCTCGCTTCGATCTCGCCGAGTTCAATCCGGAAGCCGCGAATCTTGACTTGATGATCGATTCGACCCAGAAACTCCAGATTTCCATCCGGCAGGTAGCGGGCCAAATCGCCACTCTTGTACAGGCGCCTTCCGGCCTCGTTCGCAAATGGATCGGGCACAAAGACCTCGGACGTTCTTCCGGCTTCGCCGAGGTAGCCGCGCCCAACGCCGACCCCGCTGATATAGAGTTCGCCGGCCACACCGATCGGTTGCGGCTGAAGCTCGGCGTTCAGAATATAAATTTGCGTATTGATGATTGGGCGGCCGATCGGAACATGCACGAGGCTCTCGGAAAGAGCCGAATCGATCGGGTAATGGGTCACGTCATCCGAACATTCCGTCGGCCCGTAGGCATTGAGCAGGGGAATTTGAGGGTACAGCCGAAGCCAATGATGAGCCAGTTCCGGCGGCAAGGCTTCGCCCGTGGGAATCAACCAGCGGACCATCGACGGATTCGGCCGAACCTCGCGGCGATCGGCCTCTGCCAGCATCATCCGCATCATGGATGGAACCACCTCGACAATCGTCACATTCTGTCGTTCGATCTGATCGAGCAGGGAGGTCGGATCGTGAGCGATCTCATCGTCGAGAATGCAGACCTGTCCTCCCGTCAGCAAGGAAGCAAGGAACTGCCATAAGGAGATATCGAAACATTGTGAAGCGGTCTGCGCGACGACATCGTGTTCATCCAGCCGGAGGGTCTCGATCTTGGCGAACAGATGATTGAGCATGCCGCGCTGTTCGACCATAGCCCCTTTCGGGACCCCGGTCGATCCCGAGGTAAAGATCATGTAAACCAATTGATGAGGCGGGGAAGGCCGGTTCGGCGGCGCGGCCTGGCCCCATTCGCTCGAGTTCAGGAAGAGTACGTCCGGTTGACGGTCGGCCGCCAGCTCGGCGATCGCTTCGGCAACCGTCGCTCCGAACTGGGAAGCCGTAACCACCAATCCGGCCCCGCTCCGACCCAGCACCTGACCGATGCGTTTAGCCGGGTGGTACGGGTCCAGCGGCAAGTACGTCCCTCCGGCTTTGAAGATGGCGAGCATCGTGACCAAGAAATCGATCCCGCGTTCGGCCAGCAACGCGACCACGACCTCCGGACCGACGCCCTGCTCGAGAAGAACCTGGGCCAGATGCCCGGCTCGCGCATTCAACTCCCGATATGTCAGCCTCCGATCATGAAAGACGACGGCCACGGCTTCGGGCGTGCGTGTGACCTGGGCCTCAAACAGGCCGTTCCAGGACTGGTCTTGAGCGAACTCGCAGTCAGTCTGGTTCCATTCCACCAGCACCTGCTGGCGCTCGGCGGCGGTCAGCACCTGAAGCCGGGAGATCGGCCTGGCGGGGTTGGCCGCGCCATCAGTCAGGAGGGTCCGGTAAGAGTTGAACAGGCGGTGGATCGTGGCGGCCTCAAACAGATCCGTGTTGTATTCGAAGACCACCGACAACCCTTGTTCGTGTTCTCCGATCTCAACCGCCAGATCGAACTTGGAGGTGTCGGTATTGACCCGCTCGACACTTAGATTCAGGCCCGCGTTCTTGGGCACCGAGAAATTTTGAAGCGTGAACAGGACCTGCACGATCGGCGCGTGGCCCAGATTCCGGTCCCCCTGCAATTCGGCGACCAGCAGTTCAAACGGCAGTTCCCGATGCGCATAAGCCTCCAGCACGGTCTCCCGGACCCGCCTCAGCGATTCCGCAAAACCGGGATTCCCGGAAAGATCGGTCCGCAGCACCAGCAGGTTGGCAAAGAACCCGATCAGTCTTTCGGTCTCCATTCGGTCCCGGCCTGCCACATCGGTCCCGATGACGAGATCATCCTCGCCCGTGTACCGATGGAGCAAGACGTTGAAGGCGGCGACCAGGCACATAAACAACGTCGTTCCATGCGACCGGTTGAGGGCTTGGATCTGGAGACTCAGGTCGGCGGGAAGCTGAAAATGGAGGCGAGCCCCCCGATAACTCGACACCGCCGGCCGCAGGTAATCCGTCGGCAATCGCAACTCCTCCATCCCTGCCAGCCTTTTCCGCCAATATGCCAGTTGCTCCTCGAGTGCCTCTCCCTTCAACCATTCTCTCTGCCACACCGCAAAATCCGCGTACTGGATCGGCAACTCCTCCAATGGAGACTCAGCTCCCCTGCCGTATGCTTGATAGAGAGCTCTCAATTCCCCGATCAGGATCCCGCTCGACCATCCGTCACTCACGATATGATGCATGGTGAGCAGCAAGATGTGCTGCTGCTCTTCAAGTCTCAGCACCTGGACTCTGATCAACGGCCCGCGGCTCAAATCGAATCCTGTTCGAGCCTCTCTCTCGGCGATCCTCAGGACCTCTGCTTCCCTCTCCTTCCGGGTCAAGCCGGACAGGTCCACGCGCTCCAATCTCCGCGGTTCCCAGTCGTCGGTTACCTGTACCGGCGTGCCTTCCTCAACTTCGATCTTCGTTCTCAAGACTTCGTGCCTTCTGACGATCTCATTGATCACACGCTCCAGAACGTCCAGGTCCAGTCCGCCTTCAATCCTCACGATGCCGGATTCGTTGTAAAACGGATTGTTCGGCACCAACTGATCCAAGAACCACAACCGCTGCTGAGAAAAGGAGAGAGGGGATCGGCGACCGCGGGCAATCGGCCGCAACGGCAGAGACGCGGGGCGAGAGCCGATCTCCAATTCACCCAATACCCGCAGGATCTCGGGTTTGCGCTGCGCCAGTTCCGTCAGGAGCGAGGACGGAATCCCGCTGCGCGGAACCTGATAGCGGAGCTTGTCGCCGTCAGCCCAGACCTTGACGTCGAGCTGGCGCAAATAGGACAAAAATTCGAACGTGGTCATCATTGGTTAAAGCTCGCCTTCGATCCGGTCGGACTCGGCCGCGCCGATCACGGTCCCCGGCTCGGCGTCTTGAGCCACCCATTGAATCGTGGCGATCAGCTCTGCCTGACGGGCGATAGTCGTCATTTCAAAGAGATTGCGCACCGGAATTTCGACTTGAAATTCGACGCGTAACCGTGAAAAGAGTTGGGTCGCCAGAAGGGAGTGACCGCCGAGTTCAAAGAAGTCATCTTCTATTCCAACCTGCTCGACCCCCAGCAACTCCCGCCAGATCTGCGCCAGCCGAATCTCCACCTCATTGCGCGGACCGACATAGGCCGTCCCCAGCACCGGGCGCGGATGGGCCGACTGCTGGGCGGTGCGCGGCGATTCGAGCCGGGTCCAATGATCGATCCGGGCCTGCAGGTCTCCGCTTGAGATCACGACCTGAGCGCCGAGGTTCGCGGCGAAGAGATGGCGGAAGACTTCGATCCCTTCAGCCGGCGTCATTTCCAAAGCCGCCAGCCTGGCCTCCAATCCGGTCGGCCGATTCTCAGCCTGTCCGGATTGCCAGAAATCCAGGTTCACGCTGGTCCAGGGAATGTCGCCGGACAGCGCCTGCTGTTGCGCAAAACTATCCAGGAAGATGTTCGCCGCGGAATAGGCGACGAACCCCAGGCCGCCGATGAGGGATGAGAGAGAAGAGAGTAAGAGGTAGAAATCGAGCTTCCGCCCCCGCAAGAGTTTCTCGATCACCAGCAGACCGCGGGCCTTCGGATAAAAGTGGGGCTCGCAATCATCCCGGCCGATTTTATGGATCGCCCTGAACGTATCGGGCGAAACGATGCCCGCCGCGTGGATCACGCCGTTGATTTCACCGAAGCGCCCGGAGATCTGCTCGATCGCCTCCCGCATTCGCGGTTCGTCCGCGACATCGGCGTTGATGGTCAAAACCTCCGCGCCCAGCTCTTCGAACGCTCTGAGCCTGCGGATCTTACGGCCGACTTCATCTTCATCGCCATGGGTCGCCAGCCACTCATCCCAATCGCTACGATCAGGAAACGGCGAGCGGCCGATCAGGACCAATTTGGCCTGCGCCGTCTGTGCCAGATATTCAGCCAGGGTCAGGCCGATGGTTCCCAACCCGCCGGTCACGAGGTACACGCCGCCCGCTCGCAATCGGCCGGAGGTTTCCGATCGTCCGCTGACGGTGATCGACTCGACTCCCTGAACCCATCTCTCGTGGCCGCGGTAGGCGACCGCTTCGTTCGATGAGGCGGCGCAAACCTCGGCTGCCAATTGATCGAGAAGCCGCTCGGCTTGAGGACCCGTCAGATCGGAAAGGGTGAGATCGATCTGGCGGCATTTGATGTTCGGATATTCCTGCGGAATGACCTGGCAGGGGCCGCGCCAGGTCGCCTTCTCCGGGACGAGCCGCTCCTGTCCGGTCACTCGGTGGAGATCGTTCGACACGGCCGTGATCCGGATTGCCTCCGTCGGGTTCTGCTCGTCAAAGGCCTGCGTCAGAAAGATCAGGCTATAAAAACCCAGCTCCTGCGCGGCATCGAACAGCTCGCGGTCGATCGGCGGGCGTTCCTCGGCCGAGACGTTCCAGAGATGTAGAATCTGCCTCGGAGTTTCGCCGGAAGCGCCGAGTTGCCTGATCAGTTCGGAGTAGTCTTCGCGCCGGCCAGGGTCGATCACATACTCTTTTTCGTTGAGCTTGATGAACTTCTCTGCGCGCCTCACCGTCACCACCGCAAGCTGCTTTTCACCTAGTCGCCGTGCCAAACCGGAGCCCACGCCGCCGGCATCCAGAAAGATCAACCAGCCCGAGCGATCCGGAACGTCTTCGTGCCGAACGGCCGGTTGGGGCAAAGTAGAGGTCCTCCACACCGGCCGGTAGAACCAGTTGGTCACGTCCGATCTTCTCTTCAATGGCGATTGGTGGGCGGCGCCGGCCAGTGTCGTGAGGTGAGGATCGATCCAGTATCGCTGGCGTTCGAACGGGTAGGTCGGCAACGGCACTCGCCGCCTTCGCTCTCCTTCATAAAATCCCTCCCAATCCACCTCCACTCCCGTCAGCCACAGCCTCCCCAACTGCTTGATCAGGTATCGCTGGTCCTCTTCCCGCTCCTCCTCCGCTCTGAGGCTCGAGACCACCATCGCTCCCTGGCTGGCCTCGCACCTCGGATGCAACTTGACGAACGAGCCGAGACTCTGCCCGGGCCCGACCTCGATCAGGACCCTCTCCGCTCCCGACAACAGCTCTGCCACTCCCTCCCCGAATCTCACCGTTTCGCACAGATGCCTCACCCAGTACTCCTCCGACTGCGCCTCCTCCTCTCGGATCCACCTCCCGGTCACATTCGACAGATACTGAATCTGCGGGGCCTTCATCTTCACCTCGCGCAAGGCCTCACGGAATGGCCCCTCGATCTCTCTCATCATCTCGGAGTGGAAGGCGTGCCTCGTCGCCAGGCGGCTGACGGCCACCTCCCGCGCCTGCAGCTTCCGCTCCACCTCTTCGAGCGCGGGCGCGGCTCCCGACAAGACGCTG
>DATEFT010000843.1:0-5996 GCA_035280505.1 Blastocatellia bacterium | reverse complement strand
AGGAAGGTGTTATGGGAATGATGATCGCGCCAAACCTGTCGAAGATCCGGGCCAGAGTGCTCCGGGTGGAACAATCGCCGAAATATCCGGATAAATGGGAGCTGGAGTTCGAGATTATGGAATCGGAGAGTCTGAGCGGTCCGAATTTTGCCCGGGCTGGAGAGAGAGTGAAGGGGTTTACCTTCAGAGAGACCTGGGATTGGGCGGAGCCGGTGATGATCGAAGCCGCGGCCGAGTATCTCGGCGGTCCCGCGGGAGGGCAGTTCCAATTGACTGAACTACGCGCGGTCCAGTAACGCATCCCGGGCAGCCGGCCAGATCGGAACCTGGCCGGCTGCCGTCATCGCGAAGTCAGATCCTGACTTCAGAGCGTGGTGGCCGGCTGATTCGTCAGCCGGCGCAATCAGACGCGGTGGGTTCCGGCAAGGCCGTGGCGGCTTCGCTGGCCGCAGCTCCGGGACCATCGAACGGGGTCGGAAGGCTTCCGCTGGCCGCCGCTGAGGTGAAACTCACGGCATTGAACGGCGTAGGCTGGGCCTGCGCCACCGCGTCTGCTGCGCCTCCCAGCATATTGAGCGGGCTCGGCAAAGCCGAGGTCTCAGCCCCGGATACCGCTCCGGCCGACTGGAATGGAGTTGGAAGGTTCGATCCGCCGGCCTCGCTGGCCGCCTGACCCTCCGTCGACGCGACCGGCACCGGTAAGGTGCCGCTCTCGGATGCCGTCTGGGCGTTAGTGGCCGACGCGGTGACGGTCGGCAGCGTAAGGTTGAAGACGATCTGTGGGTTCATTCCCTTGTACCTCCCTAATTGAGATAGGCGATGGTGACCAGATTGGTGGCGTCCTCGACGAAGACCGTCACGGTCCGCCCGTTGGCCTTGGCGGCATTGAACATGATGAAGAGGTTCGTGACCCCGTCGGTCGCGCCGGTCTTGATGCGACGCCAGGTTCCACCAAACTCCACCCAGGCGTTTTGTGAATCATTCGAAGCGAAGGTCCTTGAAACAGCGACGTTAGTGAACCATGCCATGGTCTGTTATCTCCTTTGGTTATGTATGAGAATTGATTGATTGAGCTCAGGCTGAAAATGGATCAGCTTCCCTCAGTTACCCCAGATACGCGATCGAAACCACGCTGGCATCGACGAAGACGGTGACCCGTTGTCCGTTGGCCTGTGCCTCGCAGAAGAGAGCGAAGAGATCGGTGACGCCGTCCGCCGCCCCGGTCTTAATCTTTCGCCATCCGACGCTTTCGATATAGGCCCAGGCATTCTGTGAATCGGCTGAAGCGAAGGTCTGCACCACGAGCTTGCTGTAGACCCAGCCGGTGACGGTCACGGTTCCCACCTTCACCGTGGCCGTGATGTTGGAACCGGAGTTGGCGATCGCGGTCACCTCCACCTTCGAATCGGAGCCGTCGTAGGCCCGGCTACTGGGCGTGGTACCGACCGTGAACGAAGTGTGGCCGGCGCCGGGGAATGGATCACCGGCATCGCCGGAGTTGGCATTCTTATTCAGATCGGCCTTGCCGTCGCTCTGCTCGACATCCACCAGATAGTGATTCTCGTCCGTGTTGTTCCCCTGATTTTCGTCGATGTGCTCGATGATCAAGCCTTCGCCCGGCAGATAGGCATCGAAGCCGAGCCGGCGCCGATTCGAGAGGAGAAAGTACTGCGGGCTGCCGGCGGTCCCGATCGGAAGCTTGTAGAGCTGCCGGCTGTCTTTGTACGGCAAGAGCGTCACGTTCTGTTCGGCGTTGAAGATGGTCGTCACATTGGCCCAACCCACCTTGGCCTTGACCCAGGCGACCGGATGGGCCGGGGTGTTTCCGCCGTTGTTCCAACTGCCTCCGGCCATCAGATCCCAGCTTCCGGTACCTCGCGAGCTGTAATCGACGTCATACAGATCGGGCATTCCCAGCAACAGGTGCCCGAGTTCATGCGCCATGACTCCGACCCGGCCATCCTCAGGGGCCATGAAGTAGTTACTCGCGCTGACCCCGTCGAGAGCTCGCGGCGTGATCCCCCATTTGTGCGACCAGATGTCGTTGGTGTTGCCCGTGACCTCGGCGCCGGTGCCGGCGGCGATGATGACCAGCGCCTCGATCGTGCCGTCGCCGTCGTTGTCAAACGGCGCGAAATTGACCACGGGATTGGCCAGCGTCAGGACGTCCTCGACCAGCCGCTGCGCGTTCTGCGGGTAGGAACCGAAACCGTAATTGTTGTTGGTATAGTACGATTTCGGATGCGGCGCGCGGAACCAGCCGAAGACTTCTCCGGTGACCGTCAATTGGTGATATGACACCTCGTCGTAATAATCGCGCAGGCTTCCGGTCGCATAAGTGCCGCTGGAGAAGAGCAGATCTTTGTAATGCTGGAGTGACGCGGTCGCGGCATGGTCCGGAAAATCGACCAGCAACACCACCACGCGCTTGGTCCCGGTGACCGGGGCCTGCTCACGGCTGGTCGCCACCAGAGTCTCTCGCCTGGTCACCGGCGGCCTGGCTTTGACGGCCAGGAAGGTTCTCAAATCGAGCGTTTCATCCGATGGGGCCGCCGGTAAATTCTGACCTGTTCTCAGTATTCTTTGAGTCGCGATGATCCTGGCCTCCAGTTCCGGCGAAGGCGGGACCATGCATTCGATTTCATTAGTAGATGGTTGCTGAAACTCATCACTCTCTCGATCGTGGCGAGTTGACATAGGCCTCCCAGTAGATGTAGTTGAAGATGCAAAAGGGCTGCTGTGGCTTCAATGGCGTTGGCTGAAGTATTTAGAACGAGGTAACCACACTTGCGGTTGTCTGTGCCGACCAATACTTGCTACAATTACCATTCTCAGTTCGTGATCGTTAATTGTCATCCAAAGGCGTTCGAGCCTGGAAGCGCCAGCCACCGACCCAACGCGTTCCAGACAGTAAACCAAAGCCCCGCCTGAAATCTTTAACGGTCTCTTTGTTTTTCTTAGAAATTATGTGCAGCCATGACCAACAGACGCCTCCCCCGTTTCTATGAGTTCGGCCCATTTCGAGTTGATACCGTCAAACGACTCTTAAGTCGTGACGGCAAGCTGGTGGCCATCAAACCCAAGGTCTTCGATACGCTGATCGCGCTGGTGCAACAACACGGAGAGGTGGTGGAGAAGGACGCGCTCATGGCCCGGCTCTGGCCGAACGCCGAAGTCGAGGAGGGCAACATCACGTTCAACATTTCGGCTTTACGGAACACCCTGGGCGAAGAACCTGACGATCATCGATACGTCGTCACGCTGCCGCGCCGCGGTTACCGGTTCGTCGCCACGGTCAGGGAGCTTAACGACGAGGGCGAGTGGTTTTCGCATCCCGCCGGAGGCGCGCTGCCTCTCGACTCCAATTTCTACATCGAGCGATCGGTCGACAACAAAATCCGCAGCGCGATCAGCCGGCAGGACAGCCTCGTCCTGCTGGAAGGGCCGGGTCAGGCCGGAAAGACCTCGCTGCTGGCGCGCGGGCTGCAGGTGGCGAGAGCGGCGGGCGCCCAGGTCATCATGACCGATCTCCAGCAGTTCAATGCCGCCTATCTGGAATCGATTGAGAAGCTGCTGCTCACGCTCGCCGAGTCCATGGCGCATGAGCTGGAGCTGAATTCGCCGTCGGACCGGCGCTGGAACTTCAAGCTGAGCCCGAATCTCAATCTGGACCGCTATCTGCGGCACGAGGTCCTGGCCAAAATCTCGTCGCCGATCGTGTGGTGTTTGGATAACGTAGACCGCCTGTTCCACCGTGATTACGGAAGCGAGTTTTTTGAACTCCTTCGTTCCTGGCATAACAACCGCGCCCTGGATCCGGAAGGCCGATGGCATAACCTGACGCTGGTCCTGGCCTATCAGGCGGCCGCGGAGAGATCCAATTATGATGCCCATCGCTGGCTCTTCAATCTCGGCACGCAATTAATCCTTGAAGATTTCAATTTCACGCAGCTCTCCGAATTGAACCGCCGGTACGACTGCCCGTTGCGGAACGAAGGAGAGCTTGAGCGCTTCTTCGGGCTGGTGGGCGGACAGCCCTACCTGACCAATGCCGGCCTGGCCGAGATGCGGAGGCATCAGTTGACCCTGTCCGACCTGGAGACCCAGATGGCCCTCAATGCCCTCAATGAAGGCTGGTTTAGTCACCACCTCCGCCGGATGCTGGATTGGATTATTCGAGATCAGGTGATGGGTGAGACGGTGCGCAACCTGCTACGCGGCCAATCCTGCCCGGACGCCGACCGGTTCTATCAACTGCGTAACGCCGGGGTGCTGATCGGCTCTTCGCTCAATGACGCCAGGCTGCGCTGCCAGCTCTATGCCGGCTACTTTGAAAGAAATCTGTGCCTGAACTCTCTCTGAGTCTATTTCGGCGTGCGACCCCCCTTCCCCCCGGACTATAATTCAGCGGTAGCTAAAACAATCGGAGAGAGAGACGAACCAACCTGACGGAAGTCACTCAACATCTGACATGACGCCTGGATCCCGCGGGAGGTCGGGCTGCCGGAGAATGTTGAGATCGGAGAGGGGGAATTCTAAATGGCCGGCTCGCGCAAGCCCGGGCCCATGGGCCTGAACCCGGAGGGTCAGAATCTAAACGATGGAACGATGATCCGCAGTCTGTCGCCGCGTCCCGGACCGGTCGGCGCCCAGGGCACGTCAACCACCGCTCAGGGTCCACCGCCGGCGAACTCGCCTCCGGCGCAGGCCTCCGGCAAGAAGGCCATGGAGGTCAATCTCCGGGTGCTGCGGCAAGGAAGCCGCGGCCCGGAGGTGCAGAAGCTGCAACGGCAGCTCAATGCGCGGTTGACGCCGTCTCCGAAACTGGCCGTCGATGGCGTCTTCGGCCCGGTCACGCATCAAACGGTGCTTCAATATCAGCGGGGGGTCTCGATCGTCGCCGACGGAACCGTCGGCAAACAGACCTGGTACTATCTGCTGAAGGGCGATCAGGCGACCGTTCTTCAACCCGCAATTCCCAGAACGCAACTCGGGGTCGCCGCCGCGCCGTCATCCACCGTGCCGGCGCTGCCGGCGCGGCCCGCACTGCCCGCGCCGGCCGCCGGCGTTTGGGAATGGCCGCTGGAAGACAAGTTCGCCGAAGCCCTGCGCCGCACCGCGCCCAAGCTGCCCGGCAGTATGCGGCATGAATTCGAGGCGCTGTTGAACCCGACCACCCTGGGGATCCTGGTCGGAACCCTCGTGGTCTGGGCCGGCTCGCACGCCTTCGGCGTCGGCGAGATCATCGATGTCGTGCTGCTGGTCGGCGGGCTGCTCTTTCTCGGAATGGCGATCTTCGATGTCGCAAGAGAGCTGGGCGATTTTCTCACGCTGACGTCCACGGCCACGAATGAACAGGATTTAGATGAGGCGGCGTCCCATCTGGCGAGAGCGATCGCCATCATCGGGGTCGCGGCCTTCATGGCGTTGATCGCGAAGGTGGCCAAAGGCAGAGGCCAGGGCAGCAAGGGCGGCGCCCCCGAAGCGCCGGCGGAACCGCCTCCGGCCCAGACACCGCGAGCGCCCAAAACGACGAGCCCGGAGCCGCCGCCCGAACCGCCGGCCGCCAAGCCGGCGGCTCCAACCAAGTCCCCGACCGAACTGCAACTCGACGAGATCTACGCCAAAGCGCCGGCCGCCAAGACCGAGATCGACGCGATGGCCGACGGCATCGCCCAACAGACCGGAGGCCGAGTGGCCAAGGCTCCGCTCAAGGGGCGGGCTCGCGCCACGGAGAAGGCGATCAACGATTACGGAGGCGACGCCTCGAAGGTCAAAGATATCGCCCGTAACACGGTGGTGGTCGAACAGAGCCAATACAATAAGGCCGTCGCCCTCCTGAAACAGCAGGAGGCGCAGGTGAAAGAGATCAGCGCGGCCTCGGATCCGATGGGCTACAGCGGGACCAACGCCGTCGTGAAGACCAAAGCCGGCATCCCCGCCGAGATCCAGGTCAATACGCCCGAGATGATCTACGCCAAGGAGTCGCCGGCCAA
>DATEFT010000842.1:0-28831 GCA_035280505.1 Blastocatellia bacterium | reverse complement strand
AGTTGTTTGGGGGTGACCAGGTCGACCACCGTCTTGGCCCGCGGGTCGCTCGGGAAGTTCGGCGTCGGGCTCTCCTGCTCGAGCACGTCGGATTCGCGCTGGTAGAGGTCCCGGGCGATGCCGAACTTGACGGCCGCCCGCTTGAGCGCGTCATGCTCCGCTTTCTTGATCCCCATCTCGCTGTCGGCCGCACCGGTGCCGATCCCCTCGCGCGTGACGCCATCGATCGTAATGGAGGCCGTGACCGCCACCACCTCGCCGATCTGCGTGATATTCCGGACCGCGTGCGACCAGGAGGGAACCACCCGGTCGAGAATATCGGCGACGGTGTGCCACTCGACATATTCGACCCAGTGGGTCTGGCCCTGCCGGTCGGTCCAGCCCTCCCGCGCCTTGATCAATTTCGAATCGACCGGCAGGCGTAACTTCTGCAGAAGGCCAGTGAAGGGAATCGGCCGCGTCGGCGCGCCCGCCGCTCCCCGATTCTCCGGCGCGCGCTCGATCTCCCGATCAAGCTCTCTCTCTTCAACCAATGGTCCCACCGCTTCCTCCTTCTCTATTTCAGCCGGCTCTATTTCAGCCGGCTCTATTTCAGCCGACTCTGTTTTGACCGGCTCTGTTTTGACCGGCTCTTCATTGACCAGGACGCTTCCCGAGAGCCAGTACTTGACGGCCAGAATGTGCTCGCACCGGAAGACCGGATGGGCGACCGAGAGCTCTTCGAATTCACGGCAGGAGCAGCGCGGCCGCCGGCTCTCATCGCGCCAGACCTGATAGCTCTCCTGATGATCGGGCAGGGCGGCGGTCTGGACGTGGAACCGGTCGCCTTCGCGCCTGACCAATCCCATGGCCGCCAGACTCTGGGCTCGTCGATCTCGTTGAATCGCCTGTTGGCTGCTGCCTGAATCCGTCTGTTGCCGGTTTCTGGTGACTGCCCCTCTCGGTGAATTCGTCGATGCCATGGTCGTCTTGCTCCTTTCCTGGCTTTCAGCTCTTTTCAGCTCTTTTCAGCTCTCTCCTTCAAATACCCGGCAAAGATCCAGCCCTCTCCAGGCCGGATCAGCAGGTCCTCAACTTTGAATTATAATACTATGGGTGCAAGTCTGTTGCAAGTGTGCAACGGATAATTATTTTGAAATTATTTAAAGGTAATTCCGTTTCTTAATTAGTAGGGAGATCAACACGATTTTGCCCGTCAGCCACCTGGCATAAGGATTGCTAAGTTTGAACATTGATTATGGCGCGCAACTCAGCAGTAAGAAATCAGCAGCCTAGTTTCGGATCATCAGGGGTAGTGAACCATTGAAACTTTAAAAGGCGGAGATCAATGAGCGTACTTGTTCAATGTGCCGACCAGTCGCTGAATGAATCGGCGGTCCCGGAGAGTCTCGAGACTCCTGCGGCTCCCCCCAGAGAACTGGAATCGCTGGAGGCCCGGGTGGAAGAGGTCCTCGACATTCTGTTCGCTTCCATCTTGGAGTTACAGCTCAGCATCAATGATCTGAAGGAGAGCCTGGCGCGGATTGAGGTGGAGGTCCAACAGCGAGAGTCGCTGCTCCGCCGCAGCCTGAGGCGGGAGATGAGGCTGCGGGCCGAACTGATCGGGAGTTGCGAGTGAGGCCGGCCGCGGCGCTCGCGGCTTTCAGTCCCGTGCCGACTCGCGGTTCATTTCGGTCTTCCCGGAATGAAATAGAAACGGGTGACGACCAGCGCGATGATGGCCAGGGTCCCGAGCAGGAGGCCGTTGACCGTGGTCTCCGGGCTGACCATCTTGCGGGCGATCACGAAGATGATCACTTCCACCGCCGCTGAGGTTCGGTGGAATAGGAGCAGCAGTCCCAACTCGGCCGCGATCGCGATCAACAGGATATTCTCCAGGATCCCCTGCAGGACCTGATACTCATTTCCCGGATTCCAGAGTTTCGGAAAATCGCTGATCACCGTGTCGTAGGCCGCGATCAGGGCGGCGATGAAGATCAGGCCGGAGAGCAGCGAGAGGAACAGGTGGATCGAGTTGCCGAGGTGGCGTTCGATCCAGACCTCGACGGTCATCTCCCGGCCGGTGCGGGTCTCGGTCTGGGCTTCCTGCTTGGGGTCGTGGTCCGTTTCACTCACAATCGTTTCTCGAGCGAGGCCGGAAGAAAAGAAAGACGCGAACAGTTCGGCTGGTTCGCGTCTTTCGCATCTTGACGACTCGCGCTCTCGGCTCTGCGGGTCTCAGCGAGAGGCTTGTGACTCCGCCTCCACAATCAGGATCTCGACCCGGGATTTCATCGGTTGAGCGGGGAGGGCGTTGTTGGCCGGCACCGGCCGGGCGTCGGTCAGATCTTTCGCGGCCTGGATCTTGTTGGCGGGGAGGCCCGCCAGCAAGAAGTACTCTCGCACCGAGGCGGCCCGGTTCTCGGAGAGCCGCAGGAGATTCGGATTGGAGAGGGCTCCCGAGCCCACATACCCGGTGGCCTCGATCTGATAGTTGCTCGTGGTCTTCAACAGCACGTTGATCAGCCGATCCAGTTTCTGCCGGGCTTCGGCGGTGAGCGACGCCCGATCCGGATCGAAGTAGGCCTCGGAGAGATTGACGATCAGGCCCCGCGAATCACGGCGGTTCTCCAGCACTCCGGAGATTCCACTCTGCCATTGGCGCAGGGTCTCATCGCGTTCACGCCGCGTCTGTTCGCTCTGGGAACGTTCGGTCTCCAATCGAATGATCTCTTCTCTGGCTTCCAGCCGCTCGGCCCGGCTCACCCCCTGTTCGGCCCTCAGCAGGGCCTGGGCGAGTTCGGTCTCGTAGCGGGTCTTGGAGGTCGCCGGATCGTCATCCTTCGGCAGGACTGCGCCGGTGGGCGCCGCGAGGGCGGTCGCCGTGGGCGCGGCATCGGTGAACTGGTTGCTGACTCGTTCGGTATCCAATTTGGCGATCGCCGCCTCCGATTTGGCGAGGGCGGATCCGGAATGCGCGAGCGAGAGATTGCGCGCCGACTCCGCCAATCGCATGACATCCAATGAGGTGTTTCTCAGCTCTTCCTCTTTGCTGCTGTTGACCAGGTACTGTGGCCAGAGCTGCTCCAGCGCGGCCAACTGGGCCTGGGCCATTCTGAACTCCGTCTTGGCGAATTGGGCCGCGCCCGCCCGGCGGGCGATCTCGACCGCGCGCCGCGCGCCGAGCACGCTGAGCGGAGTGTCGTAGTCCGGAGTGACCGAGGGTCCGACCGACCGGCCGCTCTCGGTGTAGAAGAGGCCGCGGTCACCCGTGTACTCGATCACCCGCTGGGTGGCGCGCCCCTTGGCTCCGGTGTCCAATAGATTCTCGGCCACGATCTCGGGCCCCGGATTCTGGACCAGGGCGTGCGGTTCGACCGTCACGATCATGCCGAAGGTTTGAAAAGGCGTGGTCAGTTCGATCTCGGTGGTGCGATCTTTAGCGAAAGGTAATCGCCCCCAATTATTGGCCGGTCCATCGGGGACCAGCGCCCAGATCACATAGCTGGTGTAGGCTGTACCCAGTTCCTGCGGATGCGGCAGATTATCGATCCGCAACCTGACCTCAGTTCGTCCATCCTTGCGTCTGACTTCCGCGCGGCCTCTCACTTTTGTGTCCAGCAGCGTTCCAACCAGATTGACGATCGAATACTCATTCTCCGGGTAAGTGATGGCGAACGTCCCTCGTTTTGCTAGCCCAAACTGTATCCCAGCATCGCTTGCCGCAGGTTGGGCCAGGCCCACTAACCCGCTCGATATGATCAATACTGCACTTGCAATAACTGGCGTTAGTATCTTCATATCCTCCTCTAGTGCTTAGACTCTAGTGCTTAGACTCTAGTGCTTAGACTCCGGTGCTTAGAACCCTAGTGCCTTAGTATCTTTAGTGCTTAGAGTTAAAGAGCTCAGAGCGAATTGATCCGCGATGGTGATTCACTCTGAGCTCGGGTTAAGTTGTCCGTGGGGGAAACCGACCGAACGTTCATACCACAGTTCGGCGACCAGTCAGCAACTGGAAAACTAGAATCACAAGTGCAATGACCAACAGTAGATGTATGAGGCTGCCACCCACGCCACCAACCAGTCCAAGCAGCCACAGAATCAAAACAATAGCTAAAATTGTCCACAGCATATCTTAACTCCTCCTCTGTTACAGGATCTATTGATACGTTTGCTTGTTTGTTGTCAGACTCTCAGTCTGTAGAAGCAGACGAAGCAATAGCCGTGCCTCAGCCTTTAGGAAGAGGGTCGATCAGAGCTGTGTCTCAACTGCTATTGTCTTTGATTCTGTGCAGTGAAGATGTCAAGTGCGCCCTTACTCTAACACAAATCGCCCTTATAATATTAAAGTATAAAGTATATTTTGTTACCATCTAATTATGTTGTACCAAGAAAGGACAAGTGTCCGCGTCTAATTCGTCTGAAAGATGGTACCAAATGCGCAGGAATTGTGTTTTCTAATTCGCTCTCCCGGGCCGGTGGCGGCCCCTGCGTCAGAAAGCCTCGATAAGGATAAAAAAATAGGCGGCTATGAATCCAATCTCCGAAGAGCATCGAATATATACAAACATAAGTGAAACCAGTTCTATATCATGCGCGGATCTGCCGGTAGATTGCTAAGTGCTGCGATCGCAGTGGATTGGCTCTCTAGGGCTCAGTGTGGATCCGGGGCGTCGGGATCAGACGAATCATTGATCGAGATAAACGGCATTATTTTCTACTTATGCGGTCGGCGAGCGGAGGCTCGCAGTTGAAATCGGTTCAGAGGTGATTGTCTATGGCCTGTTTCTTGCACTGAACCTGAAGTGACTGGAAGTGGTGTTGGGGGAGATCAGGTAATAGTGAACAGCAGGATGGCGTAGAAGAACAGTGCGAGACCTCGACGGGCCGATAGCAATGGATGTTTGAGACTACGGTCAGGCGATCGGAAGAGGCAACAACGTTCGATCGACTGTCGGTAGGTACGTTACTCTTAATGGGGGTAGAATCGTCTGTTGCGGTAGAGTAGGTACCGGGGACTGTTCCTGGCTGGGATCGAGTCGGTGGTCTGGGCAGGCTCGCCGTAGGTAACGTTTGGTTCTCATCTACGTTATTGGATAACGTCTCTTCCTGACTTCACAAAGACCTGAAAAATAAGGCTCTTAATTGATTAGATTGATAATCGGCTCGATCATTTATGGTATGATGTCGGCAATCATAATCAAGAAAGAGTTACGGTAATAGTTCTAAGCTATTTGGCTGGTGTTGCCGGGACTTCTGATCGGTCCACGGGTGATTCGGTTGGGAGGACCGGCAGGGCATGCTCGTGCCGTTTTCGTCATATGCCGGCCGAATAGTGAGGCTCTGGTGGCCAACCCAGGATGGAGATTGCAGGGCTTGTCTCCGGGGCGGACCGTCAGAGACCGTTATCATAAGCGGCCGATCGCGCATGAGGAGGAATTATGGCAGACACGACTAGAACGACGCAGGAAGCAGGTAAACCGACCGGAATGACGGGAGGACAGACGGGGCAAACGGGGCAGGCGGGGCAAACGGGGCAGTCAGGACAGACGGCCAGCGGCAGCGCCACGCGTCAGTCCCGCGAAGAGGAGCATCGCGGTTCACAGGGGAACTACGGATTCGGGGGGACCATCACTCCCGAGCGGGTGAATCAGGCCAAACAGACCGTCGAAGAGGCTTATCAGCGCGCAAGCAAGGGCCTGGAAGAGACGTACGAACAGGCCATGGACTATAGCCGTGAAAATCCCGGCAAGGCGACGCTGATCGCCTTCGGCGTCGGGATCGGAGTCGGTCTGATGGTGGCCAATAGTTTCAGCACGCGTAACCGTACTCGACGGATCGTACCCCCGGTCATGAATGCGCTCTCGGAGATCGCTTCCGAGCTCCTTCGCTAAGGGCCGAAAGCGGCTCGAGAGATCGCCGGATCGAAGATGATCGAGATCCAAAGGATCAGAGATCAGAGATCAGAGATCAGAGATCATAAGAGAGGAGGATGCCGGTCATCAGCGACCATTCAATCACTCAGATGCCATCGGGAGTGACCGATTTGAATCGAGCGAGGTCGCTGATGGTCGGGATCCAAGGATCTTGAGGATCTTGACCGTTTAAGAGTTACTTCTTTATTGCCTGCTTCTGAGACTGGGGAAGTCCGAACTGTTCCGGGCCAGGCGAACTGGTCGAAAGTGAATTCGGGAGGGCTTCCCTGGCGTTTTGTTAAGACCGTTTGAGGTGTCTGTTCTGCCGTGATCTGAATTCGTAAAGTGCGGAGCAGAGGTTGATCCTCGAATCACATACGTCCCTCGACATCCGCATCTCTTTTAGCCTTCACATTGTTGCCGTCATTAGTGTGGCATTGGGGCAGCATTATTATGAGCAATCAATCTCGTTTTCGTCTGATCTCCATCTTCAGGCTGTTGGCCCTGACCGCGGGTGTGCTGATTCTGGTGGGCGCGGGTTTTTCGTTGGCCGGTTGGGCCTTCGATCTCGGGGGCTTGGAGAGTTTGTATGATGGATGGTTCAGGATGACCCCAATCGAGGCCTTCGGGCTGCTCTGTGCCGGGCTCGCGCTCGGTCTGTTGCGGATGCCTCCCAAGAAACAGAAACCGGGAACCAATGGGGCCGGGAAGCGGCCCTGGCTCTCATCGCTGCTGCGGACGGTGGCCCAGGGCAGCGCGTTGATCACGGTCGCCGTCGCCCTGCTGGCGCTGGCCGAGCACCTGTTCAAATGGGATCCGGGGATCGACCTTTCGCAGTTTCAACTGACCGAGGCTCTGCGGGGCGGAGCCTTTCCGGCCCGGGTCAAGCCCTATGCCGGGATCGGCTTTCTGTTGGACGGCGGCGCGCTCTTCCTGATCGATGCCCAGACTCGCCGCGGCCGGATGCCGGCCCAGTATCTGGCGCTGGCGGTCCTGACGGGATCGTTGTTGATCGTGGTCACCTACCTCTTCGGCGCGCCGATTTTGTTCAACCCGATCGTCGGAGCCGGGACGATCTTCACGATCGCGGCGGGCTTCCTGATCCTCTCGCTCGGAATTCTGTGCGCGCGTCCGGACCGGGGGCTCATGGCAGTCATGACGAGCGAGACGGCGGGCGGACAGACGGCGCGGCGGCTGCTGGTTCCGGCGATGATGGCGCCGGTGATTCTGGGGCTGGCGAAACTGCTCGGCGAGCGCGCCGGTTACTTCAGTCCCGGGCTCGGGATTGCGTTGTTGATTATGGTCCTGATCATACTCTTCGCGGTCATGGTTCACCGCCAGGCCGTGACCCTGCAGGAGCTCGATACCCAGCGCCTCTACGCGGAGGGGGCGTTGCGGAAGACTTACGGCGATCTCGAGAAACGGATCGAGGAGCAGACCGCGGAGCTGGTGCGGGCCAACCAGGATCTCTGGGCCGAGATGATGGAGCGGGAACGGATCGAGGACGAGGTCCGCCGCAGTCAGGTCGAACTGGCCGACTTCTTCGACAATGCCCCGATCTCGGCGCACAAGATCGGGCCGGACGGCACGATCCTCTGGGCCAATCAGGCCGAACTGGATCTGCTCGGCTATACGCGCGACGAGTATATCGGGCACCACATCGCCGAATTTCACCAGGACCAGGATCTGATCCGCGAGATCCTCGACCGGCTCTATCGGGGCGAGAACCTGGACAACCAGGAGGTTCGGCTCCGCGCCAAGGACGATTCGATCAAATCGGTCTCGATCAGCTCGAACGTGTCGTGGAAAGACGGCGAGTTCGCCTATACGCGCTGCTTCACCAAGGATCTCTCCTCGTTGCCACCGACCTCCGCCGCCGTGCGGGAACGGGAACGGGAAGAGGATGCGTTGGACCGCCAGGAGCTGGCGCGGCTGGAGGCGCTCTATCAGACCTCTCCGTTGGGGATGGCCCTGGTCGATGACGAGTTGCGGTTCCTGAAGGTGAATGGGGCGATGGCGGAGATGAACGATCTGCCCCCCGCGCAGATCGTGGGGCGCACGGTTCGGGAGGTCCGGCCGGAGCTGGCGGAGGTGATCGAAGCTCACTTGCGGCAGGTCTTCGGCGGGGGTCAACCTCTGCTCGACCTGGAGCTCTCGAACGTGGCGGTCGGGCCGCTCAGCGTCGAGCGCGATTGGCTGGCCACCTATTATCCGCTGCCTGGCGCGGACGGCGAGGTGGCGGCGGTCAACCTCGTCTTGATGGACGTGACGGCGCGCAACCTGGCCCGGGAGGCGTTGCGCGTCAACGAGGAGCAGTTCCGGATCACGGCCGATTCGGCGCCGGTCATGATCTGGATGGCGGATGCGGACCGGAACCACTACTTCTTCAACCACCGCTGGCTCGATTTCACGGGCCGGACGCTGGATCAGGAACAGGGGCAGGGTTGGGTCGAGGACCTGCACCCGGAGGACGTTCAGCGGTGGCTCGAAGCCTGCCGGGCCTCCTTCGATTCCCGGACCGATTTCCAGCTCGAGCACCGGCTCCGGCATCGTGACGGGCAGTACCGATGGATCATCGGTCAGGGCGTGCCGCACTTCCGTACGGATGGCAGCTTCGCCGGGTTCATCGGGACCGGGATCGACATTCACGAGCGCAAACAGGCCGAGGAGGCGTTGCGCCAGAGCGAAGAGTTCAACCGCAGCATCCTCGAGAGCAGCGTCGATTGTATCGAGGTGCTCGACCTGGAGGGCCGGTTGATCTCGATGAACGGCGTCGGCCAGCAGATGATGGAGATCGACGATTTCGATTCCTGTGCCGGGCGCGAGTGGCTCGGCCTCTGGGAGCCTGAAGCGCGGGAGTCGGCCGACGAGGCGATCGGCAGCGCGAGGGCCGGCGGCGTCGGCCATTTCATGGCCTATTGTCGAACCATGAAGGGCACTCTCAAGTGGTGGGATGTGATCGTCTCGCCGATCCTGGATCAGCATGGCCAGCCCGAACGGATCGTCTCGATCTCCCGCGATCTGACCGACCGCCAGCGGATCGAGGAGGAACGGGTCCAGTCCCTGGCGCGCGAACAGGCCGCCCGGACCGAGGCCGAAGAGGCCAATCGCCTGAAGGATGAATTTCTGGCCACCGTCTCGCACGAGTTGCGGGCGCCGCTCAACGCGATTCTGGGCTGGGTCAAGCTGCTGCGGGAGGGCCGGCTCGATCAGGAGGAGGCCGAACGCGCGTTGGAGACCGTGGAGCGCAGCGCGCGCGCGCAGAACCGGATCGTCAGCGATCTACTCGACGTCTCGCGGATCATCACCGGCAAGCTGCGCCTCAATATCCGGCCCATCGAGCCGGCGTTCGTGATCGAGGCCGCGGTCGAGGCCGTGCGTCCGGCGGCCGAGGCCAAGGCAATCCGGTTGGAGATGGCCCTCGACTACGGGGCCGGGCCGATCTCCGGCGACTCCGATCGCCTGGAACAGATCATCTGGAACCTGCTCTCCAATGCGATCAAATTCACTCACAAGTTCGGTTGCGTTCAGATCCGGCTGGAGCGGGTCAATTCCAGCGTCGAGATCACCATCGGCGACACGGGCCAGGGCATCGACGCCGAATTTCTGCCTTACGTCTTCGACCGGTTCCGTCAGGCCGACAGTTCCAGCACTCGCCGTCAGGGCGGCCTGGGACTCGGGCTGGCGATCGTGCGCCACCTGGCGGAGATGCATGGCGGCAGCGTCCGCGCCGAGAGCCCCGGTTCGGGGCAGGGCGCGACCTTCACGGTCAAGTTGCCGATGATGGTGGCCCCGCGGCAGGCGCTCACTCCCGGTCGAACCGTTCCGGCGATCGAGGGCAGCCTGGATCTGTTGGACTGCCCGCCGCAACTGGAGGGCCTGCACATCCTGGTCGTGGATGACGATCCGGATGCGCAAGACCTGATCAAAACCATCCTCACTCAATGCCAGGCGGTGGTCAAAACTGCCGGCTCGACCGATGAAGCGCTCGATATCTTCCTGGAGCCCGACGGGTGGCGGCCGGAGTTGTTGATCTCCGACATCGAGATGCCGGGGGCCGACGGCTATTCACTGATTCGGGAGTGGCGAAAATTCGAGTCGCAACAGGGCCGCCGCATCCCGGCCATCGCGTTGACCGCCTATACGAGAGTGGAAGATCGTTTGCGTTCGCTCTCGGCCGGCTTTCAGATGCACGTGGGAAAACCGATCGAACCGACCGAGCTGCTGACCATCGTGGCCAGTCTGACCGGCCGGTTGGATAAGCAGCGAAAACTTAAGGATAACGGCCAAGAGGCCTTGATATAATACTGATTACTCTGGAACGTAAGTTGTTTGGCATCGAAATTCAATAAACTTACTTTTCAAAGTGACGAAGAAAAAGACCGAAGAACTTCGTTGACAGAATATTGATTTAACAGATAGAGATTACCCTGACACTTGATACCGTCTGTAAAGCCCCTGGGTAAAGTTGGCGGAGCTGGAGTAAAGCAGCCCCAGCCTAATGAAGGGATTCTGGAAGAGGAACAGCTCCGACCGTCCATCTGTCCTAGATCTGCTGAGGGTCTTGAACCTGCTGATCTATTGGTCCAGCAGTCGACGCCGTTTTTTTTGCGGGCAACGGGTCGGGCTGTGGGAGAGGTTGTTTGAGGAGGGCCCGTGAGGTTGCCGATGATGTTGATTGAATAACGGACTGTCTGGGCTCTGGACTTTCCACAGCTTTTCCGGACTCGGTATGAGTTGGTCGATATTCAAGGTGACGATCAGAGACGAATACGATGTGGTCGCCGCGCGTCAGCGCGCGCGCCAGATCGCCGGTCTGCTCGGTTTCGATCTGCCGGATCAGACGCGGATTGCGACGGCGGTCTCGGAGGTGGCCCGGCTGGCCTATCTCTATGCCGGAGTCAGCCACGTCGAGTTTTGGATCGAAGCGGGGCTTCGCCCGCAGATCCTCCTGGTCTACATCACCCAGGAGGTGCCGGGTGACGGAACCCTGGCGGACCTGCTCAGAACCGGGCGCCGGACCGGGGGCGAGGTGGCGGAGGGCCTCGCCGGCGCGCGCCGGCTCATCGATCGGCTCGAATATGAGACCGGCCCGGGGCAGCCGGTCCGGATCCTCCTGAAGAAGGCCTTGCCCGCCAAGGTACATCCGACGACGGAGGAGGAGTTGAACGGCATCTCCAATCTCCTGGTCGCGCAGCCGGTCCAGAGTCCGCTGGCCGAGTTGCGGCAGCAGAATCAGGAACTGGTCCGAGTCCTGGACGAGCTTCGCCGTCGACAGGATGAACTGGGCCAGCTCGGCCGCGAGCTGGAGGATACCAATCGCGGCGTGGCGGCCCTCTATGCGGAGCTTGATGAGAAGGCGCATCATCTGCGGCGGGCCGACGAGGCGAAGACGCGCTTTCTCTCGAACATGAGTCATGAGTTCCGCACGCCGGTCAGCTCGATCCAGGCGCTGACGCAGCTCCTGCTGAAGCGCGCGGACGGCGAGTTGAGCACGGAACAGGAGCGACAGGTGAGCCTGATCGGAAAGGCGGCCCAGGGGCTCAACGAGATGGTCAACGACCTGCTCGATATCGCCGGAATCGAGGCGGGCCGGACGGTGGTCCGGATCGCCGAGTTCGAGGTCGGGACCCTCTTCAGCGCGCTGCGCGGAATGTTGCGGCCCCTGCTGCTCAATCAGGCGGTCAAGCTGATCTTCGACGAGCCGGAGGGGATGCCGCCGCTCAACACGGACGAGGGCAAGGTCTCGCAGATCCTGCGAAATCTGATCGCCAACGCGCTCAAGTTCACCGAGCAGGGCGAGGTCCGCGTCTCGGCCGCGGTCGCGGCCGACGGCCGGAGCATCGTCTTCGCCGTGGCCGACACCGGCGTCGGCATTGCGGAGGAGGATCAGATCCGGATCTTCGATGAGTTCGAGCAGGTCGAGAACCGGTTGCAGATGCGGGTCAAAGGCACCGGCCTGGGGTTGCCGCTCTGCCGGTGGTTGGCGAAATCGCTCGGAGGCACGGTCTCGGTCTCCAGCCATCCCGGGATGGGCGCGACCTTCCGGGCCGTGATTCCGATCAGCTATCCGGAGCTGAACCGTGATTCCGAGACGGCGGGGGCGGCGATCCGGCGCGATCTGCAGCATCGATAGACGGGCAACATGAAGGTGGCAGAGAATGAAGATGGAGTGAGCTTGAATGGTCAGATCCAACATCACGATTCTCAATGTCGATGATAACGAGGCGGGCTTGTATCTGAAGAGCAAGATCTTGAGGCATGCCGGTTATGGGGTGATCGAAGCCACCACTGGCGGCGAGGTTCTTCAACTGGTAGAGTCGGCCCGGCCGCAGCTCGTGCTGCTCGACGTCAAGCTGCCGGATGTCAACGGACTCGAGGTTTGCCGCCGGATCAAGACCAATCCGGAGACCGCCTCGATGCTGGTCCTGCAGATCTCGGCCTCCTGCCTCGGAGGCCCCGATAAGGTGCTCGCGCTCGAGGGCGGCGCGGACGGCTATTTGACGGAACCGATCGCGCCCGAAGAGTTGCTGGCCAACGTCAAGGCCCTCTTGCGGTTGCGGGAGACGGAGGCCGCCCTGCGGGAGAGCGAGGCGCGGTTGCGGCTGGCGATCGACGGCGCGCGGATCGGGATCTGGGAATGGGAGATCCCGGCCCGGCGGCTGAGCTGGGGCGGCCATACCGAGTCCCTGCTGGGGCTCGCGCCGGGCGGTTTCGCGGGGACCTATAAGGCTTTTCTGCAGCAGATCCATCCGGCCGATCGCCGGATGGTCAAACGCGAGATGACGAGCGCTTTCGAGCAGGAGCGGAACCATTCCGTCGAGTTCCGCGTGGTCTGGCCCGATCGGAGCCTTCACTGGCTGGCCGCGGAGTCCCGCGTCTTTCGCGATGAGCAGGGGCGGACCTTGCGGATGAACGGGGTGGTTCGCGATATCACGGCACATAAAGAGTCGGAGCTGGAACGCGCCCGCTGCCATGAGCAGGAGCAACTGGCGCG
Organism: Blastocatellia bacterium; assembly: GCA_035280505.1. Taxonomy (GTDB): domain Bacteria; phylum Acidobacteriota; class Blastocatellia; order RBC074; family RBC074; genus JAKEHZ01. Next base: position 15,940 of record DATEFT010000842.1, on the reverse strand, counting down.
GGAGGCCGCCGAGGCCGCGACGCGCGCCAAGGACGAGTTTCTGGCGCTGGTCTCGCACGAGCTGCGGGCTCCGCTCAACGCGGTGCTCGGCTGGACCCAAATCTTGCAGCAGAAGCGGTCGGATCATGATACGGTCCAGCATGCATTGGAGGTGATCGAGCGCAATACCCGGATGCAGATGCAACTGGTCGAGGATCTGCTCGATATCTCCCGGATCGTCACCGGCAAGCTGCGGCTCGAGATCCGGCCCTTCGATCTGGCCTCGGTGATCGAGAAAGCGTGCGATAATTCGCGCCCCGCGGCCGCCGCGCGCGGCGTCGAGCTGCGGTTGGCGCTGGACCCGCAGAGCCGGCATCTGGAGGGGGATCCGGATCGGTTGCAGCAGGTCGTCTGGAACCTGCTCTCCAACTCGATCAAGTTCACTCCGAGCGGGGGGCGCGTCGAGCTGCGGTTGGAGTACGGCGATTCGGAGGCTCGCCTGACGGTCAGCGATAACGGGCAGGGGATCGATCCCAAGTTTCTGCCTCGCATCTTCGACCGGTTCAGTCAGGGCGATTCGACGGTCTCGCCGAGACAGAGCGGCCTCGGGTTGGGTCTGGCCCTGGTGCGCCGGCTGGTCGAACTGCACGGCGGAAACGTGAGCGTGGTCAGTCCCGGATGCGGGCAGGGCGCGACCTTCACGGTCACGCTGCCCTTGAAGAGCGACGGGATCTGGCAGCCGGCGGCCGAGATCCAAGACCGTTTCCGAGGCTGGGAGCTCGACCTGGAGGCGGTCCCGGCGGGGCTCCGGCTCGACGGGGTCCTGGTCCTGATCGTCGGGGCCGAAGCCGGAAAATATGATTTGATCAAGGCCGTCCTCGAGCGCTATGGCGCCCGGATCTCAATCGTTTCCGATCCGGATGAGGCGATCAAGGTCTTTGTGTCAGAATCGACTACAATAGCCGAGACTTCCCGGGTGGCCGAGACCTCTTCGAAGGGATCGCCGGCGGAGGCGCTGGTCGTCGATGTCGGCTCGCTGGGGGAAGACGGATATCGGTTGGTCGAGCAATTACGGCAGATGGTGCCGGTGTTGGGGGGGAAGATTCCGGCGATTGCGCTGACTTCCCAGGGGGCGGTGGAAGACCGGCTACGAGTCCTCAAATCCGGTTTTCAAATGCATTTGGCCCAGCCGGTTGAACCGGCAGAACTGTTGACGGTCATTGCGAGTCTTACGGCAAGGCTTGAGTAGTGCACATCGGATCGGGCGGAGTGAAGCAGCGTTTTCCAATGAACTCCCATCTGATGTGAGTTGACGTTCCCCTTGGTTGGGAGGAGAAAGCATCCGAAGGAATTTTAAGTGGTCAAAACCATCAATTGGAGAAAGTGATGAACAAAACAAAGGTTCTGGTCATTGATGATGATCCAATGATGTTGGATCTGGCAAATTATCAATTACGAACCCATGGTTATGAGGTCACAACTGCGGAAACGGGCGAGCAAGGATTGAAACTTCTGGCCGAACATCGCCACGAAGTCACCCTGACGGATCTGCAATTGCCGGATATCGACGGCATCGAACTGGTGAAGAAATTGAAGGAGGTCTGGCCGGGGACGGAGATCATCATGGTCACGGGCTATGGGTCGATGACCGGCGCGATCGAGGCGATCAAGGCCGGGGCGTTCTTCTTCATCGAGAAACCGGTCGAGTTCGAGGAGCTCTTCGCCCTGATCGAGAAGGCGATCGAGCGCGGCCGGCAGGCCGAAGAGATCCGTCTGTTGCGCGGCCGGCTTCGTGACCGGGAATCGTATTACAACATCATTGGCAGCAGTCTGGCGATGCAGAACATCTACGAGATCATCGATAGCGTGGCCGAATCGGACGCCAACATCATGATCGTCGGTGAATCGGGAACGGGCAAGGAGTTGATCGCCAACGCGATCCATTACAAGAGCGTTCGCGCCAAGAAGCCATTCGTCAAGATCAACTGTTCGGCCCTGCCCAAGGAGTTGATCGAATCGGAGTTGTTCGGCCATACCAAGGGGGCCTTCACCGGCGCGACGACGGACAAGATCGGTCTGATCGGCCAGGCCACCGGCGGCAGTCTGCTGCTCGATGAGGTCGGGGAGATGCCGATCGAACTGCAACCCAAGCTCCTGCGCGTCCTGCAGGAGCGCGTCTATTATCGTCTGGGCAGCGAGAAGGCGTTGGAGGCCGATTTCCGGCTGATCTCGGCGACCAACCGCAACGCGGCCGCGGCGATTCGCGACGGGCAATTGCGGGAAGACCTTTACTACCGCATCAATACCATCGAGGTCCAGGTTCCGCCCCTGCGGGAGCGCGCGGAGGATGTTCAGCATCTGGCCGAGCACTTTTTGCGGATGTATTCGGAGAAGTACAACCGGCAGGTGCATGCGATCTCCCAGCAGGCCTATGAGAAGATGTTCGCTTATTCGTGGCCGGGCAACGTCCGCGAATTGCAGAACGTGATGGAGCGGGCCGTCCTGCTCTGTAAGGGCGACGTGATCGAAGAGCACGCCGTGCCTTACCCGCACTCGGCAGTCAAGGTGCCGGTCGAGGCCTCCTCGCCGCATCCGGCCGCCGAACGGTCGGCGGCTCCGCTCGCCTCGGATTCGGCCGGTTATTCGCCGGCTCATCTGCAGGATCTGAGCCTCGATCAACTGGCCCGGCTGATCGTCACCAAGATCTCCAACCCGAAGTCCGGCCGCCAGCGGGTCGATATCTTCACTCAACTGGAAGGAGCGGTGGTGAGGGCCGCCCTCGAACGGACGCGAGGCAACAAGCAGGCGGCCGCCAACCTGCTCGGCCTCTATCGCCCGCGGCTCTACAGCATGCTCCGAAAGCACAATCTCCACGACACCATCAGGGAGACCGCCCAGGCCTCTCCGGAGTCCGAGACGGAAGAGGAGTTGAAGTCCGCTGAGGCTGTCGAGGCTGCCGAGGCTGCCGAGGCTGCCTCCGGTGTTGGACCGGAGAGCGTCGATGACATTAATAATCTGGCCGGCACCGATCAATCCGACCAACGGACCGCAAAGATGTCCCCCTACTAACGATAAAATGGGGCAGCCTCCAACGGCTGCCCCACCACCTCACCAAATCAGTGAATCGTCTGCTGAACATACAATTGTCGTTTCCGGATACAGAAATTTTGGATGACGAGCCCCCATACGGATCAACTTTAAACAAATAGTTTAAGGAATGTGTCTTGCTTTGAACATGATGAATGCCATGGGTAGCATTCATTAACGCTGTTAAATTAACAACAAAAGGAGCAGGAATTACATCATGCGAAAACTTCTGTTTGCAGTTGTGTGCTTGATGGTGACAGGTTCAGCCGCTTACGCTCAAAAGAGCCCGAGGTCTGAATTCTTTGTCGGCTACTCGAATCTTCAGGCGGAAGGCGTGCCGGATCGCGACAATCCGGGAGACGTCTTCGCCGACGATTTCTTCGAGCGCCGCAAGGGACTGCACGGGGTCACCGTTTCGGGCGCCGGGTTCTTCAACTCGGTCTTCGGCATCAAGGGGGAGTTCTCGGTCAATCGCAGCGACGATTCGGCGGCGGTCGTGGGGGGAACCAACACCAGACGGAACCGGGTCTTCTACTTCATGGGCGGTCCGACGCTGAAATTCCACAATTCCAGCCGCATCGAACCATTCGTCCATGGGTTGGTCGGCGCCGCGCACACGCGCTTCGAGGCTGAGACCGTGCGGGACTTCGGAGCCGGGACCGTCAGCACCTCTTTCAACACCAGCTCCACCGATTTCGCGGCGGCCTTCGGCGGCGGATTCGACGTCCGGGTGGGCGAACGCATGAGTATCCGGCTGATCCAGATCGATTATGCGCCGGTCTTCCTGCGCGACCGCAGCGTCAACGTCCTGGGAGGAGCAGGCGCCATCGTGCCTTTCACCCTGGAGGGGCAGCGCCAGGACAACATCAAGTTCAGCATCGGGATCGTCTTCTAGCGAGCCCGCGCCCGCCCACGCCTATAAGAGGCATCCAGAGTGAAACAAAGCAGCCACCCGGAGCGGTCGACCCTCCGGGTGGCTGCTCTGTTTTGGACTTTGACATGGATCGATCAACCGCGAAACACGCAAAGCACGCGAAAGGGGGCTCGCCCTCATCGCGGTTAATATTGTGTGATTTGAGTTTATGAATGGTTCAACCCATGGCCGCAGCGTACTCGCCACGATCAACTCGCTGTTGGCGGATACATCAGTTGCATTCCTTCCGGTCAGTGCTCGTAATCTCCGGTCCAAGCCGGGTCGTCATACTAAACTGGCAGAAACACAACAGTTAGCATGAGAGTGTGAGATCCGGTGCGCCACAATCCGGGGTCAGGCCCGATGGCACCGTTATTGCCTTAAGTATAAGTGACCGATCACTTGCGATTATGGTCAGGCTCAAGTACGGAGAGAATGTTTCGGCATTCAATGGAACTGTGGGAGAGTAAGTTCCATTCCGTCATGAGTATAAAAAGGCTGCCGGGTTTAGGTATCGTCATGGGGAGGGCGATACCTAGTCGGCAGCCATTTTCTTTAGCGGGGATTGCCTGCACTTGCTCTGGCCTCAGCCGGCATTGCCATCATCACCTGGTGCCATCTTCAAGTTCGCGCCGCGCCTGGGGAGTTCCCTATTTCGACTAGGGGAAATGGCATCTCAATTGCTCCGCCATTTACGCTGAGATTGACTCCCCGAATGATTGGAGATCAGACCAATGAAGATTGGTGAAATCCGCACGCTGGCCGGGCCGAACATCTACAGTTATCGGCCGGTTCTGTTAATGACGCTGGATCTGGAAGATCTGGCCGGCAAAGAGAGTCGGGAATGGGCGGACTTCAATGAGCGGTTGTTGAAGCTGCTGCCGGGGCTGGCGGAGCATCATTGTTCCCTGGGCAGAGCAGGCGGTTTTATCGAGCGCCTACACGAAGGCACCTATTTCGGTCATATCGTCGAGCACGTGGCGCTGGAGCTGACCGATCTGGCCGGGGTCGCGGTCGCCCATGGCAAGACCCGATACACCGGAGAAGGGGATTGGTACTGGGTGGCGATCGAGTATCGAGCGGAGCAGGGCACGAAATACCTCTTGCGGGTGGCGGTGGAGCTGGTCGAGTCGTTGGTCGGAGGCGAGGAGTTCTCGTTGAACGAGAGGTTGGAGGAGGCGCGCCGGATCATGGCGCGGACCGAACTCGGGCCCAGCGCGAGGGCGATCGTTGACGAAGCCGCGCGCCGGCGGATCCCCTGGCGGCGGATTGGCGATGAGAGTCTGATCCTGCTGGGATACGGCCGGCATCGCCGATTCATTCAAGCCGCGATGACGGATCGGACGAGCGCGATTGGAGTGGACATCGCCTCGGACAAGGAACTGACCAAGCGCCTGCTTTGTGAGGCCGGGATCAGCGTGCCGGACGGCAAGCTGGTGCAGTCCGAGGCGGAAGCGGTCACCGCACTGGCGGAGATCGGCGTTCCGGCGGTCGTCAAGCCCCAGAACGCCTGCCAGGGGAAGGGCGTGGCGCTCAACCTCAACACTCCGGCCCAGGTGGCGCACGCCTTTCGCCGGGCGAGTCAATATTCGCCGAAGGTGATCGTCGAGCGGCAGTTTATGGGGCGCGATTACCGCGTCCTGGTGATCGACGGCCAGGTGGTGGCCGCCAGCGAGCGGATCCCGGCCCGGGTCGAGGGCGACGGCGATCGGACGATCCGGGAATTGATCGAGATGACGAACCGGGACCCCCGGCGAGGCCAGGATCACGAGACCTCGCTCACCAGGATCGAGATCGATCAGCCGTTGATCGAGTATCTGGATCGAGCCGGTCTGACGCTCGACTCCGTGCCGGAACGCGGCCGGTCGGTTCAGTTGCGCGACTGCGCCAATCTCTCGACCGGCGGCACCGCGCGGGACGTCACCGAATCGGCGCATCCGGAGGTCGTCGCCATGTGCGAGCGGGCCGCGCGCCTGATCGGGCTCGACATCTGCGGCATCGATCTGATCTTGAGCGACATCGCCGCCCCGCTGGAACCGGATACCGGCATCATCGAGATCAACGCCGCGCCCGGTCTGCGCATGCACGTTTCACCCAGTGAAGGCCAGGACCGTCAGGTCGGTCAGGCCATCGTCGATACGCTCTATCCGGACGGCTCGACCGGCAGAATCCCGATCATTTCGGTTACGGGCACGAACGGCAAGACGACCATCACCCGGATGATCGGCCATCTTCTATCGGAGTCCGGGCTGACGGTCGGCATGACGACCACCGACGGGATCCTGATCGGCGGGCGGGAAGTGGTCAAGGGGGATACGACGGGGCCGCGTTCGGCCCGGACCGTGCTCGCCGATCCGGCCGTCGAGGTGGCGGTCCTGGAGACGGCGCGCGGCGGCATCGTCCGCGGCGGATTGGGTTACGATTGGTCGGACATCTCGATCATCAGTAACGTGCGGCTCGATCATTTCGGTCAGGACGGCATCAAGAGCCTCGATGATCTGCTCTTCATCAAATCGCTGGTCGCCGAACGAGTGCGCGAGGGCGGGACCCTGATTCTCAATGCGGACGATGAGCGACTGGCGCAATTGATGGACGACTCCCGCGTCAAGCTGCTGAAGAAGAAGGTGGTCTATTTCTCGCTGCATCCGCCGCACGTGCTGATTCGGCGGCATCGGGATGCCGGCGGGACCGCCTATCTCTACCAGGATGGATGGATCGTCGAGGCGGCCGACGGTTCGGAGACGAAGCTGGTCGAAGCCGTCGGGATTCCCGTCACGCTCAACGGCGCCGCCTCTTTTCAACTGGCCAACTTGCTGGCGGCGGTGGCGGCCGCGCGCGCCATGGGGCTGAGCGGCGAACAGATCGCCGCTTCGTTGAAATCTTTTCGCGCCGATCTGCATAACGCCGGCCGAGCCGGGCTCTATCGGGTTCCCGTCAGGAACGCGGCCGGGGGGCCGTCCAGGGAGTCCAACGGCTATGTTCTGGTCGACTACGGGCATAATCCCGATGCCTTCTCCAACATCTCGCAGTTCGCGGCGGCCGGGGAATGGAGTCGGATCACCGGGATCGTCGGCGTTCCCGGCGATCGGGACGACTCCGTGATCGTGAGCGCCGGGGCCGTGGCCGCGCAGGGTTTTCAACGGATCATCATCAGGGAAGATCATGACCTGCGCGGTCGCCGGAGCGGCGAGGTGGCCGAAATGCTGCGCCGGGCGATCTTGAATGAGGCTCCTGATCGCGAGTGCCGCGTCATCCTGGACGAGATCGCCGCGCTGCGAACTGCGCTCCGGGAGTTGGGGCCGGACGAGATCCTGGTGATCTTCTACGAAAAACTGGATCCGGTCCTGTCTCTGCTCCGTGAATTCGGCGCCGAACCCGTCCAGACCGTCCCGCAACTGCCCGTGACGGAGAACGAGGCGATGAAAGGTTCGGGAGTCCGAAGAATCACGGCCAGACGGCGGGTGGCGCGCGGGTGAGTCTCGATTGATAAATAAACCGCGAAAGACGCGAAATCAAACACCTTTCGCGTCTTCCGCGTCTTTCGCGGTTTGAACCTGAAATCTCAAATGGTTCAGTGTCCTGTGACCGCGCTTCCGACCAGATGCTGACACTGATCGAAAACGGCCTCGTCTATGCGCCGGAACGCCGCCAGCGGCTGCCGGTCCTGCTGGTCGGGGAGAAGATCGCCCGGATCGGCGAGGTGGATCGACGCGCGCTGGAGGCCACCGGCCTGGATCTGCAGGTCATCGATGCCAGCGATTGCGTCGTGACCCCGGGATTGATCGATCCGCACCAGCACCTGATCGGCGGCAGCGGAGAGCGGGGGTTCAGCTCTCAGACCCCCGAGATCTCGCTCGCCGAGATCGTCGCGGCCGGGATCACCACGGTCGTGGGCTGTCTCGGGGTCGATACCACGACCAAGACCATGCCGGCCCTGCTGGCCAAGGCGAAGGCGCTGGCCGAAGAGGGCTTGACGGCCTACCTCTGGTCCGGCGGCTATACCGTTCCGCCCGTGACTCTCACCGGATCCCTGCGCACCGATCTGCTCTTCATCGCCGAGGTGATCGGCGCCGGAGAGGTCGCCATCTCGGACCATCGAGCCTCGGAGCCGAGGTTGAGCGAGCTGGCGAGACTGGTCAGCGAGACCTATGTCGGCGGGATGCTCAGCCGGAAGGCCGGCCTCACCCATTTTCATGTCGGCGATCATCCCGATGGTCTGCGGCCCCTCCGCGCACTGCTCAGAAAATACGCCGTCCAACCCGAATGGCTCTATCCGACTCATGTCGAGCGCCAGCGGAAGCTGTTGCGCGAGGCCGCCGCCTTCAGCCGTCTCGGGGCCTTCGTCGACATCGATACCATGGAAGAGGATCTGCCGCAGCAACTACAGCTCTTTCTCGATGATCAGGGCGATCCCCGCCAATTGACGGTCTCATCGGATGCGGCGATCTCCAGCCCCTGCACCCTCTACGATCAGATTCGCGCCTGCGTGCTCGATCATCGATACCCGCTCGAGAAGGCGCTCTCGCTGGTGACCGTCAATCCGGCGCGGGCGCTCAAACTCCATCAGAAGGGGAGGCTGCAGCCGGGATTCGATGCCGACCTCCTGGTGCTGCGGCGGGATTCGTTGGAGATTCGTCACGTCTTCGCCAGGGGACGGCACCTGCTGCGGCAGGGGCGATTAATGATGAAAGACCGGCTCCGGAAACGCCCGAAGCCGGCCAAAGAGTGAGAAGACCGCGAAACACGCGAAATACGCTGAAACTGGGCACCGTTCGCGCACTCCGCGTGTTTCGCGGTTAGTCGAAAGAGTTGTTATCGCCGGGCTTCGGCGTCACGCGGAGTGACGGCCCGGATCGTGAACTCGGCTCCGTTCCTCAATTCGAGGTCGTCGCGACCTTGAACGAAGACCGAACCCGCGCCGGCGCCACCGCCGACCGCGGCGCCGATGGCCGCACCCTTACCGCCGCCCGCAATCGCTCCGATGACCGCGCCGAGCGCGGCCCCGATCCCGGTCCGGGTGACGGTGCGCTGGGTCTGGCTGTCCTCGTCGCGGATGCTGCCCTCGTTATCGATCTTGACCTCTTCGCCGCCGGCCGTGCGAATGCTCTCGACGTAGCCCGCGAATCGATAGCTCTCGCCGTTCCGCAAGCTGATCCGATCGAAGTCGAAGGTCATCCCCGCGCGCCCCGAAACTTTTCCGGAGCGTTCAACGTTGGTCACCGTGCCTTCGAGGACGGCGCCGTCATACTCGCGCGGCGCCCGGACCACCAGGCTGATCGGGTCGCCTTCGCGCAGAGTCTTGGTGTCCAGGTCCCGGTTGAGCACCGCGACCACCGGAGTCCCGTTCGAGATCAGGAAGCTGTTCCGTCCCGAGCCGGATCGGTCGTTGCCGTTCCTGGAGTAGTAAGAGCCCCGGTATTGGTCCAATTGCGCGACGTCCGAGGTCTTGTCGTAGAGGCTGACGACCGTCACCGGCTGCCGCAGCCGATCGCTGAAGATCCGCCGGATGACTCGTAATTTACGCCCGCCCTCGGTCGTGTCGAAGGTGACGTTGTAATCGTGGCCGCGATCCCCCGTCGAGCTGATGATCAACTGGTCACGGTTGTACGTGGCATTGACCCGCACGGGGCGGCCGCCCAGCGAGTTCTCGTTGCGGGCGCGTCCGGTGGCGTCAAAACTGATCTGCCTTCCGCGATTGGAGGCGATGGTGAAATGTCGGCCCTGCTGTTCAATGGCGATGGTTTCGGGAGCAGTGAGTCGCCTGGTCAAGACGCGATCGAGTCGCTGCCGCTCATCGGCCGGCAGGCCCCGCACGGCGCGGTCGATCGCCTGATCGACATTGTCGCTGCGCGAAGGCTCAAGCCGCCACGTGCCGTTGAGCGCTCCGTCGTTACCTCTCTGAAAGTATGATCCCCCGGGATAGGGATTCTGCGCCTGGGCTTGAGAGCCCGCCGCAGCGAAGAGTAGCGTAGTGATGAGTGTGGCCACTAAGTAACCACTTTGTTTTAACTTGAATAGCATAACTCCCCTCCGTTCTCGTGTGTTCTCTTCTGCCTCTCGTCAATGAGGGCCGTCAAGGATAGTAGCAAGGCGAGTGCCAGTGGCGCGCAATGGGTTAATGGTGTATCGCCGGCTTACATCTGTATGGCTTCGGATTCAGGGCTCTGTACGGCTCCTGTATTGACAATCCGGACCGATTACTTTAACCTGCCCGCTGTTATCAGTAAGAAACAGAACTACATGATCGATTGACGATCCAGGTTGTTTGCCCTACCACTCATTCATTACCTACAACCGAAAACCACAACAAAAAGGAGAAAAGTCATGACTCTCCCGAAGGCTTTGCTGCACGTTTTGAGTTTACTGCTGATCGTTATGGTTGGTGATTCGGCGGTCTCGGTCAGGGCCCAGAGTACGCGCGCGCGTTCGGCCACCGACTACTATAATCGAGGCAATGAGAGACAGAAGCAGGGCGATCTGAAAGGCGCGCTGGAGGATTATACCTTTGCCCTCAAGTTCGATCCGGAACTGGCCCAGGCCTGGAACAATCGCGGCGTGGTGCAGTATCTGAAAGGCGAGCTCGATCGAGCGATCGCCGATTGCTCGAAGGCGATCGATCTCAAATCCGATTATGCCGAGGCCTGGAACAACCGCGGCAACGCGAGGCAGGACAAAGGAGAGCTGGATCAGGCCATCTCGGACTTCGATCAGGCGATCACGCTCAACCCGCGGTACGCCGTGGCCTTTCACAACCGGGGGACGGCGCGTCAGGCCCGGCGCGACCTCGACGGAGCCATCCTCGATTACACGCGCGCCCTGGAGTTGAATTCGCGTTATACCTCGGCCTTTCTCAATCGCGGAAATGCGCGCCGGGAGAAGGGCTCGCTGACCGAGGCGCTGGCCGATTTCGATCAGGCGCTCAAGCTCGATCAGCATCGCGCCACAGCCTGGGCCTCTCGCGGGCTGCTGTTACTCTCACTGGGCAGGGAATCGGAGGCCGAGCGCGATTTCAGGGAATGCCTCAAACTCGATCCCGCGTTGAAGCCGTCCCTGAACGCGCGCATCGACCAGGTCAAACAGCGACGACCCGCCTTTGATTGAGCGCGTGATTGAACGCGCGCGATGCGAAGCACGCGATCCGCGCGTGCTTCGCGTTACTCATCGAACTCCATAGAATCGGATAAAGCGCGTTAAAAATCCGAAATTCTGAATGCGACGGCCGTCCCGAGCCTCTCACGACGCTCTTCCGCGAAGACATCATGTGACTGTCGTTCCGTGAGATCCATCGCTGACAGGTGAGATCTCGGATGGCTGGCGCGTCCTTTGCGTGTTGGAGGCTTCTCCCACAACAACTATCTCCCGCGAACATTTCTCCCACAATGTAATCACTCCCTATCACCAGCCTAAATAGCTTCAGGGGGAGCTCGTTTCAGCAGCTCTGTGCCTCAGAGTCTGCGAAAGATGGAGGAATAGATGTCATTACAGTCTTTGAACAGGCAGATCCGGATCGTTTGGGTTGCGCTCTCGATGCTGGTCCTCTGCTCCGGTCTCGCTCTGGCTCAGAACGAATCCGGCCAGATCCTCGGAAAAGTGACCGACGGCAGCGGCGCCGCCATCTCCGGCGCCAATGTCACGGTGAGGGCGGTCCAGATGGGCGTCGAGCGTTATGTGACGACCGAATCGGACGGCTTCTTTCTGGTCACGAGTCTCCAACCGGGGCTCTATGAAGTGGCCGTGCAGTCATCGGGCTTCGCGCCTACGATCAAGCGGGTGGAGGTGACGGTGGGAGCCCGGAGACGGTTGGAGCTTCAGATGTCGGTGACGCCGCCACCCACCGAACGTCCCGCGGTGGAGGGCAGCGGCGGGGTCGATGTCAATTCGCAGGACCCGCAACTGTCCGATCCGATCTCGGGCCGGCAGTTTCGTGAACTGCCGCTCGTGACGCGCGACCCCAATGATCTGATCAGCCTCTCAGCCAACCTGACGCCGATGAACAATCCGGCGACCGCCAGCGGTCAACGCGATCCAGCCTATGCCATCGACGGTCAGCGCCCGACCGCCAACAACGTCCAGGTAGATGGAGGTGAGAACGTCGTCAACTACACCACCGCGCTCGGACAACGCATTCCGCTCGAAGGCGTGCAGGAGATGCAGGTGATCACCAACGGCTTCCGCCCGGAGTTCGGCCGGGTCGGCGGCGGAGTCATCAACGTGGCCACCCGCCACGGCAGCAACGATTTTCACGGCGCGCTCTACGATTTTCATCGCAACAGCGAGCTGGCCAGCAATAGTTTCGAGAACGACGCGCTGGGGATCCCGCAGGGTCACATGGTCGCCAACCAATTCGGGGTGGCGGTGGGCGGCCGGATCTTCCCGGATCGGTTCTACTTCTTCGTCAACGGCGAGGGCAACCTGGTGCGGAGCCGCGAGAACCGCACGGCGCTGGTGCCGACGCCGGGCCTGCTGGCCGCTTCGTCGCCGGCGACCGCCGCTTTCTTCAGCGGCTTTCCGCTGGCCGCTCCGATCAACGGCCGGGTCTTCACGGTGGGCGACGTGCTGGCCATGACCGGCGGGGCCGCGGCGCCCGGCAATGCCTTCGCGGCGCTGCCGGCGGGGCTGCCGGCCTTCGGCCAGGTGATCTACAACGTCCCGACCGATGCGGGCGCCGGCGCTCCGCAGGATACCGTGATGATGGTCAGCCGTCTGGACTACACCTGGAGCGACAAGACCCACATCTATGGCCGCTACTCCTATGAGTATCGCGACCTCTTCCAGGGCGGCTTCACTTCCAGCCCCTATGCCGGGTTCAATACCGGCGCCCGCGAACGCAATCACGGAGCCCTGATCAATCTGGCGACCAATGTGACCAGCGCCTGGGTCATGAATGCCAAGGGCAGTTACAACCGCATCAATTTCATGCAGAACGGGGGGTCGTTGTTTCCGGTGCCGCGGCTCTCGATGACGGCCTATCCGCAGACCAGCCTCGGCGGATTCCTGACCGCGCTGCCGGGCGATCAGCCGTTCGATCCGACCTGGAATTCGCTCTTCACCGGGCCGGTCAACCTGGTCCAGGGGGCGCTCGATTTCAGCGGGCCGTGGCGCAGGCAGCAGTTCCGCTTCGGCGCCAACTATTTCTACACTCAGGACAACCGCAGCGTCGGCTCCTACCAGAACGGGCTCTACACGCTGGGCCCCACGGCGCTGGCGGCGTTGAACAACCTGGTTCTCGGTCAGGTCAGCACTTTTCAAGCGGCCGTCAATCCGCAGGGAGCGCTGCCGGGCGGGGCGATTGCGCTGCCGGTCAGCCAGCCGGACTTCAACCGCAGCCTGAGCGCGCATGATTTCTCACTCTACTTCAGCCATATCTGGCGAGCCCATCCGCGAGTGAACGTGAATTGGGGGCTGCGCTACGATTACTTCGACACACCGCGCAGCCGCAACGGACTAAACTACACTAACTTCTATCTCAGCCCTGACCCCAATCCGTTTATCGGGGTGGCCAACGGGCAATTGGCCACGGCGGGCGCGGCCGGCATCAACGGCACGCTCTATGAACGTGACTGGAACAATGTCGCGCCTCGCGTCGGCCTGGCCATCGACCTGCTGGGAGACGGCAAGACCAGTTTGCGGTTGGGTTATGGAATCACCTATGACCGGACCTTCAATCTCGTCTCCAACTTCTACCAGCAGAGCCCCGGATTCGCCATCGCCTCACTGACCGCGGGGACCGGCGGCATCGGAACCGTTCCGCTGTCGGCCAGCCCCTTCGGTCCGCTCGGAGGCGGGGCCGGAGCGGCCGTCTTGCCGCCCACGACGCTGCGGGCCATCGATCAGGACTTCGAGACTCCGAAGGTCCACTTCTGGAACGCCTCGCTGGAGCGCGAGGTGCTGCGGAACACCCTGGTCTCGCTGCAGTACGCCGGCGCCGCTGGTCGCGACCTGGCGAATCTCTACAACGTGAACCTGCCCGGTTCGGCCGCCGCTTTTCTGGGCAGCGCGGATCCGACGGCGCGCCTCAACCCGGCCTTCGGTCCGATCTACCTGCTCAACAACGATGGGCGGTCCAACTATCATGCGTTCATCGCCGAGATCGCCAACAGCAGTTGGCGGACGCTCGGCCTGACGATGACCGCGCGGTACCGGTGGGCGCGAGCGATGGACAATGTGGCCACCTGGCAGGGCAACAACTTCGGCACCTTCGACGGCAGCCTCAGCACCGGATTGCTCGCTCCGTTCGATCCGGGCTTCAATTACGGCCCGTCGGATTTCGACGTGCGCCATCGGTTCATCGGCAGTTTCTCGTGGGAAGTGCCGTTCGAGAAGATCGGCGACCGCTACTTCGGCGGGACCGGTTCCCGAATCGCGCGGAACGCGTTCGGCGGGTGGCAACTGTCCGGCATTCTCAACGTCCAGAGCGGGACGCCCTTCTCGGTCTTCAACTGCGCGGGCGCGCTGACGGCTGAGACGCCCTGTCCGCGGGCGGCGATGGGGACGACCGCGAGCCAGACCGGGTTCGATGACAGCCAGCCCGACCCGACTCTGCCCAACCGGTTCATCTATCTCAACCGCGCCGACTTCGTGACGACCGGTGTCGTCCCGGGGACGGCCGTCAGCGCGTTCCCGGCCACGACGATCGGGCGCAACTTCTTCTACGGTCCACATTCCTGGAACGTCGATCTGGGAGTCTCAAAGCGGTTCCGCTTCACCGAGGATACCAGTCTGCAGTTCCGTGGAGAATTCTTCAACGTCTTCAACCATGCCAATCTCTACGTTCCCAACGGCGTCGACATCAGCACCACCGGCTATGTCCCGGCGTACAAACAGGGACGGCGAACCATTCAACTGGCCGTGAAATTGCTGTTCTAAGCGGTTTCAGATTCAATCCGCGGAACACGCGGAACACGCGAAAGATCGTCGATTTCGCGTGTTTCGCGTGTTCCGCGATTTTTAAGGTTCGAATTATGGATTGGCAACAACAACTTCAAATCATCGGAGAGGTGGCCCTGGCCATCGTCCTCGGCGGGTTGATCGGATTGGAACGCGAGCTGGCCGACAAACCGGCGGGGTTTCGCACCCATATGCTGATCGCCGGGGCCGCGGCCCTCTTGACCGGAATCGGCGGGACCCTGCTCCTCTTTTTTCAGCCGGGGGGGGATCCCAGTTTTCCGCGGGCCGATCCGCTGCGGATCATCGAGGCGATCGTGACCGGGGTCAGCTTTATCGGCGCGGGAACGATCATTCGCGGTCGAGACTCGCAGCAGGTCGAAGGCCTGACCACGGCGGCCTCGATGCTGTTCTCGGCCTCCCTGGGAATTTGCGTCGCCCTGAATCTGTTCTGGCTGGCCGCAGGGGTCACAGGCCTGACACTGATCGTGTTGCGGGGTGAAGGCTGGGTCGATCGATATCGAGCGCGAAAAGGCGGATCCGGATCGGGCGAGACAGTGCGGGGAACGTCAGCGAACCGGAATCAGTGAAGGCGCTGGTGTGCGACCCCTCAACTTGCTGACGCTCCCCGTACCGCCGCGGCCGGACTCAGCTACGCGAGTCTAACGGCATCCGATGATTATCCGACTGATCGAGTGGGATCAGGTCTTCATCGATCCCCTGCATCTCGTCGGCGGCGACGGCCCCGGAACGGTGCTTCTCTTCGAGTTCGATGCGCAATCGCCGTTGCGTGCCGGGATGCGGCATGACGATCTCGCCTTTGATCTCTTCGAGGATCCGAGGGACCTCGCTCTCATGAACTGCGATCGAGGTTCTCCTTCTGCGCCCAGGAAAAGAGCCTCGGACGAAAACGATCGATTGGTGACAAATTCTACATTCCATTGCTATTACCACAAATAGAGAAATTGGGCTTTAGTAGGCCGGTTGTTCGATGGCATTCAGCTCGCGCCTGAGATCGGAGGTCTGCCAGATCTTGGGTTTCTCCGTCGCCAGCGAGAGCCGCACCACTTCCACCTG